>NZ_JBGQOM010000003.1:0-477322 GCF_052119645.1 Flavobacterium sp. W21_SRS_FM6
CTTTTAAAGTCTGTCCCGAAGCGAGGAGGCGCATTATAGAGATCCCGTTTCGACTTGCAACACCTTTTTTGAAATACTTGTTTAAGTGGTGCTTTATCCATCAAAATGCTCAGTAATCGACTAAATTGATGAAAAAACAATAATAAAATGCAACTTACTAATATCCAGCTTGTTGTTTATATTGGCGATTTATTGATAAGTAAGTAACATAGAGTGGCGTTTCCTTATTATTATAAATACAACTTTTAGGTACTTTTGATCATGAACTCATCTTTAATCACAAACATTATTAGTGTTTTAGTATTAGCAATTGCCAGTTATTTTGTTTTCAACTCTTTCAATATTGCATTATCACCCGCAATTTCAATAGCATTAGGTATTATCATTGGTGGCATCGCCACTGTTTTATTAACTCAACTTAAAAGCGCTTCAACAGGTGTAGAAACGGCTCACGTTTCAGAACTAAGTACCTTGTACGTAGGCAACCTACCTTACAGAGCAAATGAACAAGCTGTTCAAGAGCACTTTGAACTTCATGGTGTCGTTAACTCAGTTCGTTTAATGAAAGATAGACGTACCGGTAAGCGAAAAGGTTATGGGTTCGTAGAAATGGATGCAAAAGGCGCAGACAAAGCAATTAAGAATTTAAATGACTCAGTTTTCCAGGAAAGAACACTTAAAGTTCGTTTAGCAAAAGATAAAACTGAAGAAGAATAAAACAACAAGAAAGTAATTAAATAAACGCCTACTTAATGTAGGCGTTTTTGTTCAGCTGACCAGGTCGAAGCTATCGGCTAACTAAAGGCAAATTTTCAATAAGTTTTTGGTTAAAGGCATGAAACCTATTTAGTGCTGTTATTAAATCAGGTGTGTGGACTTCGCCCATTCTATTAATAAGTGAATTCACCATATTTTCGTAATCCTCAGCTCCTTGTAATTGCTGACGACTCCCTTCAACTACTGATAGCATTTTATCTAAGTATTGCGCGACGGGTTTAACGGCTTTTGAAGGCTCACTCTCACTATTAGTTTGCCCATAGTGAGAAACCGTTTCATACGCTTTAATAACTTGAGTGTTTTCTACTTTAGTTAATTGTAAGGCGAAACTGGTTAATTCTTTATCATCAAAGCCTAATTTTAAGGCCTGATTATAGGCACTTTCGATGTCACCATTGAAAAAATCATCTGCTAGACTATTCGCATCAGATACTAATTGCCCTATCGCTTTCAACTCGGCCTCATCTAATTCACCCGTCACGCTAAAGCTTAAACTATTAGTTTCATAGTAATAACTCTTTTGCTCAAGCGTCAGGGTAGCGTTCTCTTTATTAGGGCTAATGTTCGACGTCGTTTGATTTGAATTGGGCTCTTCACCTACAGATGAAGATTGTGATAGTTCAGACTCTGTTCCTGCTAAATCGTCTACTTCAGCACTGCGATTCTCTTTAGGTTTAACTTCTACCTGATCATTTACATTAGCAGCAACCCGTTGCTGTTGAAGCATTACTTTTTGATTAAGTTCAAATTGCTTAAAATCTTCAAAAGCTAAGGTGACTTCGTCACCGTCTTTGGTCTTAATTAGTAACTGGCCTGATTGTTGTTGGGTCACAGAAATTTGTGTGGTATTACTTACCGATTTCGCTTCTTTGGCTTGTAAAGCCTCAGCGTTTGCAAAGATGTCTTTTCGCAAGCTTTCAATGCCCTCGTCGATAAGCTTTTTACTGTTATCAATACCCGCACGGATTTCTTCATTCATTAACCCAGCCAAATCTTTCTCGGCCATTTTAATGCCTTTGAGTACACCGCTTGTGGCTTGATCAAACAACTTATTCAGCTGAGTATCATCAGCGCCATTGTTTTTAGCATTTTTGATAGCTCCACCGACAAATTTTAAAACGTTCTTTGCCACTTCTTCAAAGTCAAATAAAGGCTGAGTTGCTTGAGCACTCTTTTTTGCAGAAAAATCAGGTTTCTTTGCATCAACTTCAAGAGTTGTATTCAGAGCATTGGCATACACGCGGGCACCAAAAGATGCACTCGAGCTAAATTTATCAGCGGTACCTTGAGCTTGATTTGCCTGTAACGTTGCGGCTTGGCGCAAACCCGATTCGCGTAACTGGTTCTTAAGGCTAGTATCAGCACCTAAATGAGCCGGCTTGTCACCTAAAAAAGCTTTTAATTGATTAACATTCATTTTATTTACCTCACTTCCCTCATTAGTAGCTATCGGCAGGCAATGGTTATAATTTAGGCTATAGATAAATAATAGTTAATACAGCAATCTTGAAGTATTACTTAAAACCCGATACCTTGCGCGGTTTTACAAACCTATGGTGGAACAAGACTATGCGCCCTACTGAGATAAATGCTGAAAACTACCCTGTACAATTACAGCGTAAAGCAGAGCTTATCAAAGAATGTTTCGATAATTTCGATATGCCTAGTCTTGAGATTTGCTCGTCACCTTCCCTTCATTATCGGATGCGTGCTGAATTTCGTGTTTGGCACGAAGGTGATGATTTATATCATATTATGTTTGACCAGCAGACAAAACAAAAATACAGAGTTGAGCACTTCCCCCCTGCTAGCCAATTAATTAATCAGGTTATGCGTGATTTGATAAACGAACTAAAGCCAAGTGAAAAAGCGAGGCGCAAGCTGTTTCAAATCGACTATTTAAGCAGTCTTAGCGGGCATATAATCGTCTCTTTACTTTATCACAAGGCCTTGGATGAAGAATGGCAACTGGAAATAAAATCCATCCTAAAGCGCCTTCGAAAAAAATACAGTATTGATATTATTGGTCGGGCAAAGAAACAAAAATTCGATTTAGACAAAGATTACTTGATTGAAGAGTTAACCGTTAATCAAAAGCCCTTTCAGTTTAAACACATAGAAAATAGTTTTACCCAACCTAATGCTGTAGTGAATGTGAAAATGATCGAATGGGCACTTGATGTTACCCAAAATTGTCAAGGCGATCTGTTAGAACTTTACTGTGGACTGGGTAATTTCACCCTGCCTTTAGCGCAAAACTTTAGGCAGGTTTTAGCAACTGAAATATCAAAGTCATCGGTTGCAGCGGCGCAATATAATACTGCCCTGAACAGAATCGACAATGTAACCGTGCTTCGAATGTCGAGTGAGGAATTTGTTGAGGCTCAGCAGCAAAAGAGACAGTTTAGACGGTTAGAAGGCATCAATTTACAAGACTTTGACTGTAACACTATTTTAGTTGACCCACCTCGTTCTGGCTTAGATGAAGAGACACTTGGAATGATCAAGGCTTATGAAAACATCGTGTATATCTCTTGTAACCCAGAGACATTAAAACAAAACTTAGAAACACTCTGTAAAAGTCATCAGGTGGTAAGGTTCGCTTTGTTTGACCAGTTTCCTTATACCCATCATGCAGAGTGTGGTTTGTTTCTGAGCCGAAAATATTAGGATTGTGAGGCTTTCAATGCCCCATCAACAATAAATCTTAATTGTAATTTAAGTCTTTCAGCTAGGACTTTTTTACGTTCTGGTGCGGCATCTAAGGCCTCGGCCCCTGTACTGAATACCAATTTCACCATGGCCTCAGCCTGCAGATTTGCAATCGTACTTTTTAGTCCAGTGGTAGCCATAGTGTAATCTGTCAATTCAACATTGAAATGTTGAATCTCACGGAGTACTGCTGCTCTGAAAGCCACCGATGTGCCCGTGTGCTCTCTGAGCAATAATCTAAATACATTATTATTGTCGTTTATGAACTCCATAAACGTTTCAACGGACGTATTAATAACACCACCACCAGAGGCGATACGTAGTCTGGCTTGACGCATAAGTTGCCGCAGCGCTAGGCCTGCCTCATCGACTAATGTTAAACCGAGTTCATCAATATCTTTGAAATGACGATAAAAAGAAGTGGGAGCAATTCCTGCGACACGCGCTACTTCTCTCAAACTAATGCTAGACAAACTACGCTGTTCATCCAACAATGAAAAGGCTGCATCTATGATGCTACGACGGGTGCGAAGCTTTTGTAATTGACGACTCAAAATGATTTCTACCTTGGTTTAATAATTCAGTTTAACCTGAAAATAGCTTAGGTCACAGCCCATGATTTCATTCACTTTACCAAGATATTTCTTGCTTAAGTGCTAACTCAAAGTTAAATTAGCGTACAGTTGTAAGCTCAAAAAAAATTATCATGAAAAAACCCCGCTTGTTATTAGTCAATATAGCCGTATTTTTAATCACCGGCTTTATCTCTTTATTGGTAGTTCCATACGTGGCGCTGACGCAGGGCTTTGATAGCCTTGAGATAGTTGCCTGCATTGTTTTAATTTATTTTTCAGGCATGTCTATCACCGCCGGTTACCACCGACTTTGGTCACATAAGACCTATGACGCTAACCCTGTAGTAAAAGTTATTTTAGCCATTGGTGGCGCAATGGCTCTGCAAAATAGTATTTTACACTGGAGTTCTGATCATCGAATCCATCATAAACATGTAGATGATAATGAATCGGATCCTTATTCTGCTAATAAGGGATTTTGGTATTCACATATAGGTTGGATGTTGAGGGAGTACCAAGTTCATCGATACAGTGACTACAGTAATTGCCGTGATTTACAGAAGGATAAAGTCGTCATGTGGCAACATCGCCATTATTTGAGCATTATGTTAAGTGCTAATTTTGGTGTGCCTGTCTTACTTGGTTGGTTAAATGATGACATTTGGGGAATGTTACTTTTAGCCGGTGTATTCAGACTTTTTGTTGTGCATCACGTCACATTTTTTATTAACTCCTTGGCTCATATATGGGGTCGTCAGCCCTATACCGATAAAAATAGTGCTAGAGATAATGATATTTTAGCTTTTTTCACCTTTGGAGAGGGCTACCACAACTTCCATCACATTTTTGAGTACGACTATCGGAATGGTATCAGATGGTGGCAATTTGACCCCACAAAATGGCTAATCAGTGGTTTATCGTATATTGGACTCACCAAGAATTTACGACGTTGCCCCGAAGAGCGCATTGAGAAAGCCCGAGTTGTGATGCAGTTACAACGCTCTAAAACTCGTATCGCTAGCCTTGCGCATGGCGAGGAAGTCATGCAAAAGCTTCAGACTGAGTATGAGGTACTCGTGCAAAAAATGACGGAATATTACGCGGCCAAAAAACGTATTATGGAAATAAAAAAGCGCGACTTACAGCGCAGTTATGACAAATTAGAGCTGTTACATCGCTACAAAGAACTTAAAGTAAACTTAGCGCTACAAAAAGAGAAATGGCTTAAGTTAAATCAGTTGGTATACCTACCATCACTCATAGAAGAAAATTAAGTAGAAAAAAAGCTGCGTTAAGCAGCTTTTTTTATATCTTTTATTAATCCAAACAGAACAATTATTTTACGGACGCTAATAACTCGTTTTCTTCGCTGTTTTGTTCTTTTTGCGCAATCACTTTAATAAGCATTTTGTTAGGAAAAAATTGCGTAGTGGCCATTACATTAGGACTTTGTAACGCTAACTTCGTCTCAAACTCTTTCTGCATATTTTGAAATTGGGTCTTACTTGAAATCAAAGAAGAGGCGCATTGGCTATTTACGTCATAATTTTTTAAGTCCATACACGTAAACATACTCTTAGTATCGGCTTCAGCGAAAGCCAAGCCTGAACTTAATAATAGAATGCCGATAGACACAGATTTCATTCGCATAATACATCACCTTTAAACTGCTGGTATGCATTGAACTTACACTGTTCTTAAGGTTACAGCAAGTTTTAAAAATCACACAATTATTACAATAATATGACAAAGCCAAATAATTTTTAAATATGTTTGGGCATTTCTATTGCTATCTAGCGGTAAAAATGGGAGTGAGATAAGAATCTGAATCTTTCACTTTAAAGATAGCAGATTAAAAAAGCAGCCAAGAGACTGCCTTCGATTAGCGAAACTGCGGTTAAGGTTTACTTATCCCTATGTTCAACCAAAAATGTCAACAATTGCTCAAAAGGCATAGGCTTAGCAAAAAGGTATCCTTGGGCTTCGTCACAACCAAGTTTCAACATATAGCTCGCTTGCTCACGCTTTTCGACGCCTTCAGCAATGGTCGATAATCCAAGCTTGTTGCCAAGCGTTACAATCGTTTCTGCGATGAAAGCAGATTTACCAGGAGTAATTTCATTCACAAAAGAACGATCTACTTTCAAGCGATCGAGAGGGAGTTGCTGTAAATAACTCATCGATGAAAAACCAGTACCAAAATCATCTATAGCCACTTTTACGCCAAAAGCTTTGAGTTCGTGCAGAGCCTCAACCACTATTTGCGGTTCATCCATGACGATACTTTCGGTTATCTCTAATTCGATTCTTTCCGGTTTTATCCCCTCTCGAGTGATAACATCTTTTACTATATTAATAAAAGCAGGATCTCGAAACTGCGGCATAGAGATATTTACTGCCATGCGAAGCTCGGTAAAACCGTGACTTGAAAGCACACTAAGCTGGCGACAAGACTCTTCTAACACCCATGCTCCAATATCGATAATTAAGCCGGAATATTCCGCCAAAGGAATAAAAACATCAGGCGAAATAAAGCCTCCGTCGGAAGTCGGCCAGCGCAATAAGGCTTCCATACCCACCACGTCTTCGGTGACAAGATCCACTTGTGGTTGATACCACAGCTTTAACTTCCGCTCTTTGAAATCGCTCGAAAGCTTGCGGATCATATCTAGCCGCCAAGTCGTTTGCTCTTCCATCTCCGGTTGATAGTATTCATAGTTTGTATTGAGATCTTTCTTCGCTTCGTTTAAGGCTATATTACTTTGCTTAAGAATATTGATGCCGCTTTGCACCTTAGTATTAAGCCTAACTAAACCAAAGGATGCACTTAAATGCAGAGAATGCTCCCCTGCCTTAAATGGTGCAATAAACAATTCTTGTAAGGTTTGTGGGTTAACAAAAAATTCAGGACCGATCAAACCAAACACGTCTGAACCGATGCGACCTAAACTCACTTTGTCTTTGAACGTTTCTTCCAAGCGATGAGCGACAGAGAGTAAAACGCTGTTACCGACATCTTGCCCCAATCCATCATTGATATCTGAAAAATGACTTATATCAACAGACGCCACGATGATTTCATTACCGGCTTTTTTACCGCTGCCAAAATCATCTAACATATTTATGAACTCACTACGATTAGGCAGCTTGGTTAGCCAGTCCCTAAAGGCAGCATTACGCAACTGATGAAATAAATTGACGTTTTCATATCCGACAGAAACGCTGGACAGAAACACTTCTAAAAGTTGACGGTTAACTAAACTGATTTCTTTGCCAATTTGCAAATAGACCGCAGCTTCATAACCTGAACTGTTAAGATATAAAATAGAAAAATCTTGTTCAAAAATATGCTGTTTGATGGCCAAACAACGATTTACAAAACTAACTATTTTAGCATTATGGATGCTTTCAAGTTTGGCATTAATATATGCAGCAAATTCACCCGCTGCACCGAGTATGTAAACGCCATCGTCATCTTGATCTAATACCGACCCGGCTCTGGCACATACAACACCACCTGCGTCTAAACCAATGAGAGAGCTAATTTGCGTCACAACGCCTTCGCAAAAATTTTTAACTGAATGCTCTTCCATAAGGTTTGCAGCAGAAATAATAATTTTTTGTAAGCCAAGTCGGCTTTGATTAATGGATAAAATTTGCTGGTAAGAACGCAGGGAGGCAATAATTGTGGTGACGAGTTTACTGCGGGTTAACTCAGTCTTTGTTTTGTAGTCATTAATATCATAATCTTTAATAACTTGTTCTTCAGGAGCATAGCCTGGTTGTCCAGTCCGAAGAATAATACGGGGTTCTTCTAAGCCCATTTCTGAACGCATTATTTTGGCAACTTGCAAACCTGAGTCGTCTTCTTCCATCACAACGTCAAGTAATATTATCGCAATACTCGCCCCCATATCAGCAATGACTTTAAGGGCTTCAGCACCCGAATAAGCATGGATAAATCTCAGCCCCTTGTCATTTACAATTAAATCAGACAAAGCTAAACGCGTTACTGAGTGAATCTCTTCATCATCATCAACAACTAAAATATTCCAATAACCTGTTGTTTCTTTTATTTCAGAACCTTTCTCTTCAGATAAAAAAATCAGTTCATCATTTTCATAGTTATTCTGGCTCATTTATTTATCGAAGACTCCGAAGTGTTGCAGTGGTGACTAAGTGTAATACCAATTAACATTAACTCAATATTTAGTGCAGCAAAAGACTCCTGTGCACAATGCTGAAAATTTATGTTATTGATAGTAGCTTAAGATCAAATTATGACCTCAAGCAAAGGTTTGATGTCTGCCATGGTCAATTACTTACACTATAAGTACAAGCTAATTCATGTCGATGAAAATAGAAAACAGCACAATTCAGCCAGTACAGTCTGATTTTGAGCCAGTTAAAGCTCAAAGCAGTACTAAAACTACAACTGAAAAAAAGCCACATGTTGATAAAGTTGCCGGCTCGGGACGGATCGCAAAATGGTTCAGTCAGGCTGGTATCTATTCGTTAGGCAATAGCAAACTGAAAAAGACTATCGATGAAAAAATTACAGACAGACTAAAATTAAAAGAACGACGAAAAATTACCAATTTAGAAAATATACTTAACAAGGCAATCAATTTTTGTCTTGAAGATGGCTATTCAGAAGACATCGATCCCGATTGGTTTTTCAGCTTTATTAAAATGGCCGAAGAAATTTATTCGCCCTCGATGCAAGATTTATGGGGGAAAATTTTTGCAGTTGAAAGCAGTAAACCAGGGAGTTTTTCTTTGAACACCTTGCAGTTATTAAAATGTCTAACACAGAAAGATGCGTTGGTATTTCGCCGAGCGCTGAATTTTGCTAGTCGACAAAAAGGCGATCATAGCCCCAAATTGCTTATTGGCTACTATCGTAAAAAAACGCTCTGGTCGTTCTTGAGTCCTCATAATGGTGATCAACTTAATCTCGCTCAGTTCGGCTTGAGCTATCCTGATTTGCTTGCTTTGATGGATTTGGGTTTAATTCACCACAGTGAAATTGAGTCAGGTGAAATTACACTAGGTGACGCCCTTGAATGGCGGGTGGCAGGGCATAATATGACTTTAGCGGCAAAGCGTCGAGGACTAACCTTAGTCTATTTTAAGTTTACCAGTACAGGCACAGAGCTCAGTAAATTAGTGAATAGTCAAAAACAAGATAATTACGTCATGGCGCTGAGACAGCAACTGTCTGCGGTGTTCAACATTAGCTCGTAAAAATAAAGTGGGATAGAAAACAGAATTTAAGCCTTAAAGACTTAAATTCCATCGCCAAATTCGTGCAAACCACATTCTCTTTTCATACCAAAGAAACGCGTATCTTGTTCGTTCATACCTTCTTCAAGCGAACGAGTAGTATGCCAATCACCAATTGACACATAACCTTTTTCCCATAGAGGATGGTATGGAAGATTATGCTCTTTTAGGTAGTAATGGATGTCTTTATTTGACCAGTTTATTATCGGGTAAATCTTAAATTGATTTTTTAGTTGTTGCACAACAGGTAGCGTTTCGCGCATATCAGATTGACTGCGACGCAAACCAGCAAACCAAGATTTAACTGACAAGTCTTCGAGTGCTTGTTGCATCGGCTGAACTTTATTCAGTTGATTGTAACGGGTAATCCCGTCAATGCCCTGCTCCCAAAGCTTACCCATTCTGGCTTCCTGCCATGCAGCAGACATTGGCGCGCGATACACCTTTAAATTGAGCTTCAGCCGTTCAGTCAACTCATCAATGAATTGATACGTTTCAGGAAACAGATAACCCGTGTCTGTCACCACAACAGGGATATCTGGCATCTGGCTTGAAACCATGTGCAACATCACTGCGGCTTGCGCACCAAAACTAGAAGACAGCATAAAGTTACTGGGCAGATGCTCTAAAGCCCAAGCCACTCTATCTTGTGCACTGGCCTTTTCGAGCTGCACATTTATTTGTGCCAGCTCGTCAGGACTGGGTGCAAAGCTGTCGTTCTTAGTGTGCACAGAATTAGATGGCATATTCAGGCTCATCATAAAAATCCTTGGCAGAATTTATGACTGGCTTAACCACTTTGGCGCGGATCAAAAAATCACCAAATGCTTCGTTTGATTCAGCTTCTTGCGCCCAACGACCAATCAAAACGTCTAGCTCACGCATAATCTCTTTTTCGTCGATATTTTCACGATACATTCTCGGAATGCGAGTACCTTCACGGTTACCACCAAGGTGTAAATTATATTTACCTGGACCTTTACCTACTAGACCCACCTCAGCCAGCATCGCTCTTCCGCAACCATTAGGGCAGCCAGTGACGCGAAAGATGATGTTTTGCTCGGCGATACCATGTTTAGTAAGCAAGGACTCAAGCTCTGTTACCGCACCCGGTAAATAACGCTCTGCCTCAGCCATCGCTAATGGGCAAGTAGGAAACGCCACACAAGCCATCGAGTTCAAACGTTGCGCACTGACTTCTTCTCTGATCAATCCATGTTCACGAGCAAGCTGTTCAACTTTGTCTTTTAACTCAGCAGGCACACCCGCTACGATTAAATTTTGATTAGCGGTTAATCTAAAATCACCAGGGTGAATCTTTGCTATCTCAGCACAACCGGTTTTTAACGTTTGACCGGGATAATCGAGAATACGGCCGTTTTCGATGAAGAGCGTTAAGTGATACTTACCGTCTACGCCTTCCACCCAACCAATACGATCGCCGCGTTCAGTAAATTCATACGCCCGGCTGCTTTCGAAGGTGATATTAGCACGCGCTTCTACTTCGGCTTTGAATACGTCAACGCCAACTCGCTCTAAGGTATATTTGGTTTTCGCATTTTTACGATTAACTCGGTTACCCCAATCACGTTGAGTGGTCACTACTGCAGCCGCAACTGCTAAAGTGTGTTCAAGAGGAATAAAACCAAAGTCGTCGGCTTTGCGCGGGAAAGTAGAAGTGTCGCCGTGAGTCATCGCCAAGCCACCACCCACCAATACGTTGAAACCTATCAGCTTGCCATTTTCAGCAATTGCCACAAAGTTTAAATCATTAGCGTGTACGTCTACATCGTTTAACGGCGGAATAACTACTGTTGTTTTAAATTTACGGGGTAAGTAGTTACTCCCTAGAATAGGTTCTTCATCAGTGGTTTCTAACTTTTCACCGTCTAACCATATTTCAGCGTAAGCTCTAGTTTTAGGAAGCAAGTGCTCACTGATCTTCTTAGCCCATTCGTAGGCCTCTTGATGAACAACGGACTCAACTGGGTTTGATGTACAAAGTACATTCCGGTTTACATCACCCGCGGTAGCAATCGAATCAATGCCGACCTTGTTCAAGGTTTGATGCATCAATTTAATATGAGGTTTTAAAACACCATGGAACTGAAAAGTTTGTCTCGTTGTTAAACGGATACTGCCGTACAAAGTCTGCTCTTGGGCAAATTTATCAATAGCTAACCACTGCGTGGGCGTAATAATACCGCCAGGCAAGCGAGCACGAAGCATCACATTTTGTAAAGGCTCAAGTTTTTGTTTCGCACGTTCTGCTCTGATGTCGCGGTCATCTTGCTGATACATGCCGTGAAAACGAATAAGCTGAAAGTTGTCTGCGCTAAAACCACCAGTGAGATCATTTTTTAAATCTTCGGTAATCGTGCCACGTAAAAAGTTACTACGGCTTTTCATACGCTCGTTGTCAGCTAATTTGCCTTGTACGACGTGTTTGTCATTGTTGGTTGTCATTAATAAACATCCTTCTGATAGCGTTTAGCTCGACGCAATTCCATGATGAATTGCTCAGCCTGCTCGGCACTCTTGTCACCGTGTAATTGGACAATAGATAATAGTGCGTCATTCACATCTTTCGCCATATGATCAGCATCACCACATACATATATATGGGCGCCATCTAGCAACCATTGGTATACCTCGGCGCCTTGCTCTAATAAACGATGTTGAACATAAATTTTTTCTTCTTGGTCACGCGAAAACGCTAAACTGACCTTATCGACGACACCGTCTTTTACAAAACGCTGCCACTCAACTTGATAAAGAAAATCTTGGGTATAATTCGGGTTACCAAAAAACAACCAGTTTTTGCCTTGCGCTTCATCCGCTTCACGCTGTTGCATAAAAGCTCTAAAAGGAGCGATGCCGGTACCAGGACCAATCATAATTACAGGCGTATCTGGATTTTCGGGCAAACGGAAATTATCATTTTTCTCGACAAAAACTCTCACTTCGCCACCTTCTTCAAGGCGTTTTGCTAAAAATCCTGATGCACCACCCTGATGACGATACCCATGAGCATCGTATTCAACCACAGCAACTGTTAGGTGTACTTCGTCTTCGACTTCTGCTTGGCTAGAAGCGATAGAATATAAACGCGGCGTCATACCGCGCAATGCATCTACCAACTGTTGAGCACTCAATGTAGCCGGATAATCACGCACCACATCAATGATTTGACGTTCAGCCAAATATACCCGCAATACGGCTTTGTCTTCTAATTTTGCAGCAAGTTCGTCACTATTAGCATATTCATTATAGGCTTTGGCAAAGGTAGGGTAACTTTGAGTGAGTTCTAATTTCTCAACTAATACATCGAAAATAGTAAATGACTGCTCAGCGAATTTAACTGACTCATTTTTATCAATACCAAGTAATTCAAGTAAGGATTCCACTAATTGGCTGTCGTTAGCAAACCACACACCTAGCGCATCACCTGGCTGGTATTGAATACCAGAGTCTTCAAGAGAAACCTCAATATGCCTAATATCCTTAACAGAATCTCGACCAGTAATTTTTTGACTTGCCAATAAAGACGCTTTAAACGGGAATTTTTTGTTGTATTCAACAACAGTTAGTTCATTACCTTGGCCAGCGGACACAGTAGGCGCAACGACCGATTCTGCCTGTACCATTTCTTCGGCAATTTTAGCCATCAAGGCATCAGACCATGCACTAACCGTCGCATCGTAATCCACATCGCAATCAACACGGTCAAGCAAGCGTTGTGCGCCTAGATCAGATAAACGCTGGTCAAAGTCTTTACCTGTTTGGCAGAAAAACTCGTAACTGCTGTCACCTAACCCTAACACCGCAAACTTTAATTCCGTTAACTTAGGCGCTTTTTTACTGGCCAGAAAGCCGTGTAATTCTACCGCATCATCTGGCGCATCGCCCTCACCATGGGTACTCACAATGGCCACCACATGGCTTTCAGACTTAAGCTGCTTGGCTTTATAATCCGCCATGCTAACTAAAGACGTAGAAATATTGTTGGCTTCTAATTTGGCTTTTAGTTCGGTAGCAACCAACTTGGCGTTACCGGTTTGAGAGCCAAATAAAATAGTAAGACTTTTCGCAACGGCGGCTTGCGGCGCAGGTACAACTTGCCCTTGGCTAGATTGCGCCAAGCCGGCAAAGTAGCCGCTTAACCAATTTAATTGCGACGGATTTAACGCAGCAGTGACTTGGTTGATAGCTAACCATTGAGGGTCGTTAAGTCCGACCGCGATATTGGAACGATTGTTTGCTTCTGAAGACATAAATCACTAACCCTTATTGATACCACATTAGGTTAGCGATTTATGAACATAACCGGAAAGAATAAATACTGATTTTTTATTACTTAAAAGCCTGAATGATTAAAAGTGGACTTCTAAGCCTGCAAATGCACCTTTAAATTCCAGGTTTGAATAAATACCATCAAGGTCATCTAGATCTAATTTCACGTTGCGGTAGCCCACTTGAAACGTAAGATCAATCGCAAAATTTTCCATTAAACTATAAGTGATTGCTGCCTGATAATCGCTTAAGGTTTGGTCATCAAAGCTAAGGAAACTCCCCTCAACATAGGCGCCCAAACCTGTTGCAGGAATACCAATTGCGATTCGAGAATAGGCCATTGGCACCACACCAGAAAACGCTTCACGACCGCTATTTGTAGGATCATTTTTATCAATTACAAATAATTCACCATCGATATATTTTGCGTTAATCCCTAAGTCGAAACTCAGTAAGTCATTATCGAAAATTTCATAATATAAAATGGCGTCAGTTGAGGTGAGCTTTACATCGCTTAGTGCAGTAGAATTGGCGGTAAAGATTTCATCATCAAAGGTAAAGCTAGCGCTAACTAATACATCACCTGCGGTATCCATCGCCGTTCTTTGTAATTTAATGTTCGGTACTAATGGAATAGGATGTTCTAACGCAACATAAAAACTGGATTTTGTTTTATCGTCAAAATTAAAGGCAATGTTGCTGCCATCATCTGAAAACCCACCTGTTGTTTCCATATTCCAACCTTGAGCACCCGCGTACAAACCTAACAAAGTGTCAGCTTGACTCGAAAAGCAAGTGATTAGTCCAGCCATTCCTATAGCTAATGTGTGTTTTTTCATTTTATTAACCCTGATTGAGAAGTTCGGAAAGTTCAATTAAAGCAGCATTGGCACGAGAAATATAGTTCGCCATAACCAAAGAATGATTTGCTAACAAACCAAAACCGCTACCGTTTAAAATAAAGGGGCTCCAAATGGGCTCTTGCGTTGCCTCTAGTTCACGTACAATTTGCTGCAAACTGATTTGCGCATTCTTTTTCTCTAAAACGTCACCAAAATCTGCCTCAACCGCTTTTAAAAAATGTAATAGTGCCCAGCTTGCTCCGCGAGCTTCATAAAATGTGTCGTCGAGTTGCCACCAACTGGTCTTATCAACCAATTGTTTTGCGGTAGGCGTAGACTGAGTAGCCTGAGCGTCTCCTGCTAAACTCGTATCTAACCGTTCTTGCCCAACACTGGCGCTGAGACGCTGAGATAAGCTACCGAGACGTTTCTCGACCTGCTTAAGCCAATCACGTAAATTATCTGCGCGAGCATAAAATTGGCCCTGGCCTTGACTCACGTCAGATAAGCTAGCGCGATATTGATACAAATAATCAATACCTTCTTGATAGCGTGATTCGGCCGACGGCAATATCCAGTCTAAATGGTTATTATTGAAAAGAGGTTGCGCTTTGGTTAAATAGCTATTTTCTATGGATTGAGATTGAGAACGGCTTAAATCTTTACGCATGGCTAAGGCCAAGTCTCGCGTCATTTCTAATACGCCAAACTCCCAGCTCGGCATGTCATCCATCATAACGCTTGGTGGCATCACATCATTTGATAAGTAACCACCTGATTTATTTAATAAGGATTCGCTTACCGCTATTAACGTAGTGGTCATGATGTAACCCGGTACGAGTTTTTCATTGTTTGACTGTGCTTGTTGTTGCGAAAATTCTGCCGGCTCAAACAAATCGGGCTCTACGCTACAAAAAATTGAAATAAGCCACATTAATAAAAGAAGAATTCCACAAAAAAGAGCGATCCATTTAGTACTTAGAAATCGTTGCACGGTATTTCCTTTATGTCTGATTAAGGCCTAGCCACGTCGGCGACAAACTCAATTTTTTCACCCGCTTGAGTTTGCAAATAAAGTTTAACACTTTGACCTTCAACTAATGGGTTTATTAAGCCAAATATCATCAAATGATAACCGCCAGGTGTAAATTGGATTGTTTCTTTAGCTGGGATAACTAACTCTGTGAGATGAACCATTTTCATCGTTTCAGCTGTCATAATATGCTCGTGTATTTCAACACTGCGCGCGATATCACTGCCAGCCCCAACCAATATCTGAGGTTCGTCTCCGGTATTTTCAATTTGAAAATAGCCTGCGGTATTAGGCATTCCGGGTGGTAACAATCTCACTTGAGCTGATTTTACAACAAGTTGCGCGTGACAATTAAAAACAAAAAGTGCCATTGCCAACATTAGACTTCGACGCATTACTTATCCCTACACTGCTAATCATTGATTTGAATTATTCAGCAAATCGATTCAATTTACCAATGCTTCATCAGACTTTTTTAACACTCAAGAATGTCGTTGCTGGCTTACGCTACTTTTGTCTTTTACCAAGTAATATACAATGAGTCCAAATACTAAAATGGGCCAAAATGCACTCACGCCTGCTACAAACAAAGCAAACATCCCTGCACATACTGCAAAGATAATCGCCCCTACCACACTAAGCGCAACCACAAAACCCACCACGATGAGGACCGCAACAACAGCGGTAATAATTAAAATAGTCATAAACGGCTCTATCCATTGTTGATCAACTTGAATTCTTAAATCTAACCATTGTGTCGCCATGGTGCCGACTGTGTAGGTCAGCACAACAGCGATTAAGATTGCGAGCAATAGGTTCTTAAACATAACCCTGCCTATCGAGAGGGAAGAAGAAGAACGGCTGTCACGTAAGCGACAGAAGTGACCATTGGCAAACAAAATAAAGCCACAATCGCACCAACTCGAATTAACCATCTTGGTTGGTTCCAGTACTTTGCAAGACCTGCACAAACACCTGAAATTTTGCCATGTAACTTGTCTTTATGAAGCCTATTTACTTCGATATATTGTGTCATTACCTACCCCTTATCTTTGTTTACATTATCGGTGGCAGCCAATGGTTGCCACTTACTCGAACCTTGCTTATTTACGCTACTTTTTTCCGTAACATGGCAAGTTCATGTTCAATTTTCTCTGCCGCTTCTAATTGCACAAACTGGCTGTTTAAATCTTGTGATGAACTCACTAAATCATAAGCATCAACTTGTGATTCAAGATCGTCAATACGACGTTCATAGTGTTCAAATCGACCAATAGCCGCCTCGATACGATCAGCATGAGTATTGGCTTTAACTTGCAAACGCACCGCTGCTGAACGCTCCCGAATCACTAACGAGTTTTGCTTAAGCCTCGCCTCAGTTAACTTTTCGTGTAACTTCGCGGTATCGGCTTGTAAATCTGTTAGCGATGTTTCTACGCAGCTCAGTTCAGCTTCATAGCTGCATAGTTTTTGCTGGCATTGATGCTTTTCAGCTAAGGCTGCTCGAGCAAGATCTTCACGTTGCTTTTCCATCGCTAAAGCGGCTTTTGCCTGCCATGCTTCAACTTGAAGCGCCATCTTTTCACTTTTACGTTGGATGCGTTTTTTCTCTGCTAAGTTAGACGCTGCGACAGAACGCAATTCTACTAACGCTTCATCCATCTCTTGAATTAACAATTTTAATACTTTTGCTGGATCTTCAGCTTTATCGAGTATCGCATTCACGTTAGCCTGCACGATATCTGACATTCTTGAAATTAATCCCATGGTACGTTCTCCAATTAAGTTTATGAGTCACTAGTAGTAAAACACTGACCAGTACTGTGTTATTACAATTGGCATGCCAACCCCACAACAAACATTAACCAATTGATAAATATAACTTTTTAATTCTTCACCCAAATTTAGAGATAAATATCCAGAGTGTGATTGGTCAATTACACACTCGGATTCGTGGTTTTGACTAAAAAATAAATCAGAAAACTATTGTCTCAATATAGGCGCTAAGCCCCAAGCGAAGTAAACAGCCAATAGACGAGGAATTGCTGACCAGTAAATGTAGCGTGGAAAAATAGAGTGGTGGATGTAGACCAACGAAAGGACTCAAACAGGCATGGAGTGAACAGCATAAAAAGGGGTGAGCAAAAACATGCCAACAGGGGGGAACGGTCAATACAACTATTAGAGACCGTTTCGATAATTAAAAAATGCATTTGAGCGCCTACAAATCGCAGATTTTTGCACTAAGCCTATCAGGCTAAAAACTAATGCTCCTGCAAAATATGCCACAACTGGCGCCAAACTCATTATCAGTAAAGAGGTATGACTGATCATCATTGACTCCTCACTCAGCACTATTTTTATCTGCCTCAAACGCTTTTACGTCAGTAATAGTGACTTTAGTTGCATAGGTTTTTTCTTCATTCAGACTCACTGAATGCGTAGCGTTTAACACTGCTTCTTGAACACTGTAATGCACTTCTTGCTGGGCCACCGTCATAGCCTGTGAAACAAGGCTAGTTAGGATTTGTTCAACGCTAACTTCTTTAGCACTTACGCTGCTAGTAAAAATCAAGCTAGTAGTTAAAGCGGCAATAGCAATTTTAGATTTAGTAAACATAGTAATTTCCTTTTTAGTTAAGTGAATCATCTTAAGCCTTATTAAAGTGTTATTGCTTAAGTCGCTATCACTATTGCGATAGTTGTGCCAAAAAGGAAAAAATATTTAAGACGTTGTTTTATATGGATATTTACACAAAGCCCATTGCTTGCAGTGGAACAATAAAAAGTTTGTCAATTAAGTTTTAGCTAAATTGACCAACGAATTGGTCAATTTAGCAAACTGACTAATATTTAAGAAATGTTGCCGCTTTATTTTGCGTTTCTAGCAGTAGATCCAGTGCGTCAGTTAATAATTCGGGACCCGCACCTGGTTTTGTACCTTGCTGACTTAGGTAGCGCCGCCATACTCTGCCACCAGGTTGACCTTGAAAAAGCCCTAACATATGCCGTGCAATATTCCACACTCGCGCGCCTTGGCTTATCTGTTGTTCAATGTATGGCAGCATAGCCAAAACGATATCGGCCCGCTCTTTAACAAACGCCTCATCTCCATAAAAACGTCTATCGACCTCAGCTAAAATATAGGGGTTGCTGTACACTTCACGACCTATCATCACCCCGTCTAACTTTTCTAGATGTAAGGCTGCATCGTCTAAGGTTTTTACTCCACCATTTAGGCTGATGTGCAAATGTGGAAACTGCTCTTTTAAGTGATAAACGCGATCGTACAGGAGTGGCGGCACTTCACGGTTTTCTTTAGGACTCAGACCTTTTAACCACGCTTTTCTGGCATGTACAATAAAGGTATCACAGCCGCTTTGTCCGACAACATCGATGAAGCGCGTTAAATCCTCATACTCATCCATCTCGTCAATACCAATGCGACTTTTGACTGTCACAGGAATATCTACCGAAGCTTGCATACTTTTAATACATGCGGCAACCGTTTGTGGCTCAGCCATCAAACACGCACCAAAGCGTCCATTTTGGACCCGGTCAGAAGGGCAGCCTACATTTATATTAACTTCATCGTAGCCCCGTTCTTGGGCTAACACCGCACATTTAGCCATATCAACTGGATCAGAGCCGCCTAACTGCAGAGCAACAGGGTGCTCTTCTTGGTTAAACCCTAAGTAATCGCCCTTGCCAAAAATAATCGCGCCAGTTGTCACCATTTCTGTGTACAACAAAGCATGCTGAGAAATCTGCCGCAAAAAATACCGGCAATGTTTATCAGTCCAATCAAGCATTGGAGCTACAGAGATTGTGCGATTGAGTTGTTGTGTCACGATTTACCTGATTACTTAGCTATTCAAAGGGCACGCATTTTAGCTGATTTTGCCATCCGGCACTATAGATCCTACCACCCCTTACTTTAGCCAGTGAACTTGAGTTAAAAACGGCGTTAAAAAAAGCCCCGACAAGTCAACTCATCGAGGCTTGTTATGTCTCTTTACTAATTAAAGCTCTTTAGCGTCTGAGTCTAATTCCACAATGTTGTTAAATAGCGGTTTAAGACTCTCTAGCACCGTGGCTTTGTCGCCCACAACCACCGTAATCATTTCGTCTAATTGCAAATGTTTCTTGGCCAAGGCATTTAGCTCATCTTTTGACACGTCAGACAAAATAGCGTTTTGTTTATCCACAAAACTTTTGTCTAAATCATAAGAAATAATCTCTGACAAAAAGCCAAGCTTTTGATAAGGCGTTTCATAAGCGCGAGCATCGCGCTGACCAATGGCATTTTTCATAAAACGTAGTTCGTCGTCAGTCATACCAGCATCAGCGAAGCCTGAAATCTCATTTCTGAACTGCACGATTGAGTCAGCCGTGGTATCAGAACGTACACCAGCTTGAGCGCGGTAAAAACCATGTTTATTGTCACCAAAAAAGAATGAACGCGCTCCGTAGGTGTAACCCTTATCTTCTCGTAAATTAAGGTTTATACGACTGTTAAAAGCTCCACCTAGGTTATAGTTCATTAAATCGGCTAGGTAATATTCGCCCGTTGCGTCATAGTGTAACGCCCTTTTACCAATACGAATTTCAGATTGAGCAGCTCCAGGCTTATCAACAAAATACAAGGTACCCCCGGCTAGTTCAGGAAACCCGTTTAAACTCGGTGCTGGCGAGCTATTGCCTTGCCATTGATCTAACCCTTTAAGTGAGGCTTTAACGTGAGACTCATCCAAATTACTCACCACAATCAATTCAGCAAGCGAAGGCCCGTAATTGGCCTTATAAAATGCTTTTACATCCTCTAAGGTTAAAGAGGCCACCGTATCGATAGTGCCATTACTCGGGTAAGCAAAACTGTTGTTTGCACCAAACACCAACTGGTTAAACACTGCGGTGGCCGTAGCGCTCGCATTTTTCTTGGCATTTTTTAGCCCTTCAATTTGTTGCTTTTGGAGACGGGCAAAATCGTCCTGCTCAAATTTGGGAAAAGTCAGTTTTTCCAACGCAATCGCGAGGGTACTATCAAGATTCTTAGTTAAGGATCGCACACTCATCGTGGTGTGTTCGTCATTCACGCTAAAATCAACGCTAGAGCCTAACTTTTGCAGCTCATTGGATAGTGCCTCAGCGCTCGATTTCTGCGTCGCTTCTTCCATCATTGCAGCCGTTAGTGCAGCCAACCCTAACTTGTCGAGCGGCTCATGGGTCTGCCCAGCAGGAATTTTCAAACGAATGGTGGTAGTAGGTACTTCGTCATTCACTGCGCCAAGAATTGCAATGCCATTTTCGGTTTTGGCTTTATAAATGTCAGGTATTTTGATACTAGGATTTTTACCAGAAGGCGGAATAACTGAACGGTCAAAATCAGACGTTCCAGGGCGCAACTGTAACGCACTCTCATCCGTTTTTTCAGGGATGGTGCGTGTATAACGCTGCCATGTATCTGGTTTTATAATGGCATCAACTTGTCCCTTAGGGACGATACTCATAATGACGGCATGTTTATTTTTGATGTATTTTTGATACACACGCATCACATCTTCTTTCGTTACTGTTTCGTAGCGTGCGATATCATCACCAATAGCGTTAGGATCGTCGCGGTAAGTTTGGTAAGCCGCTAATTGACTGACTTTGCCACTAACACTTTCTAAGCCATAGATCATGTCAGACACAATACCTGCTTTCACACGTATTAAATCGTCGTCATTGGCACCACCTCGAGTTTCAAATTCAGCTAGCGAGTCACGGGCAATTTGCTCAAGCTCTGCCAATGAATTGCCCGGTGTAGGCAAAGCTAACAAGGTAAATTGGCAACTTAACTCACCACAGGAGTGACCGGCTTGTGCTTGCACCGCTTTGCCATTTTTAACCATATTTTTATACAACAGTGAGGTTTTACCTGAGCCTAAAATCGACATCAATACGTCAAGCGGGGCTTCATCAGCATGGTTCGCATGGACTGTTGGATATGTCATATACATAAGCGGCAAACCAACATTATCTTCCATGGAGATATAGCGGTCTTCCTTGAGCACAACTTCTGTGTATTCTGGTGCAGCGACTTCTGGCCCTCGGGGGATGCCACCGAAATATTTTTTCACCCATGCTAGGGTTTGAGCTTCATTCAAATCACCACCGATGGTTAGTGTGGCGTTGTTTGGCCCATACCAACGTAAAAAAAACTTTTTTAAGTCGTTTAGATCAGCTCGGTTTAGGTCTTCAATATAGCCGATAGTAAGCCATGAATAAGGATGGCCTTCAGGAAATAAGGCTTCATTTACACGCTCACGTAATAATCCATAAGGGCGATTGTCGTAGTTTTGGCCTCGTTCATTTTTAACTGTTTCGCGCTGATTTTCGAACTTTTCTTCTGTTACTGCGTCAAGGAAAAAACCCATGCGATCGGCTTCAAGCCATAACATGCGTTCAAGCTGATTTGATGGCACCGTTTCATAATAATTAGTGCGGTCAGTATTAGTTGAACCGTTTAAGGTTCCGCCTGATTCCGTAATCAAACCAAAGTGTTGTTCATCTGCTACGTTCTCGGAGCCCTGAAACATCATATGTTCAAAAAAGTGAGCAAAACCTGATTTTCCAACTTCTTCACGAGCTGAGCCAACATGATAGGTAATGTCTACGTGCACTAGTGGGTCAGAATTATCAGGATGCAATATGACTGTTAAGCCATTGTCTAATTCGTATTTAGTGAAGGGGATAAGGATTTCATCGCCCTGTTTACTTACCGAGCTAATTTTTTTAAAGCCGTCAGGTAAGGCGCTGGCCTTTGATGAGATTGAACTCCCAACCTCGTCTGGTTTTTTGCTATCACAGGCGCTTAAGCTTAATAGTGCAGCCATTCCCGTGGCGATAATAAAGCGTTTTTTCATTTTTATTTTACCCTCTTTTGCTTTTTTAATTATACAGAACGAATCATGCGGGATTCTCGCGATGGAATAAACCCTAAGGTCCAAACACGGCAAATAGCGGCAGTGTTGGCGTAAATCATTATTGTCGCTGGAGTATTTGAGACTAGAAAAATGCTAGTTGGAAACCCAAACTAATACGTTGTTGGTGGTGATTATAGTCAATCAAAGAATCACCATAACCGTTAAAGTATTGCAACAACACGTTGTATCTTTCGTTAATCGGGTAAGAGAGATTGAGCTCAATACTGCCCTTATTATCGTTGGTTTTAAGATTATTACGTAGTAAGGTCAGAACATCGATATTTGCTATTTTAGTTCCAAAACCTAGCTCGACATGCCCCAAGAAATCCGTAATGTCAGGATTATCGTCACCATTTGTGTCCATTGGATTTTCTTTGGCATCTTCGGGTATGCGATACCACGCTTTTACATAATAAAACGCATTTTCATCACTAAATAGCGTTGAAACAAACAAGCGATTCCAGCTGCGTGAGCGCAAGCCACTTTGGCCATTACTTTGGTGGTTAAAACCAGCTTGTAGCTGATTAAACTCAAAGCCCAATAGCTTTATTTCTTTTTGCCATGAATAAAAAATTTCAGGCTCATAATTTGTTTCCCGAAAAGGCTTTGATACTTCGCTGTTGTACACCTGCCAAAATGACATGGCGGTAAAACCAAAATATAAACCGGAGGAATCTTTATCATGCAGGTATAAAGGCAATTTCATGCTTATTTGGTACTTTGCTTCAAAAGAATCCAAATTTCCGTCATTGATGCCATCTGCAGAAATATCATTTGGTTGCCCCACCCAAGATACAGGCAACAAATAATTAAGACGATGTTGTGCGATAGAAAACGGATTGGCGACTGCGGCATTGTCTGCCTTACTTCGCACGTTTAAAATTGACTCACCCGCTTGAGTTTGTTGTGCCTCTGATTGCTCAATTTCTTGGGCATTAATTGAAGTGCAAGATAAAACCGGTATCAGTGTTTTCAAGCACCAAATAGCCCCTCGTTTGTACTTGATTACCATGTCTCTCACCCTTACTTGCGCCCTAATGTAATTTTTTGTCGTATTTTAGCAGTTAACGTCGAGGCCTTATACCCACAATACCGACTTATGGATTGATAAAATATCAAACTAATCAGCTATTTGATTGATTTTAACCAACGACTATTACACACTTGTGTCGTCTTACCGCCCTCTTGTACTGAGCCTTACCTTGAACGATAAAACCATAAAATCTGGAGTGCTATTTGCGCTAGCAGCTTATGCGATGTGGGGTTTTGCACCACTGTACTTTAAATTGCTGCAAGCTTTACCAGCGCAAGAAATTTTGATGCACAGAGTCATATGGTCAGTATTGGTATTGTGTATTTTAGTGATCTTTACAGGTAAATTTACGCAAGTAAAAATTGCAGCTAAAAATATCAAAGTGATGTCTATTTTGCTTTTATCGGGTTTATTACTCGCGGTTAATTGGCTGATTTTTATTTGGGCGATTAACAACGGGCACCTACTCGATGGCAGCTTAGGCTATTATATTAATCCCTTGCTCAATGTATTTTTAGGTCGGTTATTTCTGCAAGAACGCTTACGGCCGCTACAAAAAGCCGCGGTTGCGTTAGCCTTTATTGGGGTTTCCATTCTCGTCATTTCTTTTGGTCAAGTGCCTTGGATAGCTTTGTCTTTGGCCGCGACCTTTGGCATTTACGGTTTATTGCGCAAAAAAGTGGCGGTAGACTCATTGCCAGGCTTATTACTAGAAACAATGATGATGTTGCCCTTTGCGCTAATCTACTGGTTTGGCTTTAGTAGTGAACTTAGCGACCTTACTAGCAACTCTTTATCCCTAAATGTTAGTTTAATCTGTGCAGGTATTGTTACTACGGCTCCATTGCTTTGTTTTACTGGTGCAGCACGAAGATTGCGTTACTCAACTCTTGGCTTTTTCCAATATCTAGGTCCTAGCATCATGTTTGTTATAGCTGTTTGGTGGTTTAACGAATCTTTGGATATGGCGAAAATTACCACCTTTGCTTTTGTGTGGTTGGCATTAGCCATGTTTAGTTTTGACTCTTACCGTGCTTATCGCTCGAGCAAAAAGCAAGCCGCGATAAATGCAACTATTCCTGTACGATAATCGCCTTTATTGGTCGCTGACGATTTGGTTACGTCCTTGATTTTTAGCTTGGTATAAGTGTTTGTCTGCTTGGCGGATCATCCTACTGATGCCGCCTTGAGCCAAATGGGTCAAACCAATACTCACCGTGCAATTAAATTGTACTTTTTCAAACACAAACTTTTTGTCTGCCAATGCGACACGAAATGCTTCTAGCGCTTGATGCACATCTGCTTGCTCTTCGTTGATAAAATAGATGCAAAACTCTTCGCCGCCAAATCGGGCAGCGGTAAAGTTTGCAAAATGTTTGGCCACTAATTTTGCAATTTCTTTTAAACTATAATCGCCGCAATCATGGCCATAGGTATCATTGATCCGCTTAAAATAATCGATATCGAGGATCGCTAAACTTTGCTGTTTTGGCTTATGCTTTTGCAAGGTTTCGACTTTTTCGAAAAAGTAGCGGCGGTTTGGTAAGCCTGTTAAAAAGTCAGAATCCGCGGCACGCCTAATTAATTCAATGTTTTCAACATATTCTATATGTTGCATTACACGACTAAAAAATTCCTCATGGCAATAAGGTTTGAGCAGAAAATCGTTAGCGCCGCTTTTAATGTATCGGGCCGATAAGCCGGACTTTTTCGGGGACGTCATACCAACAAACGCCAAGTCTTCTTTTTTAAATTCTCTTCGTACAGCACTGAGCAGTTCGATGCCAGTCACTCTTGGCAGCCCCTCATCGTCAACAATAAGGAGTTTTATACTATTGCAGTTTTGTAAGGTCGTGAAAGCCGATTCCGCATCGGCTGCTTCATAGGTCAAAAAGTTATGACGACGCAGTAAGCCAACCATAGAAGCCCGGCGTGCTCGTAGGGCGTCAACGACTAACACACCAACCTTTTTGTTTTTTTCTAATCGGGATAATAAGCGACTTAAATAATCAAAAACTTGTTCGTTCTCTTTGGTGATGTAATCAACAATGTCTTTTTGAAGAATGGTGTGTCTGGTTTCGTCGTCTAAATACCGCGCCACAACAATAGTGGGCAAATAAGACTGGATAGTAAAATCAATCGCTTGGCCTCTGGGCGCATCAGGTAGATCGTAATCGACGATGGCGCATAAAAACGACTCAGGGGCGGAAGATGAAAAAATGACTTTCGCTTCAATGAGATTACGGGCACAAACGGGGTTCAACTTTGCCTTTAAGATCAGCTCTCGCATCACATCCATGCTGTGAGAATTGTCTTCAATGATCAACACACTTTGAGGCATAACGACCTTGAGCCACCTAAATTATTAAGTAGCAATCTACCAGAAGCAGTGCCAAAGACAAAACGCTCTGCGCTTTCTTTTTATGATTGGTATCAGCAACACACTTAAGCTTGCGTCAGCTTTGCAAATGACATCACCAACCATTTACTTCCAAAGTCTTCGAAATTAATTTGAATGCGAGCATGTTCGCCAGCCCCTTCATAATTTAGCACAGTGCCTTCACCAAATTTAGGATGGGCAACACGCTGACCTAATTTAAACCCCGTAGATTCAAACGCAGTGTGGCCTGTAGTGGGCGTAAAGCGGTTTTGTACTGGCCTTGAAATCGTCGTTCTCAGACGTACTTCTTCAATATACTGACTGGGTATTTCTTTAATAAATCGTGAAGGTGTGTGGTACTTGTCTTGACCATAAAGTCGACGGTTTTCTGCATACGTTATATATAACTTCTGCATTGCTCGGGTCATACCCACATAACAAAGTCGCCGCTCTTCTTCGATTTTGCCTGGCTCTTCATTACTCATTTGGCTTGGAAACATACCTTCTTCAACACCAGCCAAAATCACCAGAGGGAACTCTAAGCCTTTAGCGGTGTGAATGGTCATCATTTGAACTGCATCTTGATGACTGTCTGCTTGCGTCTCACCTGACTCTAAAGTGGCATGGGCCAAAAATGCGGACAACGGCGTCATATTTTCAGCTTCTTCAGGCGCTGAAAACTGCTTACACGCTGTAACAAGTTCTTCTAAGTTTTCAATACGTGCTTGAGCTTTTTCACCCTTTTCAGCCTGGTACATGGCAAATAGACCAGAATGTTTAATCACGTGGTCAGCTTGTTGCTCTAAAGACAATTCCGCAATATCACTCGCTAATTGCTTGATTAACTTAACAAAACCATCGAGAGCATTTAAAGCCCTGCCACTTAGACGCTTTTCATTAATCAGTTGTATCGCCGAATCCCATAAAGATTGCTCGTTCTCTTTGGCCAAATCACGCACAGCAACTAGGGTTTTATCGCCCAAGCCTCGGGTCGGGGTGTTCACGATCCGTTCAAATGCTGCATCGTCAATCTGCTGGTTAATGATCCTTAAATAAGCTAATGCATCACGAATTTCTTGGCGCTCGAAAAACCGTAAGCCACCGTAAATACGATAGGCGATAGACTCTTGCAACAAGGCTTCTTCTAATACTCGAGACTGAGCGTTATTACGATACAAAATGGCACAATCAGACAGTGCATGCCCTTTATCCCGCCAATCTTTTATGCGAGAAACATTAAAACGAGCTTCGTCGAGTTCATTAAAACCTGCATATAAGGAGATCAACTCCCCTTCAACGTCTTCTGTCCATAACTCTTTGCCCAAGCGCCCTTCGTTATTACTGATGACCGCATTGGCTGCGTTTAGGATATTACCAGTCGAGCGATAATTTTGTTCAAGACGAATGGTGGTGGCACCACCAAAATCCCTAAGAAAATGCTGAATATTTTGTACGTTTGCCCCGCGCCAACCGTAAATAGACTGATCATCGTCGCCCACAATAATCATATTGTTGGTCGGGCAGGCTAATAAACGCAACCAAGCATATTGGATATTATTGGTATCTTGAAACTCATCAACCAGAATAGTGCGGAAACGTTGCTGATAATGTTTCAGAACTGCAGGATTGTGTAACCATAATTCATGGGCGCGCAGCAATAATTCGGCAAAATCAACAAGGCCTGCTCGATCACAAGTTTGTTGATATACCTGATATATCTCACGCATTTTTTGTTGACTTGCATCACCATGCGTTTCTATGTGTTCTGGCCTTAAGCCTTCATCTTTATTACCATTGATATACCACTGAACATGTTTAGGAGCCCAATGCTTTTCATCGAGGTTGAGACTTTTTAATACTCGCCTAACTAAACGATATTGATCATCTGAGTCTAAAATTTGGAAATTTTCTGGTAATTTTGCATCTGCATAATGGGCACGCAATAAACGGTGGGCAATACCATGGAATGTTCCTATCCACATATTCCGCAGAGCCGATCCTTGTAACTGCTCCACTCGACCGCGCATCTCGCGGGCAGCCTTATTGGTAAAAGTAACAGCAAGTATACTATGGGGTGCAATACCTTCGACGTCCATCAACCACGCCATACGATGAACCAGTACTCTGGTTTTACCACTACCCGCCCCCGCTAAAATTAGCATGTCAGATGCTGGAGCGGCCACCGCTTGGCGTTGCTTATCGTTTAGTTGATCTAAGAGTCGAGATACATCCATTACAATTTACTTGTCTATATTTTTTTCGCAGTATACCAGTATTACTGTATTTAAATACACTACTACAGTTTTGCTAAAAGGAATTAATACAAGAATGGGATAACTTGTTATTCTGATTGAAGGAAAAAGATGGTGTTACCGCTCATTAACAGTCGCAAGTGTTAGGAGCTCATGCAAGCTATTAAGTTGTAGATCAGGAAGTAAGAATAAAGATTCTTTTTTTAAACACATTGCTCGGTCATGGGCATACCAAGCACTTTGAAATCCAGCTTTAATCGCGCCATATACATCATTATGTAAATTATCACCTACATGTAAAATCTGCTCAGGAGCCAGATTTAACGCTTCTTTACAAGCATCAAACATCGCCCTATGAGGTTTCATCGGCTGTTCGAGGTTCGCCTTGAAAACATGACAAAAATACGGTTCTAAACCTATTTGCTGCAAGTTAACGTTGCCGTTGGTAATCGCAACCAGTGGATAGCGAATGGCTAGGGCTTTTAATAAAGAATGAATATTTTCTTCTACCGTAAAATTACTGCGATGGAAGTAAAAACGATGGAAGCTATATTCAACAGCGCTGTGCAATTCTGAATTTGAAAAGCCCACTGATTGAAAAACCAAATCAAGTACTTGCTTGCGTAACTCTCCCATGTCGTTTTTAAGATTCGGGTTGCTCCCCAGTGCAGCCTGACGAAACGCAAGCCAATGACTTTTCTCAATAGCCATTGTAGCGGGATAGGCTTGCTTGAGATCAGCTAAAAATGCTGCTTCAGCCACAGGCATATGCACGTTGTTGTCATACAGGGTGTCGTCTAAATCAAAGGTAATGGCTTGGAAAGGTTTAAGCTTTTTGTAGAATTTCATTTTTAACCATCTGTTTTAATTTATGACTCAAAGCGCATATTAGGCACCTAAATTCAGTAAACTAACCAACAGACTTAGTATTAATATTTTAATAATTTGGGAATTAATATACTGAGAAACTGCTGTAACTGTGTGATCAATAGGGTATCCATATCAGGATTAAAATGGCTAGCGTCCTTACTACTCACTGCCAGCATACCTAATTCGCCTAGATCACCAAGTAGCAACAAGGCAACTGAGTTTGCTTCTTGATCAGAAAACAATAGTTTTCGTTCATGTTCGCTTAAACGTCCGAAAAAGAACTTATCACGACGAAAACGTTTTTCGATGAATAAACGACGTTGGATCTCAGGAAAAGCATTAGCACCAACAAAAGGTTTAATCACTACCGATTCTAACTTTAAACGCTCTTGCATAATTTCTTCAAGTATAAGCTCAAGCTCTTCCATGCTTTCTGCCGCTAACAAACGCAAGTTTAGATCGGCATAGACGCGGTAAATTTGTTCATTTTGTCGCGCGATTGAAATCAATTGATTGAGTTTATAATTTAATAATCTCACTTTTTTACGCAGTTGTTCACTTTGTAATTCGACTAACGATACACTGCCTTTCAAGGTGTGGGGAATAGTTAAGTCTTCTAAAAGATGGGCATGTTTGATAAAAAAATCCGGATGGGAAAGTAAATAGTCAGCGATTTCTGTATCACTCAAAGCATTGTTGTCAAAGCCTTGGCCGATTTCTAACTCACTTTTTTGCTGTCCCATCACATCACTCATAAGTTTATTATTCCATCAAAAATATGTTCTGCTGCACCGGTCATTTTTAATACCGCATCTTTTCCAGGCCACTTGATTCGCAGACTTCCGCCTGGTAGGTCAACTCTCACATCTTTACTGAGACGATTTTGCAATTGACCTACTGCAACTGCAGCACAAGCACCACTTCCGCATGCTAGGGTTTCACCAGAACCGCGTTCGAATACTCGTAGTTTAACGTGACTTGGATTTATTATCTGCATAAATCCGACATTAACGCCTTCAGGGAAACGCTCATGTTTTTCAAGCAGGGGGCCAAAAGTCTCAACGTCAGCCTGCTGGACATCATCAACTAACAAGACACAATGTGGATTCCCCATTGAAACCGCCCCACAGAAGAAGGTGTGGTCGTCAGCACGAATAATATAGGTTTTTTCTTGTTTATTTGCTTTCAAAGGAATGTGCACGGGGTCAAAATTAGGCACGCCCATGTTCACCGTAACCATCCCATCTTTTTCAAGGTACAACACCATTTTACCCGCTTTGGTGCTGACGGTTATCTTATTACGATTGGTAAGACCTTTCATTTTGACAAAACGGGCGAAACACCGAGCGCCGTTACCACATTGCGAGACTTCAGAGCCATCGGCATTAAAAATGCGATAATGAAAATCTTGCTCTGGATCATAAGGAGGCTCTACTAGCAATAATTGATCAAAGCCAATGCCGAAATTCCGATCAGCCAACTGCTGAATCTTCTCCTTTGAGAAAAATACGTTCTGAGTGACATTATCAATAACAACAAAGTCGTTACCTAAACCGTGCATTTTTGAAAATTGAATTTGCATTATTACTACTTAGCTAATTTCGAACTCTAAGCCCATCGTTTCAGAACTTAGATAACATGTACAATTTATATCACTTCGCTGAATAACTGACTATGTCTTTAATCAGTTAGAGAGAAAAAATCCGGCATTTACGTAGGAGTAAATACCGGATTTTGAGGATTTTTATCCTAAAATATGCTCGCCAGCAAATAATTGCTCGATGCTTTCTCGCTCTCTGACAATATGACTTTGTACGCCATCCACCATTACCTCAGCGGCCCGGCAACGACTGTTATAGTTTGAGGCCATCACAAAGCCATATGCGCCTGCACTTCTCACCGCTAAATAGTCACCTGCGGTGATAGCGAGTTCACGTTCTTTACCTAAAAAATCACTGGTTTCGCAGACTGGACCCACAACGTCATAAATTGCAGCAGGCTTAGTATTGTCGATAGCCAAAGGAATAATGTCCTGCCAAGCAGAATAGAGAGCAGGCCGTATCAAATCGTTCATCGCAGCATCAACAATGGCGAAGTTTTTTTCAGCACCTTGCTTGATAAATTCGACTTTGGTTAATAAAACACCTGCATTGGCGACAATGGCCCGCCCCGGTTCAAAGATCAATTGTAAAGATTCACGGCCTTGCATGCGCTGGGCAATCGCTTGCGCGTACTGATCAGGATGAGGCGGTTTTTCGCCTTTGTAGGTTACGCCCAGTCCACCACCAATATCTAAATGGGCGATTTCAATACCCAGTGCGGCAAGCTCATCGATGAGACTTAACATAATGTCCAACGCATCAACGAAGGGGGTTAAATCGGTCAACTGAGAACCGATGTGGCAGTCCATACCGACTATGTGCAAATTATCCAAAGAAGCAGCATATTGATACACTGCAACGGCTTGCTGACGCTCAACACCAAACTTATTGTCTTTGAGACCGGTAGAAATGTAGGGATGGGTTTTAGCATCAACATCCGGATTTACCCGCAAAGAAATAGGCGCCACCTTACCTAAGGATGCAGCAACCTGATTGATTCGGTCTAGCTCCGGTAAAGACTCGACATTAAAACATTTAATATTATGGGTAAGCGCGAGCGCGATTTCTGTTTCTGTTTTGCCTACCCCTGAAAATACGACTTTAGCAGGATCACCCCCCGCCTTTAAAACTCGAGTTAATTCACCGCCAGAGACAATATCAAAGCCCGAGCCTAACTTAGCCATGACATTTAATACTGCCAAATTAGAATTCGCTTTTACCGCGTAACACACTAAATGAGGATGGTCGCCTGCGGCCTTATCAAACGCTAACCAATGGCGTTCGATCGTTGCCTTAGAATAGACATAACAGGGTGTACCAAATTTTTGGGCAATGTCACTAAGCAAAGCATCTTCGGCGAAAAGTTGTTGACCTTTATAACTAAAATGATCCATCTCAACGGGGTTCCTGTTGGTTAGGTGGCGGTAGGGTTTCACTCTTGTTGCTCGTTGGCTCTTCAGGTAAATACAAAGGGCCTTTTTGGCCACACGCACTAAGACCAACCAAGCCAATAAGCAGTAAAATAAATAACTTAGGATTTTTTAACATCAATATCAAAACAGTAAAAACAGAGTATGACTAATGATGTCATTTGCCAGACAAAAAACAAAGCGCCTTGATGCGATAAGTTAGTTATTTGATATAGATAAACCCGTTGATATTCATTTCGCTGACTGTTGCAATCTGTACATATCTGAAAACAAACCAAAAGGCTTGAACGATTGAAAATCTTAATGAGGTATTCATCAAGAACGCCCTTGCACAGCTTAAATCCCGAATTAAATTAAAACCGCTTAGAGGATAAAAATTAAGCGATTTACTTTTTATTTTATAGCATTGCTAAGTAGGCGCAGTATACTGGATACCGATGTTGCCACCTGAAGGAATTAAAATGGAATACAATACATCTGCGTTGTGTGATTTATTTGCTGACAGTGTAGACGTGGTTGAACCCATGTTCGTTAGCTTTGGTGGCCGCCCGTCATACGGTGGCATAGTGACAACAATTAAGTGTTTTGAAGACAACGGCCTCGTGTTAAAAGCCATTACTCAGCCCGGCGTAGGCAAAGTCTTACTTATTGATGGTGGTGGTTCAATGCGCCGCGCACTCATAGATGCCAGTGCGGCTCAACTCGCTTATGAAAATGGTTGGGAAGGCATCGTGTGCTACGGTAGTGTTCGTGAAGTAGACGAGTTAGAAGAAATTAATATTGGTATTCATGCCATCGCGTCTATTCCAGTGGGGGCCGATGACCAAGAAATTGGCGAAGTCGATATTGCCGTCAATTTTGGTGGTGTTACTTTTCTACCCGAAGATCATATTTACGCCGACCGTACAGGCATAATTTTATCGCCTGAACCTTTGGATCTTGAATAGCTGCTTTATAATTTTCGATTCAAATAAAAACGCCGCTTAACAAGCGGCGTTTTTTGTATGTATTTAAATGAAGTATTGTTTATTTCGCTACCAATACCGACACTTTGTCGATACCTGCTTTTTTCACTTCGTTGATAACTTCAGTCACCATACCGTGTTTCGCTTTTGGATGAGCTTGAACGGCAGCAGAATCTTGGTTGTTTTCAGCCAAGAAACTTTGAATGTTTGCTTCAACGCGTCGAATGTCTACTTCACGGCCATTAACAACAATCGTACCGTCTTCGTTTACACGAATAGATAATGATTTCACATTAGTTGGAGGTGGTGGAGTATTAGTATCTTTCGGGCGGTTTATTTCCAAACCTGTTTCTTTAACAAACGAAGTGGTTACGATAAAGAAGATAAGCATGATGAACACGATGTCCAACATGGGCGTCATATCAATTGCTGCTTCGTCGTCAGAGGAGCCGTGTTTTTTTCTTTTCATCGGTATTAATCGCCAATAAGTTGAATATGAATCTGCCTAGTATAAAGACAGTTTTGCCTGAGAGCATCTATTAATTCGTTATGAATTAATCCAAAGCTCAAAAATAAAGTCGTGTTTATTTGCTTATAGCCTGCCCCAAATGACAAAAATAATCCAGTAGCTTATGCGAAATAGTTTGTCTTAATTGATCTTGAGGATAAATTCCAAGCTTTGCTTCAGGACTTTGTTTGGTTCCTTGTACCAAAAACGCATTTTTAATTCGATGGTCCTGTATGGCGGCTTCAAACGCTCTAGCTACTAACTCTTGCGGCTGAGCATAGTAAAAACAATTCAGATGTTGGTCAGCGAGCACACTGCGATTGACAAACTCATTAGGGGCGCCCTCGTCGGTAGTTAAAAAAATACTTGCGTAACACTGTGAAAGTTTGGTGTTTAGTGCATGGACACGCATGTCGCGGTCACCAAGCCAAACGGCCGAGGCGAACTCATTGGGACGACTAGTCAAAAACAATTTATCACAGATATAGTGGTCAAAGGCATGCATCCATTCATGTGCAAGTGATCCACCTCCGGCATTTTTTGCTAAAGCCAGAATACGTGTATTGGACTCATAATGAGCACTGCTGTGTTTTCGCCCGCCTCTACCAAATGCCAGCGATAAGGTACCGTTTAAAGATATGACCTGTTCAGGCACCGCTAAAATATCCATTAGGTCGCATAGAGCATCAAAAAATAAGTTGGCAGCGGTTTGTTGTTCTTGCTTGTTAACCCAACTACCAATTGTGATAGTACGAAAGCCAAACATTTTTCTAATATCTTGAAAACTAACATCCGCCCCATCTCGATGAGAGGCACCGTTACGATAATAAGGTTGCTGTAGCCGAGAACGAGGATAAGCCGCCACGAAAAGTTAGATTTCCGCTAACTCGGCAACAAGTTGCTGGCACCATTGATCTATCCTGCTATCGCTTAATTCATATTGATTTTCGTCATCTAGACACAAACCAACAAAATATTCATCGTCTGCAATCAAAGCTTTTGATTCGTTAAATTCGTAGCCTTCGTTAAACCAATAACCAATAAACTGACAACCCAGTATGGCCAGCTCATCATGCAACAGCCCTAAGGCATCTTGAAACCAATCGGCGTAGCCAAGTTGATCGCCTAAGCCAAAAAGTGCGACGGTTTTATCTTGTAGATTAAGCTCTGCGATGTCATCCCAACTCGATTCCCAGTCTTCCTGTAACTCACCAAAATCCCATGTCGAGATACCAAAAATCAAAGTCGTAAATTGCTCTGCTTGTTTTAAAGCAACATCTTTTATGTTGAACAGTTGTATGTGCCTTGGGGCGAGTAAATCATTTAACTTAGCCTGAATTTTCTCGGCTGCCATTTCCGTGTAACAGGTGCTAGAGCCGTAAAATAAACCGATGTCATTAGTCGCTGTTGTCATTCAATAAGGTACTTAATTTTAAAATTAAAGGAACTAAACGCTGCAAGAGCATGATCTTATCACTGCCCTTGGATATGACCAACTTATCCACTTCCTTTAAACTATTGGGAAAGCCACCATCACGGTGAGAAAAAGAGTAATGAGTACTTTCAGTACGCTGCTCTTCGTCAACTTGATCATAGATGGTAAATTGAAAAGCCAGTCCTACACCTTCAACATCCTTTGATGTTTGCCCCAACAATTTTTATATAGAAAGAAAAAATTAAGCTTTAGCTGCTCTTTATGTGCATTCAAATATTCGTTAAAGTAAGGAGATCCTAATAATACTATAAATAGTATTCTTAACCGTAACCCGTTACCTGAGAATAGAATGCGACTCCAATGAAAAAAATTCAACTAGGCTTATTACTTTCGGCCGCGCTAACGCTCCTAGCCTGCGGTGAGCAAACACCTCAATTATCGTCACATGACAAGGCAACTCAACCAATGACTTCAACAACAAATAAGGCTTTACCTGATTGGCAAAATCCGCAAGTGTTTCAAAAAAATAAGCTTGCCCCCCGCGCGCATTTTTACAGCTTTTTACAAGACCCAGGCCAATTTGTGAGTGAACCGTGGGAACAAGATAATTACTTAAGCCTCAATGGCATGTGGAAATTTAATTACGTCACTGCCCCTGACGACAGACCAATCGATTTTTATAAAAATGACTATGACGTATCTGGCTGGAAAGAGCTTAAGGTCCCGTCAAATTGGCAACTTGAAGGATACGGCGTAGCAAATTATATCAATATGCGGGTGGACTTTACTGACAAACCTGTGGCCGGTGAGGTGCCTAATGATAATAACCCCGTTGGCTCATACAAACGCGAGTTTGAGCTTCCTGACAACTGGCAAGACAAGCAGGTATTTGCCTATTTTGGCGCCGTAAAATCCGCTTTTTACGTTTGGGTGAATGGTGAAAAAGTGGGTTACTCACAGGACTCTAAAAGCCCTGCTGAATTTGACATCACACCCTATGTGCAGGCTGGAAAAAATCAGATTGCCTTAGAAGTATATCGATGGTCCGACGGCACTTATCTGGAACTTCAAGACATGTGGCGTTTGAGCGGAATCGAACGTGACGTATATATATATGCAACGCCCAAAGTTCGCTTGGTTGATTTTCATGCTGATGCAGGATTAACAAACGATTTTGTTGACGGCGACCTGACATTTAACGCCCTTATCAAAAACCACAGCGCTAACACCGCGCAAGGCTATCAGTTGAAAGTGGATATAAGTGACGCTACTCATGCTTCGGTGTTAAGTAAAACAATCAATATTGATGCCTTTACTCGCGATCAAGAGCAGCAAGTCAATTTTGAACAACGTATTAGTAAAGTAAGCCCATGGAATGCCGAACAGCCTCACCTCTATGGTTTAACACTAACTTTGTTAGATGACCAAGGTGGCACGCAACAAGTCGTGCGAACTCGCCTCGGATTTAAACGCAGTGAACTAAAAAATGGCAATGTTCTAATTAATGGCAAACCTGTTTTGTTTAAAGGCGTTAATCGTCACGAACACGATGAGCATACAGGCCACGTTATTAGCCGAGAATCAATGCGCCAAGACATGGCCTTACTGAAACAATTTAATATCAATGCAGTGCGAACGTCTCACTATCCTAATGACCCTTACTGGTATGAACTTGCAGACGAATATGGCATGTATGTGGTTGATGAAGCCAATATTGAATCACATGGTATAGGTGCGTCTAATCAAGGGCACTCTTACGATCCAAGTAAGCACATGGTCAATATGCCTGAGTGGAAAGCGGCCTACCTATCACGGGTAGAAAATCTGTATGAACGCGATAAAAACCATCCTTCAGTCGTTATTTGGTCTATTGGAAATGAAAGTGGGGATGGCCCCAATATTGAAGCCTTGTACGACTGGCTTAAAACCAAAACATCGATACCGGTTATGTCTGAACAAGCGCAGACACGCCGCCATACTGATATGTACAGCCAAATGTACGCCAGTATCGATACCCTAAAACACTATGCCTTAACTGAATCAGAGTTACCTTATCAGCGCCCTCTGATTTTATGTGAATACGAACACGCCATGGGTAATTCTATGGGAAACCTAGCCGATTACTGGCAATTGATTGAACAATACCCGGTGTTGCAAGGCGGCTTTATATGGGACTGGGTTGACCAAACGTTCGCCATGCCAACGCCAGATGGCGGCACTTACAAGGCTTATGGCGGGGACATGGAAACCGAAGGCATGTACAACGATGGTAACTTTAGCGCAAATGGAATGATGGCAGCTGACCGTTCGCCTAATCCCCACGCTTTTGAAGTCAGAAAGGTATATCAGTATATCGATGTATCCGCTGAAGATTTGTCAAAAGGCCAAGTGAACATCATCAATAAACGAGATTTTACGTCTTTGTCGGACGTTTATTTAGAATGGCGTATTGAGGGGAACGGTGAGCTGATTGAGTCTGGCAAAATTGATACCGTCAACGTCGCGCCTCAGCAGCAAACTATGCTGACATTGCCTTGGAAGTTTAAAGCCAACCCCAATACCGAGTACTTTGCTATTTTTGTTTGGAAAACGAAACAAGCCACGGTTGCCTTGCCTGCCGGCTTCAGTGTTGCTAGCAGCCAACTGGCCTTAAAACCCGCAGCGAGAAGTGAATCACCCGCACTCGCTTCTGGCATTATTGACGTGCAAGACAACGAACAACAGCTGCTTATTGCAACAACATCCAACAATCATAAAACGTCCATCGCCTTTGACAAAACCTCTGGCTGGTTGAGCCGCTATGATTTAGCCGGTAAAAACATGCTTGTAGCAGCTTTGCGTCCTGAGTTTTGGCGCGCGCCAACCGATAATGACTTCGGTGAGCAGTTCCCGAAAAAAGCAGAGGTCTGGAAATTAGCAGGTCAACACAGCACCTTAACTCAATTCAATTGGAAACAACTAAATGACCAACAAATTGAAATAAAAACAGAGCATTACCTTGCTGATGTTGAAAGTCGTTATTTGTCTACTTACCTTGTGTCAGCGTCTGGCCAAGTTGACGTTGATCATTGGTTTTATGCTGCCCCGCATAAATTTCAGTCAGCCCTGCCACGTATCGGGAACTTAATGCAAATTCCCGGTGAATTTGACCAAGTTAGCTGGTTTGGTCGTGGGCCTCATGAAAACTACTGGGACAGAAAAACCTCCGCACTAGTGGGTCGATACAGCATGTCGGTTGACGAATTGTACTTCCCTTATGTCAGACCTCAGGAGAATGGCTATCGCAGCGACGTGCGTGAAGTCAGTTTTACCAACAAAGATGGACAAGGTTTGCAAGTCACAGGTCTTCCGATGATTGGTTTTGGCGCGCAGTTTTATGATGTACACGATTACGACCAATTTGACAAAAAAGGGCTTCATCCGCATGATTTGCCCAAAAAAGAGCATATCTTTATCAATATCGATTACAAACAACGAGGTATAGCGGGCACAGATTCTTGGGGCTCTTCCCCTCTTTATCAGTACACCTTACCTTGGCGCGATTATCGTTATGGATTCAGCATCAAACCCATTTATACCAATAAGTAACTGATAGGCTGATACGAAAGAGGCATGCCCTTTCGTATCAGTTTTTTATGTTAAACGTTTCCTTGCGGTCAAGGTACTTTCATGGCCCCTTCATTGCTACCGTGATTTAATTGAATATTTCACTTTCTAAGCTATAGACCTGCTGGAAAATGGCTTTTAATATGAGTTGACTCAGATGCGCTCAACAAGAATTTCTGTTCTGTTGGTTAGCCATCACCACCATTTCTGCACACTCTGCAGTTGAAAACGCTCGATTATTATTAGGAAGATGATGAAATTTATCGTAACGACGCTTTTAGCAAGCGTACTGCTTAGTTCGTGTTCACCGGCTAAGGTGGAAGCTCCCGTTGCCAAACAAGCTGCCGTTTTTCCCGTATATGGTCAGTGGATTACTGAGCCTGATGGTAGTGTCATGCTCGATTCTCAACCCTCAGGCTTGGTCAATTGGCGTCAGCAATTAATGATACTCAGTGACAGAAGCGCGTTAGAACAACATCGTTTGCGTCTGAGAACGATTGAGCCAAACACGGCGCAAATGCCTGATAGTGGTATAAAATTGCGATTGGCTGATGAGGTCAAAGCAAATTGTTTTGCCGGATATGTGAGCCGTAACCCCGATTTAGAATCCCTAGTAGTTGATCCCGATGACGACACTATTTTGTACATGGTGACTGAAGATGCCACGTATGACGACGAGTTAAGCGCACAATGCCGTGATACGTTTCAGCAGACAGACACAAGCCAGTATCCTTTTTTGCTCGTTCGCATTGCCCTCCAAGACAACAGCAGCGCTTTGATAACGCATATTCGCCCGCTGCAATTTACTGATGAAATGCAAGTGGGCAACACGCCAAATGATGGTATCGAAGCCATGGCTTTTGGGAAAAACCGCACGTTATATTTAGGACTTGAACGAGACAGTCACAAACAAGCGCGGATTTTCTCTTTGAACATGCCAAGTCATTTTTGGCAGAGTACTGACTTTGCCGGTGTTGACGATCCACAACTTAAATTACCCAAGTTTGATAAGGGTAATCACCCCATTAACGGCATGGATTATTATCAAACAACTGAGGGCCAAGATTTTCTGATTGCTTCAGCTCGCAATGATTCTAAATTATGGCTCATCGACTTAAGTGGTAGCAAAGAAACCCGTATTCTCCCCCTTGAATTTTATGCGCAACTTACGTCTTCGACTGATAACTGCCAAGATTGGGAAAAGATGGACAATGCCTCGATAGAGGGAGTGGCCGTAATCGGACAAACTATATGGATGGTCAACGACCCTTGGAAAGAGGCCTATCCTAAAAATATCTTGTGCTTACAAAACAAAGAGAATTACCAGAATTTTTCGCCACTGCTGTTTAGATTACCCATCCAAGCTCATTGGTTTGAATAGGCAAGACTGAGGGGCTCACCTATGCGTATTGCTGCTTGATTATGGAGTCAAGCAGCAAGCTATCATTCTGCGCTTTTTAGTAAACTGGCAAATTTTTTCTTAAATTTGGCTAATTTAGGTGCCACGACCATGTTGCAATATTGGTTTTGTGGATTATTAGTAAAATAATCTTGATGATAATCTTCAGCTTGGTAATAGGTTTTCAGCTCAGTAATTTCAGTGACCACGGGATTAGACCAGATCTCTTCTAACTCGATTTCATCGATGATCTGCTCTGCCGTTTTCTTTTGTTCAGCATCATGATAAAAAATTTCACTGCGGTATTGCGTACCCACATCATTACCCTGACGATTCATTTGCGTGGGATTATGCAGGGCAAAGAACACTTCTAAAATATCTCGATAGCTAATTTTGTCTGCATCAAAATTCACTCTCACCACTTCGGCGTGGCCCGTTGTACCCTCACACACCTCTTCATAGGTAGGATCGACTTTATGACCACCTGCGTAGCCAGAAAACGCAGACTCTACCCCTTCAACACTATTGAAGGCTGATTCTATACACCAAAAACAGCCACCGGCTAAGGTTGCATGTTGAATATTTGCCATAATGTTTCCTTAAAAAATGACTACTGACGCAATGTAGTTACGCGGTCTCGATACATCAAGACCAGCATAAACAAAAATTTATCCTACTACTGTTGAATCCAAAAGTGCACAATCAACGAGATAGTTAAGACCTATTATAACCCTAGACTCATTCGGTTTAAGATAGGCTTGTGAAAATTTTAAAACGTTTCGAATAGCCATGACCTAGTCACCAATCTTAGCCACAGTGTTTTTTTTAAATAACTAATCTAATTTGAGCTTAGCGCGTAAACACCAGTAGAACTAATAGCAGTTAAGTGACCCCAGCAAATGAATACTCAATTAACCGTGTTTTACGATGGCTATTGTCCACTTTGTATGGCAGAAATGAACAAGTTAAAGCAGCTCGATAAACACGCTACCCTCGGATTTGTGGATATTCAAACGCCGGCCTTTGCCCGTGACTATCCCCATTTAAGCTGGTCAGCCTTGAACGCTCGGATTCATGCGCAGTTGCCGGATGGCAGTTTAATTAGCGGCTTAGATGTGACCTATCTAGCGTGGAAATTAGTTGGTAAAGGTTGGATTTATGCGCCACTGCGCTGGCCTGTAATTCGATGGTTTGCAGATAAGGCTTATTTGGTATTTGCTAAACACCGCTACACTCTGTCTTTCTGGTTAACTGGCAAACGACGATCTGTCGCTGCCAATGACTGTGAAGTGTGCCGACCAAACAAGGAGGAGAGACCGTGAATATCCAACACAAAGCTTTGGTCATCGGTGCCTCAGGGGGAATTGGTGAAGCAATATTGGGTGAACTTGTAAAAGCCCAAAAACACTCTGAAGTGCACGGTATCTCTCGCTCTTTACCAGCGAACCTTATTGAAGAGGTAAACTACCACGGCATCGCTGAGCACAATGAAACCAGCATTAGCGCATGCTGCCACAAGCTAGCTCAATTAGGCGGCCTCTTTTCTACGGTTGTGTGCTGCATTGGCACCTTGCATGACAAAACCGTTTCTGGGGTGAACATTCAGCCGGAAAAACGCTTAGAGGACGTACATGCTGAGCAATTGCACCATTACTTCCACGTTAACACAATTATCCCCGCGCTTTGGTTAAAAGCACTTGAGCCCCTTGTGAAAGGTCAACATCAAGCCAAAGTCATATTTTTAACGGCAAGAGTAGGCAGTATCAGCGACAACCGCCTTGGAGGTTGGTATGGCTATCGCGCCTCAAAAGCAGCCTTAAATATGTTGATTAAAAGTGCTCAAATTGAGCTGCAACGACGTGCAAAAAACGTGACCTTAGTGAGTTATCACCCAGGAACAGTAGATACCTCATTATCTAAGCCCTTTCAGTCAAATGTTAAAGCTGAAAAACTCTTCAGTGCACACTTTACCGCTCAGCAATTATTGTCTCAACTTGATGATTTGCATGCACAAGATGGCCCTTACTACCTTGATTGGCAAGGAAAAACGATACCTTGGTAGGCCTGTAAAGTTTTTTTGCTATTTTTTTTAAACGCGATTACTGAAGCAAAAGACTTTTTTATTGGGTGCTGTTAACATCAGCGCCAACTACAATAATAATACAGGTAATTACATGGGCGCTTCTCGCGAACAATTTGGCTCTCGCCTCGGATTTATTTTAGCTGCTGCAGGCTCAGCAGTGGGTATTGGAAATCTCGTTGGATTTCCCGTTGGTGCCGCCAAAAATGGTGGTGGTGCATTTCTAGTAATGTATGCCCTATTTGTATTTTTTATTTGTTTACCTGTGATGATCGCCGAAATGACCACTGGCCGCGCGAGCCAAAAAGATCCTCTTGGTGCCTACACTGCATTATCTAATGCAAGCCCCGGTTGGCGCTTAGCAGGTTGGTTATCCATTATAACGCCCTTCATGATTGCTGTGTTCTATCTAGTTATTACCGTGTGGATATTTGGCTACTTGGTTGAGTCCGTTCTAGGTAATTTAGATGTGCTGGCCCAAGCCGACACATTCGGCGCGTTTATTTCTGGCAATAGTTTATTTGCTTACATGGCAGGTGTATTGGCGCTGGTGTATTTAATTTTACAAGGGGGCGTAAAAGAAGGTATCGAAAAAGCAGCAAAAATTTTAATGCCTGCCTTATTTTTCATGCTGTTGGTGCTGGTTGTATTTGTCCTGACTCGCGACAACGCCTTTGCGGGGGTTGAATATTATCTTGTTCCGGATTTCGATAAAATCAATGCTGGAGTGGTAAACGGCGCGTTGTCACAAGCCTTTTTCTCTTTGTCTTTGGGTATGGGGATTATGGTCACTTATGGTAGCTATATTGATAAAAAAGCCAATTTACCCACTTCTGCTAAGCTGGTTGCATTGACGGATACCGCCGTTGCCTTTGCTGCCGGTTTAATGATTTTACCTGCTATTTTTTCGTTTAATCCTAATGTAAACCCAGATGAACTAAGCGAATCGTCTATCTCGATGATTTTCTCTTATTTGCCACAAATCTTCTTAGAACTGCAAAATTCATTAGGTTATGTAGGCGCAAGCATCGTCGCTAGCTTATTCTTTTTATTGGTCTTTTTTGCTGCAATTACCTCTTTAGTTTCAATCTTTGAAGTGCCTGTAGCGTCCCTTATGAGTGAGAAAAACTACAGTCGAAAAGGGTCATTATTATTATGTGGCGCGCTACTGGTGATATTCTCTTTGATGTGCGCATTTTCTTTCGGCTTTTTTGACTTTTTCTCTAACTTTATGCATTACGCCGGCTCATCTAAGTCATTTTTTGATTTAGTTTATGATGTGTTTTACGACACTATCTTGCCCTTAAACGGTTTGTTGATTTGTTTATTTGTGCGCTATCGCTGGAAGAAAAAAGGATTTAATGAAGAACTTGAACAAGGTGCGCCAAGCTTCAAAGGCAGCCTGTTAGAACGTTATATTAACTTCTCTGTTGGCACCTTTATTCCATTCATTTTATTTGTCATTTTTATCAATACGGTGGCGCTGAAATTTTTTGGTACCGCGCTAATTGGTTAAGCACTCAACATAACAAACAACAAGGCCAAGCTTTTGCTTGGCCTTGTTGTTTGTACCTGAGCAAAATCCCTAATTAAGCATGTCGTAAGGGCTGGGATAGTTGAGCACGATCCCTAGGGTTTGACAGGTCCAGCTTGCGTTAATTTGTTTTCCAGTTGAAGGGTGCAACTCTTCGATAAATTCGGGCAAAGGCAATGCAAGTTTAGCGCATGCCCAGTGATAGTAATCACGGCGACTAGGGTGATCATGAGCACATAAGTGGTAAATATGCCCATAAGCCTCATTACGAATGATACTTTCAATAGCTTGGATGACATCTTGTTGATGAACCAAATTAACATGTTGCGAACCAAGAGCAATATCATGACGACCCGCTAAGTACTTAGCGGGATGCCGGTCTTGGCCTACCAGTCCGGCTAACCTGAGTATGCAGGCCTGCTGCGCAAACTCGGCCACTACATGTTGCTCGATAATCTTATGGGCCTTGGCTGACTCAGTGACTGGCGCTATACAACTCCGCTCATTGAGCTCACCTTCTAACTCGCCATAAACTGCGGTTGTACTGATAAAAATAAGCTTACTCACTCCTTGTAGGCGAGCTTGAGTAATGAGCTGGCAGATGTTTTTAATATATGATGCTGCTTGAATTTGTCGACCACCCGGAGGCAAGTTAACGATAAGCAAAGAAGATTGAACAATTAACGAAAAGCCGTCACTTTGACATGCATCACCTAAGTGATAGATAAGCCCTTGAAAACCTTGCTGCTGAAAAACAAAGCGCTTCTCTTCAGAACGAGTTGTGGCCACAATACTGTGACCACATTGATATAATTGTTGAGCAAGAGGTTGGCCTAACCAACCGCAACCCACGATAGATATTTGCATGACATAATGACTTAGACCCTAAAGCCCTAAATTATCACATGGCCTGTGGTCTTGTCTTAATTTGCACCACGTCCAAGTCAGATAGTGCACTTATTGAGTCCTGTAATTTTTCTTCTACTTCATCAATGGCTACCAAGCTTAAACACAAGGAATCAGCTCTCGCTTCTAATGCGCTACTTTGAAACTCTACTCGCTGTTCAATGCTTTGCCCAAACCGCTCCATTTTACGCTCAAAAGCATCCATATCGCCGCCGCTAAATAATATTTCACTACCAATAGAAATGAGTAGGTGGCCCATAGAGTTTGAGACTACTTGTTCTATGACATTCTCAAATTCGTCCTCCCAGTCTTGCCCTAAAAAATTACCGTCATTGAAACTATCCGAATTTAAACGTATTTCGCCATTACTGGCGTAAAAATTCATGTGAATTTGATCGCCTAACTCATCCAGTTTGCTAGTTAAATCATGAATTGCATCACTTTCACCACCAAGCAACTCATAGAAAACCTCGTTAACGGTGACACTGGCCAATTTTATAGCATCGCTCGCTATGGCGGCCGCTTGAGGAGCTGCAGCATAAATACCCGCATAATAATCAGAAACTAAACTTTGTTGGTAACGAGATAACGCAATTTTTTCGCCATTAACAAAAAGTTGGTTGGCTTGATTAATCACGATTTTGCTGTGATCGTCAGTTTCAATACTCAACACACTCTTTTCTAATTGAAGGCTACCCTCAAAACTAATGTCGCATTCGTTCGCCGCAGCGTAAGTAGTAGTGGTTAAAGTCAATAAGCCAGCCAGTAATAAGGTACGCATGATATTCTCCAAGAGCGTTTTTTGATTAATATGACTTAACTAGAGCAAAGCCTAAGCCAACTATTTTTATTCATATTTATCAATAAGTTGCCCTGCGCCATTACCTTATATTTGCTGTAAACATTAAAGTAAGTAGCGTAATTGACGAATTATTAGTGTAAAAGACAATACTCTTGGTTTTAATATAGATGGCAGCTAAATACGCTAAAAATATGGGAAAAAATTGTCATAGGCCCTGAAGATAGCTTACAATTTGACGTACATTCATAGGCACTAGCGTCTTAAGGGTAAATTTAATGAGTAACTGGGTCGAACCACTGATTTTTTTGTTAATGGTAATTTCATTTGTACTAGGTGTTAGCAGTATTATTATGGGCGTATTTGCTCAGCCTGCCGCTACCGCATCGATGAAAACCAAAGTTGAATACGGCTTTTTCGGTTTGACTGGTTTAGTGCTTTGCGCGGTATTTAGTTACGCTTTAGCCATCGCTTAGCTTTTAGCGTTATTCTAGGGCCTGTCGCTCATACGTTGATAGGCTCTTAGTTTGAAAACAGGCAAAATAGCCAATAGATGGTCAAATATATCAGCCTGTATCCCTTCATAGTTAACCCAATTTTTATCTGCACTAAAACAATAGATCTCTAAAGGTAAACCCAATTCGGTAGGTGGCAACTGCCTAACCATTAACGTCATGTCTTGATTCAATTTAGGATGATTGGCTAAATATGCCTGCACATAGGCGCGCAACGTGCCTATATTGGTTAAGCGTCGGCTATTGACTAAGTCTTGTGTATCGATTTTTTGTTCGCTATGAAAGGCTTGCAGTTCATCTTTTTTCTTTTGGATATAGGTTTTGATAAAGCGAATTTTCGCGAAGTCTTCTAACATCTGCTCATCGCAAAACTGCACACTTTGCACATCAATATTGATCGCACGTTTTATTCGCCGTCCACCGGATTCACTCATTCCTCGCCAGTTTTTGACTGGCTCTGCGATTAACGCGTACGTCGGGATGGTGGTGATGGTTTTGTCCCAATTTTGTACTTTAACCGTAGTTAAACCCACTTGTAGCACTTCACCATCGGCTTCAAATTTTGGCATCGATATCCAATCGCCGGTATTGACCATGCGATTAGCCGCTATTTGAATACCTGCAACAAAACCTAAAATCGTATCTCTGAAAAGTAACAGTAATATAGCAGTGACTGCACCCAAACCAGACAAAAGTAATAAGGGCGACTTATCAAGTATACTGGATATCACCAGTACCAAAGCAACGATGATGACAAACAATTTACCTACTTGAATAAAGCCGGTAATAGGTGCCTTTTTGGCTAAGTTCGACGCGTTATAGGTATCTTCGATGGTGTTTAACAGCGCACTTATCATTCTCACCATGGTGATCAGCGCATAAATAATCGCTACTTTTTGCAAGAAGTTGAGTAAAAGCGGACGACTAATAAACAAAGGGCAAAGCGTGTGGATCAATAAAGCAGGTGCTAAATGGCTGGCCCGACGAAAGAAGTTATGTTTGTGTAATTCGTCATCGAAAGTATTTTTAGTACGCAGTATCAACTGCGTCACATTGCCGCTTAAAAACACGCGGGTCATTTTAAAGCTAAGCCAAGCAAGACAGAAAATAACAAACAAGGCGCTAAGCTGAAATAACAAACCAGTCTGCGTCACCTTAATGCCAAAGTAGGCAAAACTATCGATAAAGGCTTGCGTTATGAGGTCGTTAGCTTTCACTGGGTTTTCCATCTAGGTTGCAAATTAATTGATCTTTTTCGAGCCATACGTGGTTTAGCCATGACTGAAAATTTATGCGAAACTGCTCATTCTCAAAATAGTCACCAATAATGCCTTCTTGCACATCTAACACTTTAACTCTTAATACAACTTTGCTCAGCTTACCGCCTAACATCGCCAACATGGCGCTACCTTTGGTATTGGGATACACAATGGTCACATCCAAAATACTGGTAAACAACTCCCCCATAGCCGCTAGGGTAAACGCAATCCCCCCTGCTTTTGGCGGCAAAAGTTTTTGATAGGGGCTTTGCCGAAGACGATGTTTTTCGCTGGTAAAGCGGCTGCCTTCAACAAAGTTAATTACTGTGGTCGGCATCTTTTTAAATTTTTCACAAAATTGTTTTGTGGTTTCAATATCTTTGCCCTTTAAATGCGGATTTTTGGCAACAAACGCACTGCTATAGCGGCGCATGAAAGGCATATCTAAGGCCCATGCTCCTAAGCCCACAAAGGGCAGCCAAATCAGCTCTTTTTTAAGAAAAAATTTAGGTGCCGGGATCCGATCGGCGGCAAATTCAGTCAAGATAACAATATCCAACCAACTTAGATGATTTGGCATCATCAAATACCATTCGTCTTTACTCAGCTTGCCTTCAACCACATAGTCAAATTGGATACGATTGGTCTGTTTAATCAATTTCACACTGAGCTTGCCAAACGCACACAACATAAAATTAATTAATAAATTAACCGGTTTAACCACCACACTGAAGGGTAAGAGCAGTTTGATTATGCCGAATAAAATAATCAACACGCCCCAAAAAGCAATATTGATTAGTTGCAGGCACAGATGCAAAGGAAATAACAAAAAAGCAGGTAGGAAACGCAACATACTACTTTTGGCTCATGGCTAGTTTTTTAAGTTCTTGGTCTTTTTGCTTCCACAATTGGCTAAGCCATACTTGGAATATTTCACGTTGCTCTGGATTGTCAAAATAATCCATACCAAATACGCCGCTATTTACCAGCTCTTCTATTGAAAAGACCGCCACATGAACATTGATTTGGGGCACCCTGCCACATACAAAATCCCAATAACTCGGGATCCCATGTGGGTAGTGTATCGTGATATCTAGTAACTTATGTAACTTATCACCCATTGCACTTAAAACGTAGGCCATGCCCCCCGCTTTAGGATTTAGCAAACATTCCAGAGAGGTGTTTTGTGCCGCATTTTTTTGGGGTGTAAAACGCGTGCCTTCAACAAAGTTCATGATACTGACGGGTTTGAAACGAAATTTCTCGCAGGCCTTGCGCGTTGCCTCTAAGTCTTTGCCTTTTAATTGGGGATGCTTGGCGATAAAAGCTTTGCTATAGCGGCGCATAAATGGAAAATCTAAGGCCCACCACGCCAAACCTAAAAATGGCACCCAGATGAGTTCCTTTTTAAGGAAGAATTTTAAAAATGGAATTTTACGATTAAAAACTCGCTGCAATACCAAAATATCAACCCAAGAGGCATGATTCGCAATAATCAAATACCAATCTTTATGGGTTAAACCATCAACGCCGCTGACATTAAAATGGGTTCTCGAAAATAGATTTTGATTGAGCTTATTAATACTGATCCAAGCAGTAGCGCAGCCGTCTAAGAAATACGATAAAAACGTACGCCAAGGCTTAATGGGGATAATCTTCAAAATCGACATGATCAAGATTGGCGTAACCCAAAAAACAGTATTAATAAAATAAAAGAGGGATGATAAAATTCCGATAAATACGTGCATAACTGCCAAAAATAACCTAACTTCGTCAAAAACAGCAGCAAGTGTAAACCAAAACGGTGTTTAAGCAGTAGCAAAAAATCATCTGAGGCAGGATGCTATTGCTTGTTTTTAGACAAGTTACGGCTAGACGAGTGCGTAGCCAAAATCTTTAAGACATTTGGCTAGCGAATTATCCGAAAGATCTAATTTAGTTCGTCATTAGGCCAGTATTTGGTTCCTTTTATCGTTGCTTGCAAGGCTAATCCATTTTTAGTGATTTGATAAATGGTCATATTGTCCACCGTTACTTCACCACCTGCAGCGCCGCCTTTTTCTCCCGCTTTTGCCGCTGCATCCGCTTGAGCACCAAAAGCCCAGCCTTGATTTACAAATCGATCTAACACCGCTTGATTGTGGAAAATAAAGATAACGCGAAAGTCTTTAACGCCTGCGCCTATACCTAGGCCCACTTCTGCCATTTTCATATACGTTTGCGCACCTGTAGCATTATTTTTAACCACACCATAACCACCACCAAAACTGGCTAACAGCACATTAACGTTAGTGTTATCAAACACCGCATATCCTGCAGCACTCATAATTTGCTGTTCAACACTGGGCTTTAACACAAACAACTCATCAAGGACCTTAGCCCGCATTTCCAGTACCACTTGGCGCTGCTGATTGACGTTTTCACCTGAACTACTTGCGCAGCTCGATAGGCCTAAACACATCAAAACAAAAGCTAGACTACGATAACAATTTACTACTTGCATACTCTTCTCCTCGGGTTTGGCGCTTTTCAACCATGACTCAACATTGTTTTGGCATGAATAAAAATCCGCTTTGTCCAAGCAGAAGCAATTATCAATCCAAGCTTTATGTAAACCCTGCTGAGTTTGCAGATTATCTAAGTGCGCCGCTTCACCCCGACCGGAAAATGCAGTGTGACAAGCGGATAAATACTGGCTTTGCGTGGCAGTGAAGCTAAACTCAGCGATGCAAATAAAGGCTAGAGCATAGGCACATAGAGGCTCATAGTAGCGTGACGCCAACACGCTTCTGCCGCGTTATTCGGTACCACGCTATGCATCACTCTTGATATTGTTACTTTTTCACTACGGATAAAGGTAAATCTTACACAGATGCGTTGACGTTTTTTCTAGCTCGCTATGTATGTACTTGCTAGCCCCAATATCACGTTATTTCATTACATACGTTTGCAACAAATCGCCATTGATAGTCGCTACGATTACACTGGCTTCAATGTAATAAAAAATCAGGAAAAACGGAGTGAGCCAATTTAACGGTTATTTCAGGATGATAAAAAGTGCCCTTTTATATGGGTTAATTACTTATAGCTCGGCGGCTTCAGCCACACCGATTGAACGAGTAGAACCGCTCTTTTGGTGGACCGGTATGGCAAATCAACAAGTGCAACTCATGGTATACGGTGAAAACATTGGTCGAACCACGGTCACAACCTCCTATTCAAATGTCACTATTCTCAATACCGAGCAGGTGGACAATCCGAATTATCTGTTTGTCACCTTAGATATTGCCCCAGACACTCAACCTGGACAACTTACTCTGGAATTTTATAGCCCGACAAGTAGCAGCCCATTTCGCTATTTATATGAACTAAAAGCCCGCGAAGCTGGTTCCGCTGAGAGACAGGGATTTAATCAAAGCGATGCCATCTATTTGTTGGTACCTGACAGATTTGCCAACGGTGATCCCACAAACGATGCCAGTAAAGAGACCCTTGAGTTGCCCAACAGGAGTGAACCGAATGGTCGCCATGGTGGCGATATTCAAGGTATAAGCAATGCACTGAGTTATCTTCACGATATGGGGTTTACCCAGATCTGGTCAACGCCTTTAACAGAGAACAATAGTGGCGCATATTCGTATCATGGTTATGCCGCAACCGATTTATATCGCATTGATCCTCGCTTTGGCAACAATGCCACATACCGCGACTTTGTTAGTAAAGCGAAAGTACAGGGCATTGGCGTTATTAAAGATATAGTGTTGAACCATATTGGTATCGAACACTGGTGGATGAAAGATGTGCCCGACGCCAATTGGATCAATAACAACGCTGCTTTTAGCCCTACTAATCATGCTCGTCAGACCGTGCAAGATCCTTACAGCGCCAACATCGATAAAAGCGCTTTTGTCGCAGGTTGGTTTGTGCCCACCATGCCCGACTTAAATCAACAGCACCCTTTGTTAGCCACCTACCTGATCCAAAATAGTATTTGGTGGATTGAATACGCCGGACTATCTGGCATACGCGAAGACACTTATAGCTATGCAGACAAAACCTTTTTGAGTCAGTGGGCCAATAGCATACTGAACGAATACCCTAATTTTACTATGGTTGGTGAAGAGTGGAGTGCTAATCCGCTGATTGTGGCTTATTGGCAACAAGACAAAACAAACATCGATGGATATGAGGGCACAATGCCCAGCATGATGGATTTTCCGAATTACTATGGGATGTTGGCTGCGCTAAACGAAGAAGAAAGCTGGGATACAGGCTGGATTAAACTTTATCAATCATTAGCTAATGACGGTATTTATCCAGACCCTACAAAACTGGTGCTATTTGAAGGCAATCACGATACTGCCAGACTCTTTTCATTACTCGATGAGGACGTCCACAAATTCGCACAAGCCATGGTATTGATGACGACCTTACCCCGTATTCCACAGTTTTTTTATGGCACAGAAATCCTGATGCAAAGCCCCAAACAACGAGATGATGGGCTGGTGCGCAGTGACTTTCCAGGTGGTTGGGATGAAGATGCAAGGAGTGCCTTTACAGGCCAAGGTTTAAGTGCACAACAACGCCAAGCACAATCTTTGCTAAGCCGCCTTTTAAACTATCGTAAAAATAATCTTGCAATTAGTCATGGCAGCATGACGCATTTTTTTCCACAAGATGGCGTTTATAGCTATGTTCGAGGGGAAAAGCACGGTTCAACACATAATCAGCTATGGGTGTTTTTGAGTAAAAATGACCAGCCAGTGGCCCTTGATAGCGCTCGCTATGAAGAGCTTGCACCTGATACCTGTTTGTTTACTGATGTTCTGAGCGGCCAACAGTATTCTGGGCTAAACGAAGTCAGTATTCCTGCGCGGGCTTGGCTAATGTTGGAATGTCAGCCAAAATAGCAACAATTGTCATGTTAGCTTAATTGATGGACGGCGTGCTCAGTAATCTTCTCAACATTTTTTGGCGCTTTTTTGCTTTGGGCTGTATTAGCTTTGGAGGCCCCGCGGCGCATATTGGCTATTTTCAAGCGACCTTTGTTAAACGTTTAAAATGGCTAAGCCAAGAAAATTACGCCACGCTTGTGGCCGCCAGTCAATTTTTGCCCGGCCCAGGATCCAGTCAGGTGGGTTTTGCAATTGGCTTACACCGAGCGGGTCTAGCTGGAGGCCTCACTGCTTTTTTAGGTTTTACCTTACCCTCATTCTGTATCATGTTGGCACTTGCTAATTACATGCACTCACCCACTGCAGCTCAGTGGGTTCACAATATCATTGCGGGCCTCATGTTACTTGCCGTGGCTGTGGTTGCTGACGCCATATTGACCATGGCCCAACAATTTTGCCGTACTGTTGTTACGCGATGGATGGCATTGACTGTTGCTGTAATTCTCTTGTGTTTTAATAGTGTTTATTCACAAATTGTGCTGTTGAGTGTGGCCGCATTTATCGGATTCGTTGGGCAAAGGCATTTTGCCAGGGGTGCAATTTTGGCGCCCGTGCAGCGCCGTTATGTTAAGACCACAATTGCATTGACGATATTTGTCATATTATTTATTGCCAGTGCTTTAGTTCGCTATTTTTACCCCGATATGGCCCTCGGTGTTTTTGATATCGCGGGGCGGTTTTATCAAAGTGGTAGCTTAGTATTTGGTGGTGGACATGTGGTGTTACCTTTATTGCAACAAAACCTCGGGACTAGCGTTACGCCTGATTCATTTTTACTTGCTTACGGGGCGGCGCAAGGAGTGCCAGGCCCGATGTTTAGTATTGCCACGTTTTTAGGGGCGAACATGATGCCGGACTCTCCTTTAACAGGAGCCTGCGTGGCAACAATAAGCATATTCTTGCCTGGCTTATTACTCATGTATGCCCTGCATCAACAATGGGCGGTATTGTCAGCTCGTCCCGCATTTAATGGCGCAATGACCGCCATTAACGCTGCCGTTGTTGGTTTACTGTTTAGTGCTTGGGTCAACCCAATGGTAAGTCACGCAGTGCAACAATACAGTGATGCGCTGCTTATCCTCGTTTTATTGGTGTTATACCGTTTTTTAAAATGGCCGGTACTACTGATAATGCTGCTGGCCTGTGCTTATACCTCCATCTTGCGGTAAGTTTCCTGTGTAGCAAGCGCCGTGCAGCATAGTAAGCCCTACTCTCATGTAAACGAATCGGCTAATTTCAACGATCTAATCATTATAAAATGTTCTGACCTTTTTCGGGATCCCGCGCTTCTTTAGCTTGCTGACGGATATCATCGGCATCACTGGCGAGATCTTCTTCATGCTCATTGTCTTGTAAATCAATGGACGAATCGTCGATGATAGGTTCGTGGCTAATCATCGGTGTAGGTTTCACATTAAGACTTTTGTCGGCTTCAGTTGCTTGATGCACCACAATGCCTTGGGGGAATATAATCTCGCGGGCATCATCAGGCATACTTATGCCACGTTTTTCGAATTCTCGCATAATGGTTCGCATTAAAAACGATGAGACCTTCAACAAACTATGACTATGGGTATTAATCCAAAAATACACTTTAAGGTTCACTGTCGATGAAGCCAATACGTCAACCAGCACCTGTGGCTCTGGGTCTTGCAACACTGCATCAGTATTGTTTAGGACGTCCATGGCAATTTTTTGCGATTCAATAATACTGGAGTCATAACCGATACCAATCACAAACTTGCCCCGAGACTTAGGATTAGCGGTGAGATTGCGAATAATATTTTTATACACTGTGGCGTTAGGAATTTGAATATGATCACCATCAAAATCCACCAAGGTCGTTGCTCTTGCCGTTACCTGTTTAACCACCCCTATACGACCTTCGACTTCAATAACGTCATCAATTTTAAAGGGTTTCTGAATACTCAAAAGTAAGCTTGAAATAAAATTTTCGGCTATATCTTTAAAAGCAAAACCAATTATTAAGCCAATCACCCCAGTACCCGAAAGCACGGCTACTGCAAATTCACTTAAACCAGCAAATCGTAAAAATAAATAAAATCCAAAGAGAATAAACAGGATGCTAATCAGCCGCCGTGTGACTAAGCGGATCAATTGACTGGTACTGACAAAAGAAATTGGTCTAACTAACAATTCTGAAAGTGGGCGGGCAAGTATAAAAATCAAAATGAACATCGCCAGCCCAACACCTATCATCGGTAACTTTTGTAAAAAAAGCTGCCAATTTAATTGCATGTCGTGCCAAATTAGGCTGGTTTCTTCCGTGACAGACGGGTCGCCAAGAGGAGTAAATAAACTACCTTCTTCTTTTGTGTCATTTGTCTCATTCTGCTGATCTCCATCAAGTGTCTGGGTTTGAATGGAGTTTGTCGTATCGAACAGTTGCAGTGACTGCGCAAACAAGGACTGAGTGATTAAAACACATAACAAAAGTAATGGCAGAGGCTTAAGCATGGTGTTGCTTCCTAAAGAAATACGCATAGAGATCGAAAATCAATTTCGAGCACAATAATCTATTTACATTATCGATGGTACAGCCCTCGTTCTCAACGTGATAGAGGCTTAGCATTGCAGCGCGTAAGGCACAGCAATGCCTGTTTTGCTAAACCACAGCATGCTCACCGAGGTCTTCAGGTTCAATAGTGGCGCCAGTAGCCAGTTTTATTTTGCCTGTGATGCTTGCGTCTTGGGTCCAGATTTCAGCATTGTTGAGGTCAAAGCGCATCATTAATAAACTGTCGTCCTCTTTGCCCTTTTCATACCATGCTTCAACACCGCTTGACCAAAACTTATCTATCAGTGAGGTATCTGATTCTTCAGACAGTTGGCCTAACATGCAAGCGAAGAGATCATGACCTTTGCTAACGAATTGAATCATGGATTTGCCACCCGTGGCGACTCTGTTGTCTTTGGTGGTATAGATCCACAGTGAATGTGGCTTGGATTTATCGACGTGCGCGTGCATTGGCTCACTATGTTGGTCAGCTTGGCTTAAACCCACCATAACAAAACCTTGCTCAGCAATATTATCCCATAACTCTTTTTTAAGTTCGTTCGACATATCGTACTCCTCTCATTTTAAGTTTTGACAATAATGGCCTTTACGTAGGCCCATAGATAACTAACTGCACAAAGCGATCCAGCCATTTTTAAATTAAAAATAAACATAAAATACAATTACTTATAAAGAGAATTAGGATTGAAGCCAATTAAATACGCTTTTTAATGATGGGCGGAACGTGAAAAATTTACAGAGTGGCGTCGTAAGTTCGAAAGAGCAGATGGCTCCTATACCCTCCACTGCAGATCAGAAAATAACGCTTTTTACCCCGAGTTAACGCTTCAACGCAGGATTTTTTTAAGCGTTACCTTACTGACACGCATCCATAGGGCCGCATAAGCCACCCGCTTGTAAGATCGAAATTGATCTAATTCACTTGTAATTTCGTTTTATCTACAGCACACTACATGTCACAAGTGTCTTATTTGTCACATTTAACCAAGTTATGTTTATTTATTGAATGAATGAGGTCAATATGTTTTTCAACCGTGCCAAAGCCACCCCACCAGAGTTAGATCCAAACCATCTAGCCTTAAGATATTTAGTTAAGTCGATTGAAAATTATGTTGCGACAATTTCATTCACTCCTGAAGGAAAAGTCATTTCAGCTAACCCTCTCTTTCTCGCAGCGACGGGTTACAGCCTAGAAGAAATTACCAATCAACATCACCGTATGTTTTGCCCTGCTAGTGTGACAAATACCCTGCAATATCAAGATTTTTGGCGAAAATTGCGAGAGAAAAATCAATTGTCTGGCACCTTTCTAAGGAAAACCAAAGCTGGCGATGATTTATGGCTTGAAGCAACTTACTTTCCTGTCACTGATGACTCCGGTTCATTGTTATACATCTATAAGATCGCTTCAGATGTGACTAAAAAGCAACAAGAATATTACCGATTGCGTGGAGTGGATGCTGCGCTGAATGCCTCGATGGCAATTATTGAGTTTACGCCAAAAGGCGAAATAATTACGGCTAACGATAATTTTTTAAAAACCATGGGTTATAACTTGAATGACATTATTGGCAAACATCACCGTATGTTTTGTGATGACAAGTTCTACCAAGATAATCCCAACTTTTGGTCTGAATTAGCCAATGGCAGACTCAATACCGGTTTATTTGAACGCCGCACCGCCAGTGGCAATACAATTTGGCTTGAAGCAACTTATAACCCCATCGTTGATGATAATGGTCAAGTATGCAAAATCATTAAGTTTGCTGCAGATACCACCGAGCGAGAAAGCCGCAATAAAGCGGTTATTCAAGCTGCAGAACTTTCATTTTCGACCGCCGAAGAAACGGCACAAATAGCCAGTAGTGGGGCAGACTTGTTGGCTAAATCAGTGCATGACTCAAATGCGATTGTAGAGCAAGTTAATCAAACTAATCAGTTATTAGAACAATTAAACGAGCAATCTAAAAATATTGTCGCCATCGTTTCCACCATTGGTAGCATTGCGGATCAAACTAATCTGCTAGCGTTGAACGCGGCGATTGAAGCGGCTCGGGCGGGTGAACAAGGTAGAGGGTTTGCCGTTGTTGCAGACGAAGTCAGACAACTGGCAGCCCGAACCAGTAAATCGACCGCTGAAATTGAACAGGTTGTTAAAACAAACGAGGGTTTAACATCAAAAGTGAACGACTTTATGGCTAAAGTGCGATCCAGTACAGAGCTCAATAACAACCAAATATCGCAAGTATCAAATGTTATTAGCGAGATAAGAGAGGGAGCATTAAACGTTTCTAAGACGGTATCTAAATTACTGTAAGTAGGTAGTAACTACATTTGCCTGTTGCTTCTGGACAGGCAAATGTAGTTCGTCATCCCATGATATTAAAATTGATAACCTAGTTGAAATATAAGGCCGCTTCCAGAATCGTATTTTCCATTACCGGTCACCGCAGCAATACCCAAATTGGTACCGCCTGCGGATATTCCATTGAAAAAATAGTAATACCCAATGCCTACCCCATTGACGATTTCGCTTTGATTATAATCTGTGCGCTCTGACCCTACAGCGCCAAGATAAACACCTAAACCATGGTTATTGGAGTCTGCGCCAAATAAATCGGTTTTAATCCAGCCAAGACCAGCACCACAGGTATAACCCGCATAAGTGCTATAACCTAAACACCCTACTGATAGGTACTTCATATCAACATCAGATAGCATGCTGACATTCGCGCCGACTCCACTGTACAGTGTGCCTAAACCTAGCCCAAAAGAATAAGAGCCAGCGGCATTGGCCTGGCCCGCAGCTAACAGCAGAGAAATAATAGAAAGCGACTTTACAATAAACGTCATGAACATCCTTTTTGGCAATAGATAATGACCAATATGCTTAAAAAACGAGAGATAGGTTATAAATATTACCCTGTTTATGACTTCAATACCGCTTATTATTTTTGCTTCATGTCGCTTTTTGCGGCCTACGCAAATTTTCAAATAGCGAAGGCTCCCATGGGCGCATGGCCATCAGCAAACCAAAGTGTTGTCGTTGGTGTAAAGGCAAATCAGCATCTTCTTGATTAAGCACAGCGGCTTCTTTAGTGAGCTGATTGAGTTTGCGTTGAATGATATCGATAGAGGTTTGTGAATACCGCCCACGTAAATAAAAGCGAAAGGTCCACGGCTCTTCTTTTTTGGGTGCCATAAATTTAACCATCACCTCTTGCTCCATAAATTTTTCTAAAGGGCCGCCAGGGATCCAACGAAAATCCTGAGCAATAAGGGATTTAAAATGATTGTTGGGCAATAAACTGATAATTTTAAGCCTATCTAAGCGAGCGAGTAAGCGGATACACTCATGTTTATCAATGGCATAATAGTCAATTATTTCATCAAAGGTCCAAGCATCTCGCACGCACACAGCCACCAGCAGAAGCTTGGTATCGGCTAATAGTTCCATCTCTTGTTCTTTAGTTAACTGGCTTAACTGCTGGGTTTGTTTTTGCGCAATGATGAATAAGTCAGACAAACTCATTTGCAGTAATTCACAAATTTGCTCAAGCCGCTCCAAGGTAAAGCTATTGGTGGAAAATATCCGTTTAATATTGGCTTCGCTCATATCGAGCTTTTCAGCAATATCTTTATAGGTGAGTTGGCGCTCACGAAGCAACTGCTTTAAGGTATTGCGAATTTGATTAATTTGGCTCATTTTTACTCACTAGTAGCGTATTACTATACTTTTGGTGTTGCTTTAGTATACATATTTCAAGGTCGTTTACAGTAGTGCTACCTAAGCATATTGTTGTTTCGTCTGATGTCAGACGCAACTTAACAAGGACTTACCATGAAATTGTTTAACGCATTATTTGTTCTTAGCCTTTCTTGTAGCACCTTTACCTTACACGCTGAGGGTTCAGTCAATCACAGCGCTCAAGCGAGCAAACACAGTGTATTAGCTGTCACAGAGGGCGTAGCGTCAACAGCTAAAGTCGCCAGTGTAGTAGTGGCAGCACCTTTAGTAATTGCCGGCGGGGCCAGTTTGGCTACCGGCAGTCTTATCGCTGAATCTGGCAATAAGATTAAAAGCAGCCATGCCCACCAAGGCCCACTAGTTATCAGTGAAACAACTGTTACCGCAGATCCTGCCCCCAACCAAGTTATCATTATCCAAAACACCACGACTCAACACACTGGTAAGGAGTAAGTGATGAATATCAAACATCTTGTGATGTTTGCCGGCTTAGTGGTGACTACTCTGTCACCACTAGCCGAAGCAGGCAGCAAAGCAAATCAAGCGCCAAGCCACGAACCACAGCAAATAGTGAGTTTTGCCAAAGATGTTGAAAAATATGCTGCAGCACAAGGCGCGCGAGCCTTTATTATAGCCAGAGTAGGCCGTCCCCAAAAAGACTTACCCAAAGGCATTCAGTTTACCCATACCGCTGTGGCGATATATTCAGATATCACCTTAGACAGCGGTGAGGTCATCCAAGGATATGCGATTCATAACTTGTATCAAAAAGACGGTGAAGTAGATAAAAGTCAATTAATCACCGACTATCCGGTAGACTTTTTCTGGGGTGCCCATGACTTAAAAGCTGGGATCATAATTCCGACCCAAGAAATTCAAACTCGACTGATTGCATTAATCAGCGCTGGAGACGATAAGGTATTACACAACGAACGATATTCAGTATTGGCCAACCCTTTTAATTCGCAATTTCAAAATTGCACTGAATATACCTTGGATTTACTCAACGCCGCGATTTATCAAACAACTGATATTCAAAAATTAAAAGCCAATGCCTCGGCTTATTTTACGGCACAACGCGTGCACACTAGCGGCTTTAAGTTAATGTTAGGCTCAATGTTTCAAGACGACATTAGCACCAAAGATCACAAAGGCAAAGTTGCCACTGCTACCTTTACCACTATCGCGAAATATTTAAATCAGTATGGCTTGGTCGATACCATGGTCACTTTTTACAGCGATGGCACGACCCAAATAATCGAAGGCTAGTGTTAGCTGACACCCCAATTTTAATAATGCAAGTGCAATAAGGAATTTCAACATGACATTACACGCCCCAACTAAACCGTATAATTTTGCTTCTATTGCCGCTTTAATCATAGGCACTGGCGCCTATGGCATTGGCTTACTGAATTCAATCATGGCATTAAATGAAAAAGGCTATTACCTCATCACCTTACTTTACGGTTTGTACTCAGTGATCTCATTACAAAAGACCATTCGCGACAAAGCAGAAGGCATTCCAACTACCAACCTGTATTTCATGATTTCGTGGATTTCAACTGCTATTGCCATCGGATTGGTTAACGCCGATATGACATTGAGTGAAAAAGGCTTTTACGCCATGGCTTACACGCTGAGTCTTTTTGCTGCAATTACAGTACAAAAGAACGTACGCGATAAACAACAGGGCAATGTTCAGTCTGACAACTCAGCGCCTCAAGTTGCAGCAACTGAATAGCTTGTGGTCAAGGAAGCAAGGTTTATACTTGTCACAAAATTCGTTGATAAAGCGTAACGATGGAAATCATCAGAAGTAAAAACTTTAGTGCTCCTCAAGCATGGGGAGCACTCGATATCGCCAATATGAATGGCATTACAACCCGTTTACATTGGACCGACAAACCCTATAAATGGCACATTAACGACGGTGAAGAAGTGTTTGTGGTGTTGAGTGGTGTGGTCGACATGTATTACCGCCGCGCTGGCAACGAGCACTGCGCCACCTTACAAGCTGGCGATATTTTTTATGCAACAGTAGGCACCGAACATCTTGCTCACCCACAAGGTGAAGCCAGAATTTTAGTTATCGAAAAACAAGGCAGTATATGAGCAATGAGAAATTTCAACATCGCCTAGTTCGACGATAAATGACAAATTATTAACGGCCGCAGACAATAGCAACAGTTGCCGAGTCGCGTCATCAGCAGCTTGTTACCAATTTAGTCCTCTTTATGGCAGGCTCAACAAGCAGGCTTTAAACGACTTACCAACCTTAATGGCTTTGCCGCCTGCAAGAAATACGTGTTCATTATCCACGGCACAGACGCCGTTTTTATTGATAACAAATGATTTATGGATTTGCACAAAGTGTTGCGCTGGAAGTTGCTGTAAACACTGTTTTAAGGTGCTACTGACCAGAGTCACTTGCTCACCTTGCCACACCTTTAGGTAATTTCCATAAGCTTCAATTAGGCTAATGTCATCAAAATTAAACTTCCGCCGCTCACGATCGACTTTTAATACAATGAAACTTGGCATCACTGAATGCTGCTCGTCTGAGCGTTTACGTACCTTAGTTAACGCTTGTGAAAGGCGTTCAAAACTCACCGGTTTAAGCAAGTAATCGGCTACGTCCAACTCAAAACCTTGAATTGCATACTCTTGATAGGCACTAATAATAATAACTAATGGCGGTTTACTCAGCACCTTGAGTAATTCAATACCACTAAGGGCGGGCATATTGATATCCAGCAATAATAAGTCTACTTGCTGGTTAGCTAAGTAACTTAAGGCTTGAGTCGCGTTGTAACAATGACCCGCTATTTCAATATCGCGGTGCCTTTGCAAATGATGCTGAAGCACCTCATGGGCTAAAGGTTCGTCATCAATAATCAAGGTGCGGTACACGGCTCTAACTCCAAACGTAACTCTGTTTGCCACTCAGCGTTTTGCTTCTGAACACGAAGGTGATGTTTGCCCGGGTAGAGTAAGGTTAAACGCCGTTTAAGATTATCTAAACCAATACCTGTTTCACCGAAGGTGGCTCGCTTAGGTAAGGTATTGTTGCATCGCATTATTAAAGTAGCCCCCTCAATGTCTATATTAATTGTCACAAAACAAAGCTCTTGGCTTGGCTCAACCCCATGTTTAAAGGCGTTTTCAACAAGAATAATTAACAACAAGGGTGCAAGTTGCCAATGCTGCGTTTGCTCTGGAAAATGCACCTTAAGCTGGCATTTATTAGCGCTACGTATGCCTTGCAGGGCTAAAAAATCTTGAATGTACTGGATTTCTTGCGCGAGACTTACACGCTGATTTTGTCCCTCATAGACAGTATAACGCAGTAAATTAGCTAATTGCATGATCACCGCCGGGGCTTCTTTAGCGCCCGTCAGGGTTAAAGCATACAAATTATTTAAGGTGTTAAATAAGAAGTGGGGGTTAACTTGTTGTTGTAGCAATTGGAGTTCGGTTTGGCTTTGGCGCTGAGCAATCTCAGCTATGGCTTTACCCTGCTGCTGTCGCTCAAAGGCCAATATAATTGGCGTACTTACAGCCAATAATAAGCCTATAAACCGAAAGTTAATGGGCGCAAATATGTTGTAGTCTTCGGAAGGTAAAAATGTCCAGTCAGCTATATTCATCGGCAGCCACAACACCACTGTCGCTAACATTGGCGTGCCTACAATAATAAAAATTAAACAAGCGGTCATATAAGCAAATACTCCACTTCGAGCTAAAACACGCCGAATTAAGAGATAACGGTTACACCAATAGACCCATAAAACTAAAATTCCCATGACTAAAAACTGCCACAAATAATCAAGAAAGTAGTAAAAATTTACTATGAGGGTGTCGCTATTTATCACCGTTTTAATGGGTTGATTACGCACCGGATCATCAGTAGAAGCAAAGATTGCTGACCACAAAACCGCCCAGCAGATCATCAAGAGCAACAGCACTGAATTAAGCGAAAATAAACGGGTTACAAACTGTGAGTAGCGACTGTGATCTCCTTTAGCCACTAATCTACTTAAGCCAAATCCCAGACTAGCCCCCAACAACAGTAGCCAGCCTTGCACCGAAAATAACGACCAATCAGCATAACCTGAGTCAAAATCAGCCATGCTAAAACAGAGCATAGGATAAAGTAAAAAGCCTACAGTCCAGATAAGTAGTGCTCGCCAACCTTGAGCCTTAAACATCAAATAATGCGCAACAAGCAAGGGTAAGCTTTCAAGTATCAGTTGTGCCCAAATAGATAAAAACGTGAAAGCGTCGGCGCTTTGGAATGAGAATTGTCGAATTGAAGATTCGAGCAAGATAGCAGCCATCATGGCTAGCTGATTTTCTGCAAACGCAGAAAAATGCTGTTTAAGGCCTGTTGCCCAATGCTTTAGCATAATACGGTCCCCATAAACGCAAACTCCTAGCTTGAGGGTTAAGACAGTATAAGTCTGTGATTACATGACAAACAGTTGTTTTTGGCTGACAAAAGTCAAAGCAGGACGCGAATAAAGCCAAACAACCCTGTCATCACTCTATCTGGGCAGTTCATCATCCTTTGCTTGTTTGGATAGGGTTAGCTTTTTAAGGTGTGGACAGATTCTCAAGGAAAAAACCATGCTTTGTATTAGACAACTCTCTCTCTCGTACGCTGATGGCACCCAAGCTTTGTGTGACATTAACCTGCAGCTGCCCACAGGTATGGTGGGTTTATTGGGCCCCAATGGTGCAGGTAAATCGAGTTTAATGCGCACCCTTGCCTGTTTGCAAACCCCTGACAAAGGGAGTATCCACTTTGCCAATATCGATGTGCTCAAACACCCCATGGCTGTGCGGCAGCAATTAGGTTATCTGCCGCAGTATTTTGGTGTTTATACCAATATGAGTTGTTATGCCTTGCTACAACATATGGCCATACTAAAAGGGATTAATGATTCAACCCACCAAAAACAACAAATTAATGCCCTGCTCGAACTCACTAATCTCAGTACGGTTGCCCATAAGCATGTATCAACTTTCTCTGGTGGCATGCGCCAGCGTTTTGGCATTGCTCAGGCTTTATTGGGCAACCCAAGCTTGTTAATCATGGATGAACCCACAGCAGGGCTTGATCCCGCTGAACGAGAACGCTTACATGCGCTGCTGGTTACCATTAGCCAAGACAAATTAATCTTACTGTCTACCCATATCGTTGAAGATATCGAAAATCTGTGCCCTTTTGTGGCCTTGATCAACGAGGGGCATATTGTTGAAAGTGGCGCAGTGCAAAGTTTACTCGCCCCTTTACAAGGAAGCGTATGGCAAAGCCCGCGTCGGCCTAGTAGCGATCGGCACATTCTGAGTGAAAGCTATCGGTTTGGCTTACCCCTTTATCGCATACTTGCCCAACAACAACCTAACGCCGAAGCCATGCCAGTGGAAGCCAATCTACAAGATCGTTACTTTTACGAATTAGCTAAAAAAGGTCACAGTGATGCTGTTCATTAATGAAGGCCGCTACCTAATACGCCAACCTTTGCTAGGGCTGGCATGTATCATCATGCCCTTAGTTGCCTACCTATTTGCCGTAGGCATTGGCGGTATTGATACCTTGGCGGATAAACGCCTGCAAGCATTACACATGACCTTACTCATGATGAGTTTGCCTTTGCTGAGTGGCACTTTGGCCCCGCTAATCATGTTACGGGACCAAGCAAATGACATGGCTGAACTCATCTTAGTGACGCCGCAAAGCCCCGTTAAACGCTTGTTTTTGCGTCTACAAAGCCTTTTCTTGGCTTGCGCAGCCTTATTACTATTGAGCTTTATGGTGATGTGGTTGGTCGTAAGTCAAAGCAGCGGATTTCAAATCTCTTCACTCTTATTGACCCTATGGAATTTTGCCTTGATGGCGCTACCAGCCTGTGCTTTTTTTAGTGCCTTGGCTTGTTGCTTAGCCCAACGTTTTGCCTCTAGTACAGTAATATATGTACTTTTTAGCGTTATTTTCTTGGCCTATCTAGTGCTTGCCAGCATGACAGGATCCCCTATGCTAGCGGGTAGTTCCATCGCCAGTCCATGGCTGTTTGACAGTATGCGTCTGCTCGACCCCTTTGGGAACACCGCGCTGTTAGCCTATTATCAAAACGCTGAGCCAAGGCTTTATGGTGATAGGCTGTTTTACCTTAATCGTTTATTATATTGCTTAGCTGCCGCGGGTTTATTTGCACTTAGCCTCAAACTAAAACCTCAACATTCTAACCATGTTCAAGCGATCAAAGAACAGGTGCCGCTACCCCAAACGCCACTGACCTACCGCTGTATTAACACATCTCCCAAAGCAAGTTTACAATTGTGGCACCTCAGTCATATGGCCTTAAGTACGCTACTTAAACAGCGATTGAGTCAATTCATTTTGTGCGGCTGGACCTTACTGATGTTTAATGAAGTACTCTCAAGTATTGACTATGCGGAGCCCTTGTCAGTTTTACTACCCACAAGCCTCGATGCTCTCAATCGTATTTCCGACGATGTTTTACCGTTCATAGGCAGTTTGTTAGTTTTGTTTTGGTCTTGGCAGCTAGCTTGGCGTAATCGGCACACTGCTATGGCAGAATTAATTGCCGTCACGCCAGTGCGTTCAAGCATCGTAATGTTAAGCCAAGTTATCGCCCTGAGTGTGTTAATTTTGATGTTAATGCTACTGACAGCCTTGGCTAACTTATTTGCTGAACTCGTTGCCAACAGTGAGCTCTTGCTTAAGCCCTATCTCTCGCAACTCAGTATAGTGGCCTTGTCTTTGCTATTGCTTGGGGCAATATTTACTGCGCTGCACACCGTGTGTCGTTCACCTTTAGTTGCTACTGCGTGGTGTATTGTAATATTAGCAATGAAATACACCCCACTCAGTGGCAAGCTAGGCCTAACGCATACCCTATGGAATATTGCCGCTTCTCCATTGCAGCCCGCCGACACATTTTGGGGATTAGAACAAAGTTTTTCGCTGTACTGGCCTTTTATGACATTTTGGTTGCTTGTGTCTATCACGCTATTAACGTTAGCGGCAAGTTGGTCTCACCGAACCAGTAGTTTTTTCAACCATCAACGTTGGAAATTCAATTTTTCTTCTGCCACATTGACAGTTCTGACCCTGGCAGTAGGTTTGAATCTTCATCTTAATATTATTCAGGAAAGGCCCTTATTAAATTCAGATATGCGAGAACGGTGGCGGGCAGACTACGAGACTCACTACGCTGAATGGACCCATAGCGCTCAGCCCCACATTCACCATATCAGCTCAACTGTCGCTATCTTTCCACAAAACGGTGAAGCCCATTTTAGCGTCAATTACCTACTAAAAAACCGCACTGATCAGGCAATCAATAAGCTTCTGATTGGCCATCATTTGGCCACACCTTTAGATAAACTTGAAGTGTCACTGGCTAACACTTATCACTATGATAAAAAACTGGGCCAATATATTGTGCAACTCAGCGAAGCACTTAATCCTGGTGAACAAATGCACTTATCAACAGAGTTTACATTTAAACAGCCACAACATTGGCCAGCGGTGATGCATCAATTTGTGAAGCCTACGTTTAGTTATTTACGTGGTGTCCCCATGCTACCCACCGTGGGTTTTCAGCCACAGTATCAGCTGCTAAACCCCTCGCTTCGCCAAAAATATGGTCTAGCGCCGCTCGATATCGTATTACCTTCTGACTTGTTTACACAAACCGAATTACCACAAACGGCAAAGCAGTATGATTGGGTCAGTATGCACTCGATCGTTTCGACCAATGATCAGCAGGTGCCCTTAGCTCAAGGTGATTTGGTAAACGAGTGGCAGCAAAACGGTCGTAATTACGCTGAATTTAAAACCATGGAGCCAATTCGCAATGCCTCGGTGTGGCTCTCAGTGCCACAACATCAGGTTCAAAAAAACTGGGACTCAAGCTTACTTAAGGTCTACAGCCCTGAAGACTCACCCGCCACGCAAGTTAACCTGCAAGCCATGCAGGATACGCTTAGCTGGATGCGCGACAACATCGCGCCTTATCGTGGCTCTCGCTTAAGCTTAGTCGCCATACCCAACATTGGTCCCACTGGGTATGCTCTTCCCCAAATCATGTTGATCAACCATCGCGTAGGATTTCGTGCACAGCCCGCCCCAAATGCCGGTTTTGATCAACGCTATCGGCGCGCTGTACACGAAACAGCGCATCAATGGTTTGGCCATGATCTCGGTAATGGCGTATTAGCAGATAGTGCTTTTTTGGTGGAATCGTTAGCTAAGTATATTGAGCTGGTATTAGTCGAACAGCGAGGCGGCACATCAGCCATGCTGGCCTTGCTTGATTATGAACGTCAGCGATACAAAGTCGCTGTCATGCAAAGTACAGAGCAAACACTGGCCTTAGTTGATAGCTCACAAAGCCATGATTTATATTCACGAGCGACCTTAGTTTTTGCGATTTTACGAGAACAATTGGGTGATAAGGTGATTACCGCGGCCTTGCGACAGCTATGGCAACGGCACTCCTATCCAAATACGCCCGCCACCTCGATGGACTTCGTGCGCAGTTTAAAAGCCTTAGTAAATGAAGAAGATAAAAGACTCGTGGATGAGTTATTAATTGGTACCGATATTGCGAATTTATTGTAGAACTTACTTTGAATTTACTGGCAGCGAGATGCGGTTTTATACGCTCAGTCGCTCTAGCGACAAGCCATAACGATGCCTCAATAACAACGACTGATCAATTTAGGCAGCGCCATTAGTGTTAACCCCACTAAAACTAATGTCACGGTTTCATTGATAAAATAAGGAAATAAAAAGAGTGCAAGGCCTGTATAACAAATAACCCTATTATCGCGTTTTTTGCCATACATAAAATAAACAAAGCCAATGGCGCTAAACAGTAAGCCCCATAAAATAAGAGTGCTATTCATATTCAGTCAGCCCACGATATATCACGGTTTGTTTTTCATCCGCTCTTTTAAATCAGCAAAAGGGTTATAGGTACTGGCTTTTACTTCATCATCTTGGGTGCTGCCATAGCATCACCAACGTTTCTAAATAGCCTTCAAAGTAATTTGAAGGCTATTTATTTAGTCTGGCACTTTTAATAAGTCTTAATTACGTTTACCACTATATTGACCAAAAACAGTCTCTTCACCATCACTGGTAGGTGGCAGGTAAAAACTAACGCTAAAGTAGGTTATTGTGCCTTGAATAACACTTAAATCACCAACTCCATGAAAGGAGTTACCATTAACTATGCAATTCCAGTCGCCTTCACTAGAAGTAACCGAACAGCTACTTCCACTAATCGTTACGGTTCCGGTAACTGGATACACTTGGTTTGCTGGCGAAGCGCCGTTAGTAACAGAATTCTGAGAGACTGATTCAAGGCCTGAAAAACGGTAAGTACCATCAGCAACGGGTTCATCAACACAACTCGTGGTTGAATTACCGCTTAAGTAGGCGCTAACGTACTCATCATCACTAAATGTTGATTGATTTAGGATAGTCACTTCCGAATTAGCAATTGTGCCTGTTAACCGACCGTTAAAGGCACTAAATACGCCATCCGTTATGGTGCACGCAGTCTCGTAGCCTTCATTAGCGCTAAGTTGACATGCGCCAGTATTAGAGATAGTCAGAGTGCCTGAAAGAGGGGAAGTACTTAATGACTCGTTAGTTCCCATAATGAGATCCTGACCAGTTAATGAATAGCTTACATCCTCATTGCAAGCCGTTGGAGGTCGTTCAATTATACCTAGTTCGATCAATGTAAGTAGAAAATGTGTTTGAGCTTGTTCGGCGCTCACTAATTCGCTTACCAAAGATTCCAAACCTGCATTTGCTAATAAATGACTAATAGCAGGCTGTGCCGCAAACTCTATAACTGGTAGGTTAAAATCAACAGCTGTGGCGTTGGCTAAAGCGGCATCACTAATATTAATACCATTAGTAGGATCGGCGTCGATATCTAAGGTTTGCAGCAAGCGCAGCATATTAATGAGACTCGGCGCATTAAAATTATTGGTAGCCGCAATATCAAGTGGAGTCAGAATTTCCCCAGCGGATACACTGGGAAATATTATTCCCCGACAGTAAAGGTTACTTGTTCATTTTCACTGTAGGAAAATTCGCCATTAATATTAGTTACCCCCTGTTGTGTCAGCGTACTGAAGCTAATATTAGTCACAGGGCTGTCAACAAAAATCCCTGTTAATATAACTGGCTCAGTTGGCTTGTCAGTACACACTATTTTAGCTGTACTTGCATTGCCACTGTTAAGGTTACCGCTAGCCGAAGTAATAGTGCACTGCTGAACGGCTGGCTGCGTCAGGATGTCGATGGCAAAATTCACACCCGCAGCTTGTTTTTCGTTGAAATAGAAAGTGGCTTGTCCACCTAGGTTATATGTAATTGTTTCGACTGCTACATTATCAACTGAAAGTTGTAAGGTTAGCTCACCAACTAGATTGCTTATTTCTACCCCAACAGCCAAATTTTCATTAGTATCTTCACAGGTCACGATAATTTTATTAGCATTACTGGCATTCAGCGATCCACTGCCATTTTCTACATTACACAACTGCCCTTCTGGTTGCACATATACACTTACGTCAAATTGAGTGCCAACATCATGCTCTTCGATAAAACGCCAGTTCACTTCACCAGCCGTTGAAGTAACTCCAACCGTTTCCCAATAATTTTGCGCCCCATTTTTTTTAAACCCTAAATAAACCGTACCATTGAGATTTTGGGCAATTCCTCCAATAGCAAATTGGTCTGGCTCGTCGTTATCATCATCCCCTCCAAATCCTCCACAAGCAAACAGCAATTGTGCCGCTATAATAATCCATATCAACTTATTGATTTTCATGATTACCTCTAAAAATTTTAAATAGAAATATCTATGGATGGTGATGAATATCATTACCTCCTTGTATAGCGTTACTAAGCTAGTAAATTGCACTGTTCGCCGCTTTAAACATTATGCAAAATTCAAGGAAAATAGATGTGAAATCTTTTGAAACGTTGTGAAAATCTAGAAAGAGGGAACGGTTTACTGATTAACGTGATTTAGAACAGAGCTAAATAAGTTTATCTGCTGAGTAATAACGCCTTGTCCATCACGTTTAGCTACTTCAATTTCCAAATCCGGACTGCTGACAATAGTGTAAATATAAAAAGGTGTTGTGATGCCCGTTTCCCGAATCGCGTCCAATAATTTAATACCAGCAAGAGGGTCAGAATCTCTACCCATGTCAGAAATGATTGCTGTATATTTATAAATCTTAAGCAGCAAAATAGCCTCTTCGGTAGAAACTACACTGTATACCGCTATATTATTTTCAACAAAATACTGCTGCTCTTGTTGATTATTTTGATGATGATCATCAACCCATAATATTCGAGCAACAACAGTGCTCGATTCACTGTAAACGACACTATTTGCAGCTAACTTGTAGTTAGTCGTTATTCCAACAAAAATGGCAACACCAAACAAAACTGTTACTAGTAATATATTTGGTCTCTTGATCCCGCATTTTTGCATAAGATTTAACTTACGGTATACGGGAGTACTATATGGTGAAAGTTCAATATCTTTAAGTTGGTCAAATAAGTTGACATCTAAGCGATACCCTTGACCATGAACAGTTTGTATTAGTGGTCCTATATAACCATAGTGTTTAAATAATTTGCGAGTATCCGCCATTAAACGTGACACTGACCAATCTGATACAACCGTATTGGGCCAAATATAATCACGAATAGTAGACTTACTGCAGGTATTAGGGGAAGTCTGAATAATTAAAGCTAGGAGCCTAATAATTCGAATATCATCATTTGCCAATGAACCATTTATTGTTAATCGAAATTGAGTCGTGTCTAACGAAAAATGGTCAAATTGGTATTGCATATGAAATGTAAGCTCATAATCGATGTAACAATAATGTAATTAAACAAATACGATTGAACAAGTCGAATATTAACTAGTATAAAAATATCAAGAACGCAGTTATGAACACTATCGTTAGTTAGCAAAGACCATAATCCTTCAACATCTTACGGTGAATTAGGTTTTTAATTTTTACCCTTCATCCGCTCTTTTAAATCAGCAAAAGGGTTGTAGGTACTGGCTTTTACTTCATCATCTTGGGTGCTGCCATAGCGCACTAAATTTTCAAATTTACTGTGTTCTTCATCATGACAATATAAACACAATAACTCCCAATTGCTGCCATCAGTAGGATTATTGCTGTGATTGTGATCTACGTGATGCACAGTGAGCTCAGACAGGTTTCTGCGGGTAAATTCGCGCCGGCACCGACCACAAATCCAAGGATAGATTTTAAGGGCTTGTTCTCGATAACCTGAGGCTCGTTTGGCAATATATTCTTGTTGCTGGGCAAACACTTGCTCGTAACTGCCGGTCGGACTCTTATGTTTAGACATTGGATATTGGGCCTGCGGTAAATGGGCTAATAGCGTAACAGTGTTGATTGGGCTTCGGTGAGCTTTAATTTACTTATACATAAACTGAAATAACTAATACAAGCGTTATTAACACGATGATCCCAACAAGTGTGATGCGCCCTTGGTGTTTTTCTAATTGCTTATATTGAGGATAACGTCCTAGAGTTAATATCAATAAACACCAGCGGCCAAGCCAATAACACAGTGATTCACAAATGCCTTCAATTAAAATGGTACGCAGTACTCGTAATATTACTCTAACTAGTCCTTCACCCAATTCTTCCATACACTTATCCCTGTGTTGCCAAGTTGAGTGACAATGCGTGCATAGCACCGCCACTCGATGCTTTAGGCCTTAAATGGCATTTCGCCTAAATAATCTTTTTTACCCACGTCTAAGCCTAGGTGGCGTAAAATGGAGTAAGCGGTGGTGGTGTGAAAATACACATTGGGTATCGCCCATTCAATCGCAAATTCATGGCCGGTTAAATACTTACCTTCCCAGCGTGGTTGTGAGATTGAACGCTCAGCGCTTTCACTAAAATCAGCCTCAGAAAACGTCGCTAAAAAATCAATAACTGACTGTATTCGAACTTGTAATTCGGCTAGGGTGGTTTCGTTATCTTCATGTTTGGGCGCTTCTTTTGCCGTTAATCGAGCAACTGCTAATTTTGCGATATCACAGGTAATTTGAACTTGGCGCGTTAAATTAAATTGATCCACTGATAAGCGAGAATTAAGCAACACCGACATATCGACTTTTTTAAGCGCGGCAAAACCTTCGGCTTTTTCAAGTATGGCGCTAAGGTTTTTGAGCATTTTGGTAAATTGAACAACGGTTAATTGGTAGTACATAGCATTTTCCTTAAAGGAGAGATTGGCAACAGTAACATGCCGTCGAAATGGCGAGATTCAATAGCCCCCGAGTAAATTCATCCAAGGGCTTCAGTGCCCCACTTTTTTTCAGTAACTGACGGTTGGGTCCAAGGTCGTAGTGGTAATGATGGTGAACCAATAAATGGCTGGATAGAACTTGTTTGCGTTAATTTGGGCGAAAACAGCCAAAATATACAGCGCGAAAAAAAGGCCACTACTAAGAAGATAGCCAAACCCCAGAGACATCGAAACAGCATCACCGGCGGTTTCTACTAACGTTGTTGCTAAGATTTTGACTAACCAAAATAGTCATGTCACTTCGGGCATGGCATTTAGAGGTAAATTCTTCATGGGCTGCTCTACAAAGACTAATGAACACTCAAACTAGCGTCCTTACATTCAGCGCGGCTTAAGCGCTTTAAGTAGATATTTTCGACCAAGCCCACTTGTTAAGAATTACTTAAGCCACGGAGTTTACTCTTGATTTATACAATCTAGTAGTAGGCTTTTACTGTGCGACATTCAGCTTGGTATACACCCGCCATTTACGGCATTTTAACCATCATCGTTTTGCAATACAGCGGCGCTGACAATTGGTTAGCGAGTCAAATTTACGACATAAATCATGGTTGGAACTGGCGCGACAGTTGGTTGCTAGAAACCGTCTTGCATAAGGCTGGACGCTCTTTTGTAGCAATGTGGGTGGTGGCTTTACTCATCCTCACTTGTCTGAGTTTTGCCTGTCAGCTGTTTACCAAAACGCAGCGCATTGCCATTTTATACGCCTTGTGTGCCACTATTTTTTCTGTTGTGCTAATTTCAGGTTTAAAACAAATTACCATGTTGCCATGTCCTTGGGATGTAAACGGTCTTGGTGGCTCACAGTCGTATGTGTATTTACATCAAATGTTTTCAAGTAGCGATGCCGGACCACAATGTTACCCTGCTGGTCACGCTTCCGGTGGATACGCCTTATTTAGCCTGTATTTTTGTTTGAAACTGTGGCGTGCAGATAAAGGGCAAAAAATAAATTTTTATTGGTTGTTACCGGGCATGGTAGTAGGTGGTTTATTTGGTGTAGCACAACAACTACGAGGTGCACATTTTTTATCTCATGATCTGAGCACCGCCTTGTTGTGCTGGTATTGCAGTTTTGGCTTATGGCTCAGTTTTACTCGTTGGTTTAAGCTCGCGCCAGCTCAAGCAACGAGCATGGAACGTACAAACCTTCCTACCTTCAAAACATTAAACTGGCTAGGAAAGTAAAGATGAAACATAGCCTTGCTTTTAGCCTCCTAGCCCTTTGCAGTACGTGTAGTGTTGCCGAAGAATTAGCCACTTGTACCACACCTTCTGCTGAACAAGGCAATGAAGAAAGCCAAATCCAAAGCCAGTTTGTGGTTAAAAACCTAAACATCACTACTAATCCTATTTTTGATGAAGATGATGAGGAAGCGATTGCCCTGCACCGCTTCGCGAATTGGTTACATATAAATACTAAAGAAGACGTCATCGCTGAACGTCTACCTTTTACGATTGGCGATACTATTGATGTCAACGACCTAGCTGAAGCAGAACGTATTATTCGAAAACAAGCTTATATTCGCGATGCTAAAATAAAATATATTGCAGGTTGCCAAATTACTGACCCCGGCGAGATCCAAGTTCAAACTTGGGATAATTGGTCCATGATCCCCACCGTGAGTTTTGGACGAAAAGGCGGTGAAAACAAGTTTTCCATTGGTTTAAAAGAAGACAATTTGCTGGGTCTTGGCATCCGGACTCGATTTAAATACAACACAGACGAACAGCGCAGTGGCTATCAGTTAACCTTAAAATCAGCCACCCCTTACTTAATGCCCTATTCAACTTTATTGCTCGATTACTTAGATAATGACGATGGCAATTTAATTAATCTTGAGTTTGATCGTCCTTTTTATCACGCTCGCACTGAAAGGATGTATTTTGCTAGCTATTTAAGCGATGAAAAAGACGTCGATATTTTTCAAAATGGTCGCGTTCGTAATACCTTTGCTAATCAAAGTCACCGCTATGAAATTGCCACGGGTTGGCAAATCGACTCAAACGCCTTACACAGTCAGCGCATCAAAGTGGGCTTAGTGGATGAAGAGGCCTTATTTACACCTGTATTTGATAAACCTTTTGCTAATGAACTGTTGCCGCAAGATAGACAATTTCAATATCTTTGGTTGGGGTTTGAATCATTAGAACGTGACTATCGTGTGTTGTCAGATATTTATCTGATCCAACAAGCTGAAGACATCAATCTTGGCTGGCATTATGAGGCGAAACTCGGTATCGACTTTGCCAACAATCCCGGGCAACAAGGTTTAGCCTATCATGTTGAAGCAAATGTCGATAAAGGCTGGGAGGCTGATAATGGTTTACTACTGGTGTCTTTAGCGGCGCAAAGTGTATTTAATCACATCAATGGAGACCACTACCTTCTGTCTGCCAAAGCTGAATATTTTAAACGTTATACTGAGCTAGTCGGTTTTTATGCCCGTGTAGCCGCTGACAATGAAAAAAATCCCTACCTTGATTTTCCTCTATCTATTGGTGATGAAACAGGTGTACGTGGTTACCCTTTACAATATCAGCATGGAGAAAGAAGTGCATCGGCTACCCTCGAGGCGCGCTTATACACGGGCTATAATATTTATAAATTGCTCGATGTTGGCTTTGCCGGTTTTTTTGATATTGGCCGTGCTTGGAATGGTCAAGAAGCGCAATTAAATGAAAGTGACCAAATTTTAAGCAGTATAGGTCTAGGAGCGCGTTTGTATTCAAATCGTTCTAGCCATCGTAGTGTTATTCATGTAGATATTGTTAAACCTCTGACTCAATCTGACAGCGTAGATAGTTGGGAATGGCGTTTACAAGTTAAGCAAAGTTTTTAAATCTCTTAATTCAGTCAAGCGAAGTTAAAATGACAGTAGAAATAAATAAGCCCAATGGCATTGGCTTAAGCCGTATCTTAAAAGCAACACGTTGTTCTTTTCTTGGTTTTAAGGCCGCTTGGCGCTACGAATCTGCCTTCAGGCAAGAGCTGGTGCTGGTGGCGATATTGTTGCCCTTGTCATTTTTATTGTGCGAATCGCGCAATCATTGGCTGTTGTTATTTGGCAGCTTGATGTTGGTATTATTCGCTGAAATGATCAACTCGGCAATAGAGGCCTTAGCAGATGCCATTACCTTGGAACATCACGTACTTATAGGGCGAGCCAAAGACATGGGCTCGGCAGTGGTATTTATTTCTTTAGTGGTAGTAACAACAGTATGGACTGAGGCATTGTGGCGACTACTGGCATAAAAAAAGGATAGTGATGAACACTATCCTTTCTCTGTATCTCAGGCATTTTTATTAATTAAGATGAAATCTTGAATCTGAGTTTAATAGGGTTTGCACCATAGCGATGGTATTTGCACCCGATTCAACCTGTTGGTTTGTGGTTTCAGCTCTGTCTTCTGCTAATTGCACCAGTTCTAATGCTTTCTCTAATAAAAACAGACTCTGAGTTTGCTCTTTCGCATCTTGGCTACGCACCAAACGATCTAAATTGAATTTAATGTCGGCAATCGTATTTTTAAGTGCTTTTTGCATGAGTCTTGTCCTCAGATAGTATGAATTTGGGTACTACTTACTTATTAGTAAGAATACCTAACAATTAATTAACATACCAATTATTTTTTGATTTATTGCAACAAATTTGTCACAAAATCAAATAATAGTCCCCGTAACGACCTGATGCACCCATACAGTGCATATCCATTGGGTTCAAGAGCATGCCTGAGTTGTTAACATATCGTTAAACATACCTAATATACTATTCAAGGTCTTAATTAAAATTTTAGCTGGTAGTAACCGTCTTTATCTTTCTGGCCAAAAAATTGTGCCGCTTGGTGCACTTCTTCAGGTAATTCCGTATCCGGTTTGAAACGACCATTGATACTGTATTGTAAATTTGCACTGACGACGGCATCGGCACTTAAGCCAAAGCGATTAGGCTCCTTCACGCTCAGCACAATATTGTTGCTTTCACAGCGCATATCCGCGTTGAAATTTCCTAGGTCAATCAAACCTTGTAAACCTTCTACCTTAGCGTTCAACCACTGACCTTGACCTACCAACGTGTGACAAGCTTGTGCATAGTCCAATTCACTTACTTGCAGTTTAAAACGGCCTTCGGCCTTTACAGGGAATGGAAGGGGTAACATGGATATCACTAAGTTCGTGGGTAAATAGGCTTGAACGTCATTCATTTGAACGCGTTCACGGGCAATATTAAGTGAACCTGATAATGAAATTTGATCGGTTTGACGCATATTGCCCGCACTCACATCAGCGCTTATCTGCCCCATCAGCAAGGGTAGAAAATTCAGCGACCATTGTACGTTTTGCAAGGGTAAGCCTTGTACCGTTGCACTTATCGCTTGGCCTTGCCAAATAGTCCCACTGACTCCTTGTAAATTCACATCTGGCGGTAAGGTTAAGCGACTCAATACTTGCGTAGCGGGTAACTTAATCAGTAAAAATATCAGGTAAACAAGTATTCCGAAAATGACCCAACTCAATTGTTTCTTCATGCTTTACCTAATTTTAAACGGCGAATTTTTATTTGTCCGGGCGCAGAAGTCTCTGCCACATCTACATCAAGAATCAACACCCCTTTTGTCTCCATGCTTTGTAACCAGCTTAAGACATCGTTAAAAGGTACTTGCTCAACCCACACTTGCAACTCATCCCCTTGGGGCTGCATACGTGAAATAGTAATATTTAAGCGGCTAGCACTTTGATTGACTTCCTGCGCCAATGAACCTGTAAACGTGGTGTTTTGACCCACACTGCCTTGTAATTGTTTAGCTCGGTTGGCATTTTTTTGCACCCACAATAGCAATTCTTGTTGGCTATTGAGGGCAGCTTGCCCACGCTCAACAGATTGACTTAAGGGCGACCATATACCCCAATAAAATACGGCTACCACCAATAAAACGCCAGAAATGAGCACTAAGCGCTGTTCTCTTTCACTCAGCTGGGTATAGTAAGCTTTGACTTTATTCATATTAACTCCGTACCGCCAACGAGCCGATAACTTGATTATCTTTATTGTTTATCGCACCTTGCTCTACCACAAAACCTTGAGCTTGAGCTAAACGTTTAAACTGCTCTAGTGCTTCAAAGTTATTGGCTATCACTTGCATACGTAATTCACCGCGACTGGCGTCAAAACGTAGAGTTTGCGGTTTAATTTTTGAATCAGCGAAGGCAGTAGAGAGCTGATTAAGCATCACCAACATCGATGCACCGCCCCCCCCTTGTTCTAGTACTTTCATTTTACTGGTCATGGTCGCTCGCACATCGCGATAGGCGCCGGCGTTAGGAAACGCCCGACGATATTCACTGTCAATGTCGCTTTTAAGTTGCGCTAATTGACTTTGAATATGGTGTTGCTCGATAACCTTGTCAATCACGCTGGTAAATAACGCGAACACTGCAAGTGCGGCTGCCAGCCGCCACTTCTTCCAGCCCTCACCTTTAGAGGTTTTGAGCTTAAAATCCCCCTGTAGAAGATTAAATTTTGCAGCCGCAACGCCTTCGGCAAGCACTTTCATTGGAAGCTCTAAGGGCATACTGCGTGAGTCTATTTCACTGGCTTCATCAAACTGACATTCAGAATAATTATCAACAAGCAAAGCCTTGGCGTGGGTGTTTTTGTATTGGCGAGCATGCAAGCCAAGAGCAGGCATTAACCATTGTTTTTCGCCTTGTAAGCCAGCCCATTCGTCTTGCCTAACTAATAATTGCTGGCCTAATTCAAGCACTGCCCAGCCCTCTTGGGCTTGTGGTATTGCCAGTACGTCAGGTACTAATTGGTCACATAGCAAACCTGCTTGGCTAATCATGTCCAACCATTCTTGAAGCTTTTGTTTATTGACGATGGCTACTGCTTGCAAATTCTCTTTACGCGGCCCCATGGCAAAAAACTGTTGGTTAATATCACCACTAATTTCGTCTTCAAGCATATAGGGTATAGCTGACAAGGCCTTGCGACCGGCTTTTGCAGGTAACTCTACCCACTTTAGGAGTACGTCACTGGTGGGCACCAAGGCAGTAATAGGCCGACGTCCTGCTCTTTCACTTAAACTGGGTAACTGATCGGCATTTTCTAAAACACCTGAGGCAATGATCTCATTTTGTTGACTCGACCAGACTATCCAATGCACAGCTTCGTCAGCATAGGCACCAAGACGAACGACTAATTGTTCCATACTAATTATTACCTTGTTGGACTGGGATCATCCTATTCACTATTGGATACCAAATTGACGTTTCATAACCCTAACCTGCTGACCATCTACTTTAAATAAGGTCTGCATAGAAAATGTGGCATTATTGTAACCTGTCTTGGTTGTTAACATAAAATACTGCGTTGTCACATCAAACCAGGCTTGCTGCGCAGTGCTTAAATTCAAAGCTTGCACCTGACTGAGTGCTAAAAAATCAGCCACTGTTTTGAACCCTTCTGGTGGGCGACTGCCTATAATGGTACTTGCATCACTTAAGCTCAGTCCGCTTACTGCACCAAGGATGGCAGCATTTTCTTCGGTCACCGTGTTTACATTTAGTTTAAATACATTATCGGCCGGTAACACACACACCCACTTCATAAGAGGAGCAAGCCATGCTTGCTGCACACCGTTGACTAAGCGCAACTCACTTTTGTCTGCCATGTAGTTGTTAGCGGCCATATAAGGAAACTGCATACTTTCATAAATGCTATCTTCGGCGCCCAATTGACTCATGTTGTCATCGGCGTCCAACCAATCTGCCAATGAATCTCTGACCGTTTCCGCCTCAAATGACGGTATCTCTGGCTCGATCAAAGCAAGTAAGCGGTCAAAGGCCGTTAAACGCGCACTCAATTCAGGAGACCGAGTAAAAGCATTTGCAGAATCACTGGGGGTATCGCGTAAACCATTTAAATTAAAACACGCTTGCATATCAACCAATTGTGCTTTGATGCCACCGCCTTCAACCGGAAAGACGAATTCGTCAGACCAAAGCGGGTCGAGATGAATCACGCCGTTGCTGTTGTTTATCAAGGTTGCAATCGACTTACGGGCAAATTGTTCCGCGCCGATGGCATACCAATAGGCTTGATTGTTTTCTTTAATATTACTGGCGCGTTTAACTTGTAACTGTAAACGAGCCCCCATTTCCGTGGCTAATACACTGACGATGGCAACGATCAGCAAAACGATAATAAGCGCTACACCTTGCTGCTTTGAGCGTAATTTCATCATTGACTGGCCAACAAAAATTCGCGACGGATTTCACCAAATACTTCCGTTGTCAGGGTAATTGCCACGGCCATGGGTAGCTCCACGCCGGTATATGATTCTTGCCATTGGGCTTCTTCATCACTACTCAGCAAAAACTCCACCTGAAAGTTACTGACCCCATCGAGGATATCCTTGGTTTTGGGTTCATAGCCAATAACATTATCTAAGTAATTCCCGTAGAGTCGTTGTAATTTATCATCCTGTAAGCGGTAGCCAACAAGTTGCAAGGTCGAACGGGGCAACATGAATTGCGGGTTGTGCCAGCCTCCGTGCACAAACCCAATGCTATCAGCACTGCCGCCTAGTTCGTCTTCGCCGCCGCGCATCACCACTTGATTCAACTCACCATTTATTCTTACCGCACGAGGCATGGCTTGCAGCACGTCCCGCTCGATGGTCAACATGGCTCTTTGTAATTTTTCGAGCTGGGCAAAACGTTCACTAGAGGCTTTGTCGTCGTCTAGTACATTGGTTAACAAACCCGTGCTTGCTATGCCTATAAGTGTAAAAATCGCCATCGCCACTAAAATTTCTAACAAGGTAAAACCTTGTGACTGATGGTTATTTAAGGTACTCATGACTGCGGTTTCTTCGCCAAATAGGTACTCACTGAAGTGATCGAATTTTTGGTATTCGCTTCTGTCGCCACCGTAACCTCCACGAGCATTAAATCTTCATCTGTGGTTTTTTCTACCCGTTGTGACCAATACCACATGGTGCCCGCCATCTCTTGCGAACCTTTAGCATTGTTTTTAGGTGGCCAAGTGTCTTCCAACTGCAAAGCCGTTAAACGATTATTGGCCACCCAAGTGGCAAAAGTCATATCTTGAATTAAACGCACACCGCTTAAATGGTCACCCGCGGCCTTAAGGATGGCAGAACCGGTCACAGCAAAAATCAGTAAGGCGACCATCACCTCTAGCAGGGTCAAGCCATGTTGTTTAGTCGTTTGATTAAGGCGCATCCAAAGGTCCTTCCCGCGTAAGTGGTATTGAGTCTTCGCCATTGACACGAAAATACGCTGGGGATTCATTACCAAACTCGGGCTCAAAGCTAAATAACATTGAGAAAGGCGTAATTTCGCCACTGGATAAAATTAGCACTTGCGGGGGCTCAGGCTTTTTTTCTTCTTCATCACCAATTTCAACGCCATCTGTGGATACCGACAGCTCTTCATCAAACACTTGATTATCAAACAAACTATCATCACTGTCCCAAGGTAAGTCGTCGAGCAAGAGCTCTACCACAAATTCTTCGGGTAAGGTAAAGGTTGAGAAGGTAGGATCCCCATCTAAAATTTGCCACTGCTGCTGATCGTCTAGGCGCAAAAAATGATATTCATTTTTATCTGCTTCAACTCGTAAACCAAGAGTTTGTTGGTTTAACACAGCAAAATCTGAGGCCATATTAAAAACGACCTCAAAGCGCTGGCTGAGCTTTTTTACTTCGTCAACGCGACTTTTACCGGAAAAATTAAACACAATAGCGCTAGCAGCCAGCCCCATGATCACCAACACGAGCATCACCTCAAGCAAAGAGAAGCCGCGAAAAGCTGTATAAGTAGGACGAAAAGCAGTCATCAGTTAGCAGTGATAAGAGAGTAACAAAATTAATTGACTCACTGTGTGCTTATAAATAGTCGTTTAGATTCCAGTTACCAATATCGTCTTCAGTGCCAGCTAAACCATCAGGGCCAAAAGAAAAGATGTCAATAACCCCTAATTCACCTGGGCTAAGTAATTGGTAAGGATTGCCCCAAGGATCTTCTGGTAAACGTTTAATAAAACCACCTTCTTGGTAATTACGTGGGATTGGGTCAATAGTGGGCACGGTTACTAAGGCCTCTAAACCTTGCTCAGTCGTAGGAAAAGTATTGGTTTTGAGCTTGTAAAGCTCCAAAGAGCTTTCTAATTGCTGAATATCGACTGCCGCTTTTTTAATTTGCGCAGTAGCTTGATTGCCTAAAATAGATGGCGCAATAAGCCCCGCCATAATGCCGATGATCAACAACACCACCATCACTTCGATTAAGCTGAAACCTTGTTGTTTACTTCCTTTACTCATAAATTCACCATATTGTTTAATGCTAAGATAGGTTGCAGTATTGCTAATACAATAAACAATACTATGCCTGCCATCGAAACGATAAGCAGGGGCTCAAAAACTTTTAATGACACACTGACCAGAGACTCAAACTGCCTGTCTTGATTGTCGGCCGCACGGCCTAACATTTGCTGTAACTCACCGCTACGTTCACCCGAGGCGATCATATGCATCATCATCGGCGGAAAAATTTTGGTTTGATCCAAAGCTGCACGCAAACTGGAACCTTCTTTTACATGCACTGAGGCTTCTTTGACTGCATCTTTGATGTATAAGTTTTCTAATACGTCACCAGAAATACGCATGCCCTCTAATAAAGGGACCGCACTAGAAGACAAAATACTCAAGGTGCGAGCAAAGCGCGCAGTATTCAGGCCAGTTGATACCTTACCTATTAGCGGCAAGGTCAAAATAAAAGCATGGTAGCGTTTTTTCATCACCGGCTGCTGTAACACCCGAACAGTAATGACAATAGCCACAACAATGACCGCTGCTAATACCAAACCGTAGTCTTGCAAAAACTCGCTAATGTTAATCAAGACTTGCGTAATGGTCGGTAACTCTTGGCCCATGGTTTGAAACTGACCCACTATTTTAGGTACAACAATGGTCAGCAACAAAATCACGATAGCAAAGGCAAAAAATAACATAATCAAGGGATAAACTAAGGCTTGAGTAATTTGACTGCGAGTTTGCTGACGTTTTTCAGTGTAATCTGCTAGGCGGTTCAAAACCGTATCCAAATGGCCGGACTTTTCCCCTGCGGCCACCATCGCGCGGTACAAGGTATCAAATACATGTGGAAATTCTGCCATGGCGTCAGCTAAAGCGTAGCCTTCAACCACCTTAGAACGCACCGCCATCATCATATTTTTTTGTCTGGGTTTTTCACATTGTTCGGCCACTGCCAGCAAGGCTTCTTCAATGGTCAACGCGGCTTCAACTAAGGTGGCTAACTGGCGAGTCAATAAAGCCAAATCGGCCGCAGATATTTTAGCTTTAAACAGTTGCAAACCTTGCTGAGACTGACGTTCTTTCTCGGCAACTTGGCTGACTTCCATGGGAATAAGTTGCTGTTCACGCAATTGTTGGCGTACCTGACGGGCGTTATCACCTTCTAATACACCGGATTTATTTTTGCCACTTTTATCCATGGCTTTATAAGCAAAAGCGGCCATTTAGTCTTCCCGTGTTACACGTAACACTTCTTCAAGTGAAGTAAAGCCGAGGAGCACTTTTTTACAGCCATCATCACGAATACTGGGCGTATTTTTGCGAATGTATTTTTCGATAGCTTGCTCACCGCGGCCATTGTGAATAAGGTCACGTATCCCTTCATCCACTAAAAGTAATTCATGAATTCCCGTTCGACCGCGATAACCCGTTTGATTACATGCAGCACAGCCTTTGGGTGAATAAATCACGATATCATCGGCTTTTTTAGGTTTCACTCCCAAAATTTGGCATTCTTGCTCAGAGGGATGATGACTCACTTTGCAATGGTCACACAAAGTACGCACTAAGCGCTGTGACAAAACCCCCAACAAACTGGAAGAGAGCAAAAAGGGCTCGATACCCATGTCTTCTAACCGAGTAATCGCGCCTGCAGCAGTGTTGGTGTGAAGTGTCGACATCACTAAGTGACCGGTTAAACTGGCTTGCACACCAATTTGTGCGGTTTCTAAATCTCGAATTTCACCCACCATCACGACATCAGGATCTTGACGAAGTATGGCGCGTAAACCGCGAGCAAAGGTCATGTCGACTTTGGGATTCACCTGCGTTTGGCCAATGCCTTGCAAGTCAAATTCGATAGGATCTTCAACGGTCAATATGTTGCGATCTTTTGAGTTTAATTCGCTTAAACCTGCATATAAGGTGGTTGATTTACCTGAACCTGTTGGTCCGGTAACCAAAATAATGCCATGAGGTTTGCGAATAAGTTCAGAAAAATGCGCGCGGTTTTCTTTGGTCATACCCAAATCTAATAGATTCAAGCGTACATTGTTTTTATCTAATAATCGCAGTACGACCCGCTCGCCATGGCTTGATGGCATGGTAGACACCCGCACATCAACCGCACGACCTGCAATCCGCAGCGTGATACGGCCATCTTGCGGCACGCGCTTTTCAGCGATATCCATGCGCGACATAACCTTGATACGCGATACTAACATCGAGGCCATTTTACGATTCGGCTTAAGAATTTCTCGCAATACGCCATCCACTCGGAAGCGCACTAACAACTGTGTTTCAAAGGTTTCGATATGAATATCCGAAGCCCCTTCTTTAATCGCCTCGCCTAACATAGCGTTGATTAACTTAATGATGGGCGCATCGTCTTCGCTTTCTAACAAGTCTTCAGTATCGGGTAAATCTTCAGCCAAACTGAACAAATCGCTTTCATTACCGATGTCTTCCATCAACTGTTTAGCCGCTGACGAATCGCGCTGAAACGCCTGAGTCAGTAAGGTTTCAAAGCGCCCTAGTTCGATTTCTTGTAAACGAAACTCTGCCCCTAAAAAACGGCGTACTTCGGCAAATACTGCAATTTGTGTTTCACCAGTATGATACAGCACCGCAGGTGTTTCACCGGTATCAAGTAACACTTGATGACGTTTAGCAAAACTAAAAGCGAGCTGTTTGTGTTCTGGCTCATCGACTGGCGCATCTATGTCAGTTCCCGCTTCAATTAAGGCTTGTTCTTCGGCATCAACGGCGCTGAGGTGAGTCGTTTCCATCTCAGTCTTTATCCTTGCCTTTGTTTTCAATGTATTCTTCAAAACTAGGAGGCAATACCAATTTATCATCCCACTCAGGCAACGAAGGCCCTTCTTGGAATGGCATCAACGGGATCCCTTCGGCTTGACGCTTCAACTGTTCGGCTCTGATGTAGTTGTATTTGCGATGGCTGATTTCATTCATGGTCACCCCATCACGCACAATGGTAGGACGAATAAACACCATCAAATTACGCTTGCGCTTGCTTGTCGTTGTGGATTTAAATAAGTTGCCCAGAATAGGTATATCACCTAACAACGGCACTTTTGAGATACTTTCTTGCACGTCTTCATCAATTAAACCGCCTAGAACAATGGTGCCGCCATCATCCACGATAACAGAGGTTTTAATTTCTCGTTTATTAATCAAGACATCCACGGAGGTCGCACCGCTTAAGCTAGAGACTTCTTGCTCAATCGTTAACTGAACGGCATCACCTTCATTAATTTGTGGCGTGACTTTTAACTTAATACCCACTTCTTTTCGGTCAACGGACTGGAAAGGATTAGCGTTATTAGAGCCGGTAGTAGAGCCGGTAATAATGGGGACTTCTTGACCCACAATAAAAAACGCTTCTTCGTTGTCTAAAGTAGTCAAGTGCGGTGTTGCTAACACATTAGAGTTGGTATCCGTGCTGACTGCCTGCACAACCGCAGCCCAACCATTACGAACGACACCAGTGAGTAAACCATTTACGCCGCCTAGTAACGAAGCAAGAGTGGTGTAGTCGCCTGCAGTGGTGGTGTCATATGAATAAGGCTCGCCGTTATCATCAAAACCAGTAGTTGAGGTTGTCGTACCTTCAGCGTTTTTAATCCCTACCGCTAATGAGCCAATGCCTACTACACCATTGGTAAACTGGGTTGCACCAAATTTTTCACTGCCAAGTTGTACACCCAAAGTGGTGCCATCACCTTCGAATACTTCAACAATAATGGCTTCAACTTGAACCTGGGCACGGCGAATGTCTAATTGACGAATGACCTCTTCTAAAGAGCGCATCATGTCGGGCTCAGCGGTAATCACTAAGGCATTAGAGTCTTCATGAGAGTCAATACTGACCTCACGATTTTTACCCGTTTTACCTTTGGCTGCACCTTGCTCTTCAGCTTGAATACTGGCACTCACACCTTGCAGTACCTTGACTAGATCTTCGGCTTTAGAATAATTTAAAAAGATGACTCGAGTATTTCCGCTGGTTTCTAACTCTTGGTCCATACGCTCTATTAAGTTCACTAAACGAGCGCGCGCCTTGGTGTCGCCACTTACAATAATACTGTTGGTGCGATCATCAGCCACAACACGCGGAGCCGATTTTCCACCGGCATTATTCGCCGCACCGGTCGACTTATTAATGCTATCAATAATACGTACCATCTCTGAGGCAGAAGCAAACTTAAGTTTTACAATTTCAACTTCTTCATCCCCTGCACGGTCAACGCGTTCAATGATTTCAACTAAGCGATTTACCGCCGCCGCACGGCCAGTTAACATCATCACGTTTGACGCATCATGGCCCACCACACTGCCCGCACCGGCTGAATCACTTAATTGACGTAGTATTGGAGCGAGTTCACGCACAGGAACATTGTACAGGGGCACAACACGGGTGATAATTTCATCACCGTTAAAACGCTCACCTTCTACTACTGGAATATTGGATGTTTTGGCGTCTTTCGCGCGCACTATTTTGATCACGCCGCTAGGCATCTCTACTACGGCAAAGTCATAGACTTGCAACACGTTCAAGAAAAACTGGTAATACTGCTCTTCATTAAGAAGGTCATAACTGCGTACGGTAATTTTACCGCGCACGTTAGGATCAACGATGATGGTTTTTTGCAGATTTTTTCCCACAATGTTAATGAATTCACTGATTTCAGTATTTTTGAAATTAGGAGAATAATCAGCTGCAGCGACCAAAGTAGACATGGCGAGCAAAGCTGCACCTATGACTGTTACTAGGTGCTTGATTAAACGGGTTCGCCTATTAAACATCATTCTAAAGCTTCCTCATCCCCTGCGGGTAAATCCAGATAAATAGTCAATAATTCACCACTACGATCCACAGTCATTTGGATAGACTCTGCCTCACGTAGGGCATTCATCGCTTCGAGCGACTGTTGCATATCAGTTAAATCCAAGCCATTCAACTCGGTAACCACATCACCCGCTTGCAGGCCCGCAGCTTTGAACAAACTGGCTTTTTTGCCTGGTGCAACTTTGTAACCAAGTAGCTCTCCATCAGGGCGATGGGGAGAGATATTAATAAAATCAGTAAAATTAGCCGGCGCTTGCTGGAGTTCACGAGTGGCTTGCACGGCTTCAGTAGACAACGTACGACGTACTTCATTGTCACTGGGGGAGGTTTCTCTGCTATTAACAGGGACAATACTCTGTTTAGAAGGTTTACTGTAATCCACTCCGTCTAACATGAGGGTTTCTTTACTCGGACCATTTTTGATGATGACACGATCAACATAGACTTCCGCCAAGGTGGCATTAGTCCCATCAATCTTTTCACCTAAACCATAGGTTTGCTGTTGATTGCGATTTTCAATAATGGCGGCGCCTGCTTCTTTATCTGAGCTAGAAACCACTCCGGTTAAGGTTAAATTTAGTTTTGTGACTGGAGCTTCGGTGACTTCTTTAACCACCACCACAGGGGCTGCTAAGTCGCCAAATAAATTGAGACGCTTGACGGTTGATAAGTCCAATTTGGCATTTTTACTAACTGTAGCCACTACGCCAGTTTGATTCGTGGGCGTCTGCAAGCTGTTATTTTGTGGAACTGGTAATAATCGCCAAGTAATTTCTGCCGCATAGGCCAATAAAAACAAGGCCAATAGCACCACTATCAGCATATTTATGCCGCGCTGATGTTTGACCAGTTGGAGCCACAGGTGATTAACGTTATAATTTACGACTGTCATTGTCTCTCGGTGGGACCTTGAAAAAAGCGATACCTGCCAATCATAACGACTAGCTGGTGGGGTCACAACTGTATTAAGTAAAGGTTACAAAAAAATTACAATACTAACTTGGTTAACTATTCACTATGCCCCAACAATCTGATCCAAGCGAAGAAGTCCGTATCGATAAATGGCTGTGGGCCGCGCGTTTTTTTAAAACTCGAAGCTTAGCTCGTGATGCCATTGCTGGAGGTAAAGTACAATACAACTCTCAGCGTTGCAAACCAAGCCGTACTATAGAGCTGGGCGCTATTATAAAAGTTCCCATGGGCTATGACCTGGTAGAAATTGAGGTACTGCAAATTAAGCATCAGCGCTTAAGTGCCCCCTTAGCAAGACAAATGTATCAAGAAACGGCAGAAAGTGAACAACTCAGAGAAAAAAACGCTGAAGCGAGGCGCTTACATGCCTTTCATAGTCCTAAACCTGATCACCGACCCGATAAAAAACAACGTCGTCAAATTATACAATTTAAGCAGCAATAGTCATTAATAAACGACTACCCAACACGCTAAACATAAGGTAACAACCATGGCTTTTGATCAATTACATCGATATATTTTTAATGAAGGCAATGTGCGCGGCGAACTCGTTCGCCTAGAAGACACATTTTGCGCCATTTTAAATTCTTATCATTATCCCCCTGTCATTCAAGCGTTATTAGGCGAGTTAATGGTAGCCACCAGCTTACTCACCGCCACCTTAAAATTTGAAGGCGATATCGCTATTCAATTACAAGGCGATGGGCCAGTGAGTTACGCGGTTATCAATGGCACGCACAATCAACAGTTACGTGGAGTAGCACGCTGGGATGAAACCCTAACTGAATTGCCCGACAGTTTTAGTGAATTATTTCCCAAAGGCATTATGGTAATCACGATAAGTCCCGAAGAAGGTGAGCGCTATCAAGGCATCGTCGCCTTAGATAAACCCACTTTAGCAGAATGCATTGAAACGTATTTTGCACAGTCAGAACAGCTGGCCACTAAAGTGCTTATTCGTACGCAAACAAGTCCGGCTGCGCCTAAAGCCTGTGGCTTGTTTCTACAAATATTACCCACCAGCAGTGCCGCAACCAATGCAGCTGACACCGACTTTGAGCACTTGAGCCATCTGACAGACACCATCAAAGAGGAAGAGCTATTTAATCTGCCAGCGGAAGACGTGCTTTATCGTTTGTACCATCAAGAAAATGCAGAAATATTTACCCCTACACCCGTGGTATTTAAATGCAGTTGTAGCCGTGAGCGCACAGCATCAGCGATTTCTGCTATTAGTAAAGAAGAGCTACTGAATATAGTGGCAGAAGAAGGCGCCGTTAAGATGAATTGCCAGTACTGCCATACCGAATACCGTTTTGATGCCATTGACGTTGAAACAATCCATGCCGGTACCTTTGGTTACAACGAGCAGCAACGTTCGTAAAACACCCCTCGCTTACCCAATAAAAAAGGCGCCGAATGTTATGTTACGGCGCCTTTTTTGTATATCAGTCATTAATTTCTAGAGTCGTCTAATGCTTCCACAGGAAAAGCCTCGGCAAACTTTTGGACTTCTTCGGCAGATACGTTGTTAGATTCAAACGCTAAGGTGCCACCTTTTTTCATGGAAATCATTATTTCAACTTGGCCGTCCTGATCGATAACCACCGCGGTTCTTTTTTGAATTCGAACTTTTTTACCACCGCCCGCGTTCATCCCGAGCTGGGCTAATGCTGACAACGCATCCATGCCACCAGAAGAGGCCATGCCGTTGAGTGTGACATTAATAAAAGCATCATCTTTTTGATACTCGCGCTGCGTCGAAGAAAAACCCATCATATTTTGACTTTCGATTTGACCGCCAACATAACCTAAGATCGTATCCTTAAAAAACTGTCCGGTACGAGCTTGCTGCAACTGCTCGAGCAAGGTGACGCACCACTTGGCTTCTTCTAAGGCGCTGTCTAAGTCGTCATCTGCAAATAGCGTGGCGGCTTTATTACAGGCGTCTTTGGGTGAATCTTCTGCCCAGACAGGGATACTTATTGCTGAAATCGATAAAAAAGCGAAACCTAATAACACTGCGTTTTTGTTCATGAATATTTCCTTATTAAACTCATACACACATTAAAAGCATTTTTGGCGATAGTAATCCGGCATAAAATAGCAAGCAAGAGACAGAAATGAAGCGAGTTGATTTCTATGCGTTAATTGCTTGGTAAGCGATACTAACAGTGGCAATTAAGCCACCTTGCGGATGATTGGTCAGCACCACTTTTCCTGAGTGCATTTCCACAATACGTTTAATGATCGCCAAACCCAGCCCTGAACCTAGACTCCCGCGAGCTATATCACCTTGAGCGAACGGCACAAACAAACGCTCAATCTGTTCTGCTGGAATGCCTGGACCAAAATCACGTACTGCAAAACAAAGGCATTGGTCTTTTTTATTAAAGTACGAGGTGATTTCAATATCATTACTGCCATAACGAAAGGCATTTTCAATTAAGTTATCTAGCACGCGTTTTATCGCTACCCGGCGCATCATACACCACGGTAGTGCGCCTAAATTCAACCTAATATTATGATCTTCTTCGATATTTCTGGCTTGGACAGCTTCTTTAATCAGATCGTTAATATCACCTTCGCGCAGCTTTTCTTGCTGATCTTGGCGCACGTAATCAATGAATTGGTCGATGATTTCATTCATGTCTTCAATATCATGCACAATGCCTTCTTTAATCCAATCTTGGCTATCGGGCAGCATTTCTGTGGCCAGGCGTATGCGAGTGAGGGGCGTACGCAAGTCATGGGAAATCCCAGCAGTAAGCAAAGCGCGATCGTTTTCTAACTGTTTTATGCCTTTGGCCATTTGATTAAAGGCCTGAGTCACCGCCATTAACTCGGTTGAGCCTTCTTGTTCAAGAGGTTCTGGCACTTGGCCTTTGCCCACTTGAATCGCGGCATCTTGCAGGGCTTTGAGTGGTCGATTTAGTCGCCGCACAAATATCCAACCACCAGCCACACTTAAAATACCAATAACCAGTAAATAAATAGTTAAGGGGGAAATATCTGCCTCACCCACGCCCGTCATCGGAATAGTGATCCATAAGTTCGGGTTTTGTGGCGGTTTTATCCAAAATAAATAGGGCTCACCTGGTGTGATCCTAACCTCGGCCTTTCCGCCTAAACGCTGCGACATTTGATTTGATAAAAAGACATATTGAATCGCCTGATCTAAGCCCTGCGCTTCGGCTTGTCGTTCTGTATAAACTCGAATACCGGTTGCGGCATAAAAGCGACGGCTCATTTCAGGGTCAAAGTGTTTACGGTCTTCGATAAACACCAATTTGATCTGGGTGGCCAACAAGTTATTAATTTGCTGGTAACTGGGTCGGATAAAATAATACGTAACCGACAAGTAAGACACGATTTGGTTGATCAGCAATAACATGCCAATCAACAAAACCGTTTGACCAAAGGCACTTTTAGGAAGGAGTCTCACTTGTAGCTTATTTCAACATTAAGCGTTTTGACCGCCATCAGGCACAAAGACATAACCGAGGCCCCACACTGTTTGAATATAACGTGGGTTGGCAGGGTCTTCTTCAAGCATGCGCCGTAAACGCGACACTTGTACATCAATGCTGCGCTCAAGAGCACTATAATCACGGCCACGAGCTAGATTCATTAGCTTATCCCGTGAAAGTGGTTCACGAGGGTGAGTGACTAAAGACTTTAATACCGCAAACTCGCCACTGGTTAAGGTCATGGGTGTACCTTCGGTAGTCATTTCTCGCGTACCTAAATTAAGTGAGTACTTACCAAAAGTAATGATTTGCTCTTCTAACGACGGCGCACCCGGCGCTTCATTCGTTTTACGTCGAAGTACCGCTTTTGCTCTGGCTAATAATTCACGCGGATTAAAAGGCTTAGGTAAATAATCATCTGCGCCCATTTCTAAGCCGATAATCCGGTCAACTTCATCGCCTTTGGCGGTGAGCATAATAATCGGAATTTGATTGTCTTTTTGGCGCAAACGCCGACAAATAGACAAACCATCTTCACCGGGCAACATGAGATCAAGCACCATTAAATGAAAATTTTCACGCTCTAAATACCGATCCATTTGCTCAGAATTAGCTGCGGCTCTAACTTGATAGCCTTGTTCAACTAAATAACGTTCAAGCAAACTGCGCAAGCGCATATCGTCATCGACAACGAGAATTTTAGTGGTTTCTTGACCCATGATATTTATCCATTAACAAGCAATGTGAGCACTATAAGTGAAAGCGATGAAATTCCAAAGCTTCGCTCAAAAACACCCTCGTCTGGATTGTTACAAAGTTTGTCACTTTTACTGCCCAGTTAATCATAGTGGTTACGCTGAGAGGCAACATCGCTGTAATACACGACAAACTCCACCTCAAAACCATCGGGGTCGACAAAATACACATTGTCTCGATGCAACGTAGCAACACCAGGTTTGGCTATTTCAAAGCCTACCTCTTTCAAGCGACTAATGAGCGCCGCAAGATTATTAACTACATAAGCAAAATGCGCGAATCCTACTTGATGCCCATTGAGCGCTCGATTACTGCCTTCACCATGATCGCTTAGGGCAATATATTGGTGTTCATTACCAAAGTGCAACCACTTACGAGGTTTGCCAAACCACTCTCCCTCGCCACTTCCTCTAACATACCAATCAGGAAAGGCCGCTTGATAAAAGCTAAGTGCCCTTGGAATATCCCTTACCACCAAATTAACGTGTTCTAAATACATATAGCTCTCCTTATTTGTAGTACATGGTTTGATTAAATATTGCCCGCAATACACCCATCAGTTTTTGCTTATGGCCCGATTGAAGGGCTGTCTGAACTTCAGTTTGTCTTGGCATAGTGGCTCCTAGTTACCGGCTTATAAAAAACTACAAACAAGGCTAAAACCTCAAGCTAAGTTGAGGTAAAGTGTTTTTTCACTATTTTTGAATTGGGAGTAAAGCATGTTGCCAGAACAAGCTTTGACAATAGGAGAAGTCGCTAAACGCTGCGGAATAAAGGTATCAACGCTACATTTTTATGAAACAAAGGGATTAATTAACAGTACCCGAAATCTTGGCAATCAGCGCCGCTATGCCCGCGAAGTACTCAGGCGAGTAGCCTTAATTAAAGCAGCACAAAAGATGGGCGTGAGCCTCGAAGAGATCAAACAAGCCCTAGCGACCTTACCCAATAATCGCGCACCCAATCATGAAGACTGGAGCCTATTGGCGCAAAATTGGCAACAACAATTAGACAATCGAATTCTTTATTTACAGGGCTTAAGGGATTACCTAACTGGCTGTATCGGTTGTGGTTGTTTGTCGATGAAAGTATGCCCCTTGTATAACGCAGAAGATGCATTAGCAAAAGAAGGCAGTGGTGCTGTGTTGTTAAATAAACGAGTGGGTGAATAAATAAGGCTAAGCAATTATAACGGCAGTACGCGGTTTTCGTTACCCGGTATTCGTTACCCACAATCCACGCTAGTTGTAGGTTAGCTAGTTTGTAAGATCGCGTCCATCACCCAATTAGTATGGGCACCGCTTTGTGCCATCGAGGGGTGGACTGATTTACCGCTTAAATGGTCAGCCATGGCTTGTACAAAGTCGCCTTGAATGGGCGAGGGTTTGGGCATAGCTTGAGAAATGCATTTGTCTGCTGAGGTCAACACGGCAGGACTGTCTTCAAAAATACTAAAACTAATCTGCCCGCGTTCACCAATAATAAGGACTTTGTCTGCAGTACTGCTTGCAGCAAAATTCCAATGGCCGGTGCCAGTCACGCCGTTTTCAAACAACATACTGGCTGCCACAGCATCATAAGCGGTATATAACCCTTGTTGATTACTCGCGACACCTTGTGCTTGTTTTATATTGCCTAACAAAAAACACATCATATCTAAGCCGTGACTGGCAATATCTTCAAAGTAGCCGGCTTTGGCCACTTCTTTTTGCGTACGCCAATTCGATTTTTGGCTTAAATCAGTCGCACTGGGCGGGCGAATATACTGCCAGTCGATATGCCTGACCTGGCCAATTTCTTTATCGTCTAACCATTGTTTTATTTGGGTAAAAGCCGGTAAAGAGCGACGATAATAAGCCACAAACAAGGGTAAGTTTTGCCGTTCAAAAGCTTGCTGCATGCCCAAACACTGATTGAAATCTAAGGCCATGGGCTTTTCTACGCAACAAACCTTGCCCGCTTTAGCAACTTGTAAGGCGTATTCGTAGTGACTATCAGGTGGAGTAGCGATATAGATGGCGTTAATATCAGGGTCGTTGATTAAGGCCTCAGCATCATCATAATATTTGGCCACGCCGTGGCGTTTGGCAAAATCTTGCGCTTTGGCTAGGGTACGTGACATTACTGCCACTAGCTCAAATCCTGCAACTTGCTGATAGGCAGGCGCACTTTTAACTTCACACACATCACCACAACCAATGATGCCCCAACGATAGTCGGCTGATATCGCCATACAAATTCCTTATTTACTTAATGCGATAACTTATTTTTCAGTAACCCAATCCATCTGAAAACCAGCACGACGTTTTTTATCGAGAATTTCTTCAAGTAAGGGCGAGATAATTAACTCCATGGCTAAGGTCATTTTGCCGCCCGGCACTACTAAGGTATTGATACGCGACATAAATGATCCATCTATCATCTTGAGCAAATAAGGATAATCGACGTTTTTCATTTCGCGGCGAAAACGCACCACAACAAAACTTTCGTCTTGGCTGGGGATTTCACGCGCGCTAAACGGATTAGAGGTATCAACCGTAGGCACCCGCTGAAAATTGACATGTGTTAGCGAAAACTGCGGGGTAATAAATTTAAAATAGTCATCTAAGCTGCGCACAATGCTGCTCATCACCGCTTCACGAGAATGGCCTCGTTCGGTGGTATCACGTACGATTTTTTGGATCCACTCAAGGTTGACTATGGGCACTGTACCCACTAATAAATCCACGTGTTTAGCCACATTCACATCATCGTTGGCTACACCGCCATGTAAACCTTCATAAAACAATAAGTCAGTGTTTTCGGGTAAATCCTGCCAAGGCGTAAACGTGCCAGGCATTTGATTAAAGGGTACAGCCTCATCAAACGTATGCAGATATTGACGGTGTTTACCGCGGCCTGTTTCACCGTATTCTTTAAACAAGCTTTCTAACATTTCAAAATCATTAGCACGAGGCCCAAAATAACTGATGTGGCGGCCTTGTTCTTGGGCTTTGCGAATTTCCACTTCCATTTCAGGTCGAGTGAATCGATGAAAACTGTCACCCGCAACCATAGCGGCATTAACCGATAGATTTCGGAAAATATGGCGAATCGCATTCGTGGTAGAGGTAGTGCCAGCTCCAGATGAGCCGGTTATCGCAATTATTGGATGTTTTACTGACATTGAATATTCTTAGTCGTGAAACGGACAACAGTTATAAGCAAGCAAAGGCAAGGGGTCAAGACCCTAACACGCTTTATCAGATAAAATTAAGCTAGCGATGAGTAATCCTCCTATTCAGATAAGAAAATTATTACAAATAATTAACCTCGAAGTGGCTTTACTGTAAGACGGAATGATTGACAAATCGCCAGTGAGTGAGTAATTTTCGTCACGCCTGAATAAGTCTAAGCGGTAATGGAGTAGTATAAATGGATGCTTTTTTAAACGATATATTCAGTTTTCCCACCGTCATTTTCACCGTTCCCTTGATAGTGCTCACCTTATTATGGCTCATGGCATTTGCTGGGCTGCTCGACTTAGATATTCTTGATTTTGATGCTGACACCAGTAGCGATGCTGGAAGTGAAACCAATAGCGTGTCGTGGCTCGAAAAACTTGGCTTAGATGGTGTTCCGTTAACAGTTTCACTGACACTGATTGATATCTATGCGTTTTCATTTACTTATTTAGCCCGCAAATATGCTGCACCTTTATTTGATGGCGCACTAACGGCTACCGCACAAGGCGCGATTGTGGCCACCTTTGCTATTGTCATTGCACTGCCACTGTCTGCTTTGTGTATTAAACCTCTGCGACGTTTTTTTGCTACCCATGAAGGCGTGGCAAAAAGTGAGCTGATTGGCACAATTTGTACCTTAACAACCCTAACAGTGAACGAAACCTTTGGGCAGGCTGTTACGCCTGACGGCATGATTTTAAGTGTCAGAGCCACCACCCCGAATACCATAAGCAAAGGCAGTAAAATCGTATTAATTGACTATCTCGTGGCACAAGATAGTTATTCTGTTGTCACCGAATCTGAATTGATGGCTATGTCATCACGTTCTTTATAAACCCCTTTATAACCCTAAATCAGGAGCGACTTAATGAATGAGCCAAGTGATCTAATATTTTGGATATCACTCGCAGTTGGTATTTTTATATTCATCATGGCAGCCATATTAATGATGGCAAAGCTGTATAAAAAAGTTGAACAAGGCCGCGCCATGATCGTCAATACCATGCGTGATGAGCCCAAGGTGACTTTCACTGGCTCAGTCGTGGTGCCGGTTTTCCATAAAATGGAAATCATGGATATATCCTTACGAACCATCGAAGTTGACCGCAGCGGCTCCGAGGGCTTGATTTGCCGCGATAATATTCGTGCTGATATTAAAGTCGGCTTTTTTGTGAAGGTAAACAAAAACCGCGATGATGTGCTAAAAGTCGCCCAAGCTATTGGCTGTGAACGGGCATCAAACATTGCCACCTTGGAAGATTTATTCAGCGCCAAATTCTCCGAAGCACTAAAAACAGTGGGTAAATCCTTAGATTTTGAAGATTTGTATGCCAAGCGCGACAAATTCCGTGATTTGATTATCGATAACATCGGCACTGACTTAAACGGCTATGTGCTAGAAGACGTGGCGATAGATTATTTAGAACAAACACCTATCGAAAAACTCGACCCTAATAATATCTTAGACTCGCAAGGTATTCGTAAAATTACCGAATTAACCGCCGAACAACACATCCAAACCAACGTATTTCGCCGTGATGAAGAGATGAAAATCAAGCGCAAAGACGTTGAAACCCGTGAAGCAATACTTGAGTTGGAGCGCCAACAAGCGGATGCAGAAGCAAAACAGCGCCGTGAAATAGAAACCGTTATTGCCAGGGAAAGTGCTGAAACAGAACGCGTACAACACGAAGAAAAACTCAAATCAGAACAAGCTCGCGTAACCGCGGCACAAGAAATTGAAGTACAAGAACAAAACAAACAACGAGAAGTGGAAATGGCTCAAAACAATCGCTTACGTGCTGTGGCAATTGAAGAAGAGCGTGTTATCCGTGCCCGCGAGTTAGAGCAAATCGATCGCGAAAAAGAGGCCTCTTTACAACGCATTGCCAATGAAAAACTGCTTGAGCACGAAAAACGTGAAATCGCTGATGTGATCCGTTCGCGCATAGAAGTCGACAAAACTGTAGCGCAGCGTGAAGAAGAAATTAACGAATTGCGCATGGTTTCTGACGCTGAGCGTCATCGTAAAGCCAAGGTAATCGCTGCTGAGGCAGAAGCAGAAGAAGCCTTAGTCAAAGATATCAAAGCCGCCGAGGCCGCTGAGAAATCGGCCAGCCACATTGCTAAACAAAAAGGCATTGATGCTGCAGCAGACTTAGACGTTGCAGAAAAACGTGCCATGAGTCAGCGTAAAGAAGCAGAGGGTAAAGAAGCGCTAGAAGCCGCCGCAGGTCTTGCCGCTGCCCGAGTGATGGAAGCACAAGCGATGGCCAAAGAACAAGAAGGCATGGCGCAAGTACGTGTGCAAGAAGCCATGGCCGATGCAGTGGAGAAAACTGGCGTGGCCGAAGCGCAAGTGACCGCTAAAAAAGCCGCGGCAGAAGCTGAAGGCATGACCCTTAAATTCGCTGCCATGGGCACTATGTCTGAACAACAACGGGCGCATGAAGAATTCAGAATGCAATTGGATAATGGCCATGCTGAAATCATGGAGTCTATTCGAACCAATGTGGACATTGCCAAAGAACAAGCGTCTGTGCTCTCTGCTGCCCTCAAGGCGGCAAAAATTGATATTGTCAGCGGTGACAGCAGCTACTTAGACAGCTTTGTTAAGTCTATCTCGGTAGGTAAAGCAATTGATGGCACCATGAACAAGAGCCAAACCTTGCAAACGGCATTTAAAGATCACTTAAACGGCGACGCCAGTTTTGTTGAAGATGCCAAAGAGCTTGTCGCAGGTTTTGGTAGCGCCAGTGGCAGTGTAAAAGACACCGCCATCACGGCCTTGGTGGCCAAATTATTAAAAGAAGGTCAGTCTAATCCCCAGTTGCTCGATGTTATCAGTAGTGCATTAAGTCCTAAAAAGTAGTGGGTAAGCACTAGCGCTCTAACAAGGAACTACCGATGGCTTCAGAGCAAACACAAGTTGATCAAGCAGTCGCAGAAGGTGGCGCTTATGACGTTATTCGTCGGCGTTTAACTGAGCAAGCTGTTCGCCTTAAACAGCAACTCGATCACCACAATCAGCAACGTATCGCCGAATTTGGCCAAACCAAGCTTGAAGTACAAGGCAGGGTGCGCGTACGCACTGAAAACAACTGTATTGCCCGCGACATCGTGCCGGTTGGCGACAGTATACTGTTTGGCTATAACGTCTTTATTGGTTTAAAAAAAGAAACGAAAATTAACGATGTGTTTGGATTATATCGGCTGGTCAAAAACGATCAGGGCTTTGAGCTCAATCCTCGTGACATAGCTGGCACGTTCTTAGCAGATGCAAATTTCCAAAAAGAGTTTAACGAGCTTTACGTTTATTATAAAGAAGCCCGGTTGTTGCAGCTTAAAGTGCAAGAGCAAACCTTGTTTGCAGTGTTTCAAATTGGCCATAAAATTAATGATACTCGTGTATTTCAATGGCGTGTGAATAAAGACGGTAGTGCCAGCTATATCGACAATCGTGGCGAAAGGGCGCTAAAACGGGCACCTTCCCACGATTTTGAATGGCAAAAAGCCGCCCGTGAGCAACATGTAAGCGGTCAGCATCCACATATCAGTGTATTGGATATGGCTTTTGTTGAAACCATTGGTGGAACCTTAACCATTAAGGTAGAAAACAACACCGAAGATGGCTTGGGCGTTTATAACGAGCCTGTCGAAGATCGTACGCAAAGCTTAGCCGATGCCGATATTCACTATGCGCAAGTCGGCAGCCTGATCCTGTTTAAGATCCTGCCCTACCGTGAAAAAACCTATCGGTATTTAGTGTTAAATACCCGCACCAATCAAGTTAAGCGTATCGATGCGATTGGTTTGGCTTGTGTGTCTTTACCCGAAGACCACGGTATTATTTTTCCTGGTGGTTATTATCTGCAAAACGGTGAAACCAAGTCCTTTCCTGATGAAATTGCTGGGCTTAAGTTTAGACGCAGTGTGCGCTCACCTAATGGTGAAGACGTACTTTATATCTTTCACGAACCTGAATCGGGTTTGAGCGGTTTATATTCTTACAACCTTATTCGCAAAGAGTTGCAAAACCCGATTTATGCCCATGGTTATAGTGTGTTTGATAATGGCAGTATGGTGGTGTTTCAAGCTGAAAACGAAGCGACCCGTGTGCATCCGATGCAAATTTGGCAAACCCCCTATTTCAGTAATGAATTTGCCGCCAAACAACCCACCACAGATAGCTTATATAGCCGTATTGGTAACAAAGAGTTAGTGCGCGGTATAGCTGAATTAAGCGCAGTACATCGTAATATTGTTAATCCCAACCCCAGCCGACAAGTCTATGAAGATTTAATTAAAACCTGCGCCACCTTATTTGATAGTTTTTATTGGTTAAACGAATTAGATTTCAGTGAGTTAGGGGCGGTAGTAAAAGACATCACCACAACCGCGGAACTGGTGATTGATGAGTTTGAAAAAGTGCTGCAAATACGTCAGCAGGCTAATAATGCACTAAGCCAAGCCGAACGAAAACAGCTAGAACTTATCGACAGTATTCGTGTGAGTGATTGGCATACCCCAGAGCAATATGTGGCCTGCTTAACCACGTTACGCCAACAACGCGGTCATCTAATTAGTCTTAAAGAGCAGCGCTACATCAATAAAGAACGGCTAGAACAGCTAGACACAGAAATCACCCAGCACTTTGAAGAACTAAGTCATACCACCGTCGCGTTCTTAGCCAGTGACCAAGCACTGCAACCTTATCATGACAATATCACGACCTTAGAAAACACCATTGCTCAAGTTGAATTAGTGGTTGATTTGAAACCCATTAATCAACAGCTCGACACCCTATCAGAAGGTCTGGATTTACTGACTGATATACTCAACGGTTTAAAGGTCGACGATGCCACTGTGCGCACCAAAATTTTAGATGACATTTCTGAGATTTACGCCAAGCTCAACCAGGTTAAAGCTCAAGGTAAGCAGCGCTTAAAACAACTTGGCTCAGGTGAAGCCAGTGCCGAATTTGCCGCTCAGTTTCGCTTATTTTCACAGAGTATCAGCAGCGCTCTCGCCATGGCTGATACACCTGAAAAAGCCGATGAACAACTTTCGCGCTTAAGTGTTCAGTTAGAAGAATTAGAGTCTAAATTCAGTGAGTACGATCAGTTTTTAAGTGACATCATGGATAAGCGCGAAGAGCTACACAGCGCCTTCGCGAGTCGTAAGCAGAGCTTGATTGAAGAACAACAGCGCCGTGCACAAAATGTGTTTGGCGCCGCCCAGCGCATTATCAATGGCGTGAAAAAACGGGCATTGAGTTTTAACCAACTTGATGAACTCAACACCTATTTTGCCTCTGACCCGATGATTTTAAAGCTCAGTGAACTTGTCAAACAACTACGTGAGCTGAACGATCAGGTCAAAGCGGATGATCTAGAAGCCCAGCTCAAAGCAGCAAAAGAAGCAGGCATCCGTGGGCAACGAGACAAACAAGATATCTTTGAAGATGGCGGAAGAGTCATCAAACTGGGTAAACATAAATTCAGCGTAAATACCCAAGGCCTTGAGCTGACCTTACTACCAAAAGAAGACGGTTTGTATCGCCATCTCATTGGCACTGATTTTTTTGAGCCACTCGAACATGCTCAATTAAACCAACTCAAACCTTATTGGCAACAGGCCTTGATTTCGGAAAACCAAAACATTAGCCGCATTGAATACCTAGCGTACAGTATTATTCAAGATGCACAGCAGCAGCGTAACCAACTGAATATAACTCAACTGTATGCCATGGTTAATCAAGCCAGTGAACTTGAAAAACTCGTCCGCACGTACATGACGTCTCGCTATCAAGAAGGCTATCAAAAAGGGGTGCACGATCGCGATACCGTTAAAGTGCTACAGGCTTTACTCAATGTGCACGAGCAAGCAGACTTATTGCGGTTTGACCCACAAACCCGTGCGATTGCGATGCTGTTCTGGGCTTATGCGGGCATCAATAAAGCCCAGCAACAAATTTGGCAAAGCCATGCTTTTAGCGCACAACTATTAGCTAACGCCTTTAACAGTCAGCAAGGCTTTTTGCAATTGCAGCTAAATCTTGAAACCCACATAGGGGCCTTTATTCAGCGTTTTTTGCTGCCATTCACAGCTCGAGAAATCACCCAAGCGGCACATTATTTAAGTTTAGAACTGGCCTTACCCAAGTTTGCTTTTATCACCAGCCCAAGTGCCAACACCCTCAACCAAGCGTTTAATACCGCCTTGGAAGAGCTTGGTCATACACGAGATTTCAGCACTGCCATCAGTCAGTTTAATCAACAAATAGAAAAGGCTGATGGTAAACAAGACAGGGTGTTAGGCCTCAACGAACAATGGAGTTTATGTCAGGCCTGGCTTAGTGCAATGTTAGCTACCACTAACAAACCACAAACGCGACACTATTTAGCCGAAACAGCCGCACTGATTATATGCCAACACACCATAGAAACCCGCGCCAGCAAGATTAACCTTGATATTGAGGTAGAGGGTTTACTCAGTGAACACCAGCGTATCAAAAACGGCCAGCTACGCTTTTCTCTTGATGAATTTATTCAACGATTACATCACTATGAGCAAGTTGATGTGCCTAACTTTACGCTTTACCACACGGTGCGCCAACAAGTGATGCAAAGCAGTAAACTTGAACTGCAACTAGAGAGTTTTAATGCCAAACCACTCAGTTCTTTTGTGCGAAACCGCCTAATTAATGAAGTGTATCTACCCATTATCGGCGATAACTTAGCCAAACAAATGGGCGCACTAGGTGACAGTAAACGCACTGACTTAATGGGCTTACTGTTACTCATTTCTCCACCAGGTTACGGCAAAACCACTTTAATGGAATACGTAGCAGCGCGCCTGGGTTTAGTGTTTATGAAAATAAACTGCCCTTCGCTTGGTCATGATGTCACCTCACTTGACCCCGCGAATGCGCCTAACGCCACTGCTAAACAAGAATTAGAAAAGCTCAATTTAGGTTTAGAGATGGGCAGTAATGTCATGTTGTATCTTGATGATATTCAACATACTCACCCTGAGTTTTTACAAAAATTTATCGCCTTATGTGATGGCACCAGGCGCATAGAAGGTGTGTGGAAAGGCCAAAGTAAAACCTATGATATGCGTGGTAAAAAGTTTTGCGTGGTGATGGCGGGCAACCCTTACACTGAATCTGGTGATGTATTTAGCGTGCCTGATATGCTAGCTAACCGTGCTGATATATATAACTTGGGCGACGTACTTGGTGGTAAAGAAGAACAGTTTGCCCTAAGTTACATTGAAAATGCGCTGACCTCTAACGCAGTATTAGCACCACTGGCGCTGCGGGATATGCAGGATGTGTATAAATTTATTGCGATGGCACAGGGTCAACAAGTTGCAACGAATGAGCTCAGTCATGCTTATAGCGGTGCGGAAATTAATGAAATTGTCAGCGTTATTAAACATCTGGTAGTGATTCAAGATGTCATCCTAAAAGTTAATTTAGAGTACATCAAATCAGCGGCCACCGCTGAAGACTATCGCCAAGAACCGCCTTTTAAATTGCAAGGCAGTTATCGCAACATGAACAAAATGGCAGAAAAAGTTTCTGCAGTAATGAACCACGCTGAACTCATGCAATTAATTGGCGATCACTATACCGGCGAGGCACAAACCCTCACCTCTGGTGCCGAAGAAAACGTGCTTAAGTTAGCGATGTTACGTGGGGTAATGAACGAAGCACAACAACAGCGCTGGCAACATATTTGTAGCGCATTTAGCGGCAAAAAGCAGTTGAGTATCGAAGGCGATCCTACCCTTCAAGCAGTGCGAGAATTAGGCCAGATATCCGCCAGTTTAGAAGCGATTAAACTCGATATGCAGCAATCGGACACCAGCGACTTAATTAAACCCATTAATCGTGTCGCCACTGCCATGCATTTATTAAGTAAAGTGTGGACCGGTTCTGACCGTAAGATAGAGCATAATGAAGAATAGTACCGACAATGCTGATGGTCTTGTGTCTCTGGCAATTTACTGAGATAGACTAGGGCGTGTTGACCTTTGGTATACGAGTTTTGGTCCGCAACGGATGTTAGGCGCCTAGGTGCCAATTTTGCAGCGTTGGACATTTTGATTTAGGCCCACTCGACCTGTAAACATGCGCCTCGCCTAAATGGCACCCAGAATGCTGTATAAATGAACAAAAAAGATCAACAGGCCCTACATAAAAGCACAGATTTTCGTTTGCAGGAAGTTGCCAAGGTAGTCAGTGAAGTGTCAAAATTACCATCTTCGCTTGCATGTATAGCGTTGATAACAAGGAGTTATTTATTTCTAACAGGCATAATAAGACGCAATCGCTAAGGCCAATTTCCAAGGCTAACAAAACCAAAACCTTGCCCTTGATCTCAGTAAGCTTGCTTGCGATCTGTCTGTTTGCGTTGTTATTCAGTGTTGTAGTTGAAATTAAAAGCAATCTCTTTCAAGAGCAAATTATGGCGACTGAGGGTAGATTAGACCTCAGCGCCCTAGATTTAACCCAAAGTGAGCCTGTACCACTAAGGGGAAAATGGCAATTCTATTGGCAGCAATTTGTTGTATCAGAAAACGTTGCCACTGAAATACCCGCAACACATGACTTTATACAAACCCCTCTGTCGTGGGAAAGACAAGAATACCTAGCAGAGCCTCTTCCCTCAGAGGGCTTTGCCACTTATCGTCTACGGGTCAATATCAAAACGACAAATGAAGCATTAGCCCTATCATTACCGGTAATGGGTAGCGCTTATCGTTTATACATAAATCAGCAATTAGTCGACGAAGTGGGCCAAATAAGTACTGACAAGTCCAAGGCAATACCCAATTACTCACCTAAAATTGTGGTTATTGACAACCCTGGTGAACAACTCGACTTGATTTTACAGATTTCAAATTATGACCTTGCTTGGGGAGGTCAATGGTTCCCTATTACCCTTGGCTCGGCGGACAAACAATTTCAAACTGAGTTAATAAAACTTCTGCGCAGCGTCACTATTGCAGCCATTTTTTTTACGATTGCCGTTCTGAGTTTATTTCATTTTGCCTTGAGACCTTCAGATTTATTGCCTTTTTTACTGGCTTTAAGTTGTATTTGTTTGGGTGTTCGTGAAATTGAAACCAGTCATTTGATTTATTTTACAGATGCAGTTTCTTTAGGATTTAGCACTGTCGTGCGGATTAACTTGCTCTCGTTTTATCTCTCCATTCCCTTATTCACCAGTTATTTTCACATTACTTATCCTAAGGAATTTCGTTTCTGGCCTTTCCTTATTATTTGCTCGATCAGTGCAGCCTTTAGTCTGCATGTGCTGTTTAGCTCGACCGCCGTATTCACCCAGTACCTAGTCTATTTTCAAGGTTTTGCTTTGGTGGTGTTGTTATATGGATTGTATTCAATCATGTTGGCTGCGTACCGGCGTCGTATAGGTGCACGCTTAATTGCCCTTGGCTCTTTGTTACTATTTGCGCTTTCTATTAACGATATTTTATATAGCCTGAGGATAATTGATACGGGCTCGATGGCCAGCTTAGGTTTATTGTCATTCGCGCTATGCCAAAACTATCTGACGTATGTCAGGTTCATAAAAGACAGTCAGGCCATGAAGACCTTATCGGTACAAGCAAATCATGACCCCTTGACCATGCTGCTAAATCGTCGTGGATTGATGGATGCTATACACCATATCGTCTCTGAACAACGTCAGACTTCAGCGCATTTTTGCGTGCTGTTAATTGACTTCGACCATTTTAAACGCCTTAACGATACCTTAGGTCATGATGCAGGGGATACTGCTTTGGCAAAGGGCAGCGCTATCATGCAAACATTAATTCGTAGACACGATTTAATTGCACGTTGGGGCGGTGAAGAGTTTGTATTAATTCTGCCCAATACGGATAAAAACGGTGCCAAGATACTCGCAGAAAAAATCCGGATAAAATTGTCAAATGACCTATCTGAGCAACTTAAGTACCCCATAACGGCTTCTATTGGCGTAGCACAAAGTCTAGAAAATGAGAATTTTGCTGACTGTTTGAAACGGGCAGATAAGGCCTTGTATATGGCGAAAGAACAGGGCCGCAACCGAGTAGAACAAGTCTGAATACCTCAGGTACTATAAGAGTTAAGTCCTGTGTTCTGCAGAGGATAATACGCAGTAACGGTAATCGGCCCCTGACTGTTTACAGACTTTGTTAGCCAAACAGCAAACAAAAAAAGCGCCGAAGCGCCTTTTTATTGTCTGTAAGCTTAAGCTCTACTGTTGCTCACGAGCAATAGCACGATAAGCAATATCATCACGATAAAACATGCCATTCCAGCTGATATCGTTAACCAGTTTGTAGGCATTGAGCTGGGCGTCAGTTACCGTATTCCCAAGAGCAGTGGCACACAATACACGCCCCCCATTGGTGGTAACCTGACCATCAATATCTTTCGTTCCAGCGTGAAATATTTTCGCGTCACTGTTACCTAAACTTAAGCCCTTAATGACATCACCTTTAGCGTAATTACCCGGATAACCACCAGCGGCAAGTACCACACCGACCGCAGCGCGTGAGTCAAATTCAGCGCTAACAGTATCTAAGGTTCCTGCCAACGCGTGTTCGACTAATGTGACTAAATCAGACTGTAAACGTAGCATAATGGGCTGGGTTTCAGGGTCACCAAAGCGGCAATTGTACTCAATGACCTTAGGCGTACCGTCAGCCATAATCATTAGTCCAGCGTATAAAAAGCCTACGTAGGTATTGCCTTCTGCCGCCATTCCATTGACCGTGGGATAAATCACTTCATCCATTACACGTTGATGAATGGCTGGCGTAACGACGGGAGCCGGTGAATAAGCGCCCATGCCGCCAGTGTTAGGACCTGTATCGCCATTGCCCACCCGTTTATGGTCTTGACTGGTCGCAAAGGCTAATACATTTTTCCCATCAACCATGACGATAAAACTGGCCTCTTCACCATCTAAAAACTCTTCAACTACCACGCGACTGCCAGCTTCACCGAAGGCATTACCAGCAAGCATATCGCGAATAGCCTCTTCTGCTTCTGCTAAGGTCATTGCAACAATAACGCCCTTACCTGCAGCTAAGCCGTCGGCTTTAATTACAATCGGCGCACCCATTTTTTTGACATAGGCCAAGGCAGGCTCTATTTCAGTGAAATTTTGGTAGCTACCTGTGGGAATAGCGTGTCGAGCTAAAAAGTCTTTAGTAAACGCTTTTGAACCTTCAAGCTGAGCAGCCGCTTGAGTTGGACCAAAAATCGCCAAACCAGCGGCTTGAAATGCATCAACCACACCAAGTACCAGTGGCACTTCTGGGCCAACAATCGTCAATTCAATGTTGTTTGTTTTAGCAAAGTCCACTAAGCCTTGAATATCTTCAACAGCGATATCCACGTTAGAGAGATTAGCTTCTAAAGCCGTACCGGCATTACCGGGGGCAATAAACACTTGTTTAACTTTGTTTGACTGTGCCACTTTCCAGCCCAAAGCATGTTCGCGACCACCGCCGCCGATGATTAATACATTCATGTGTTGTGGTTCTTACTTGGTAGTAGGTTTAATAAATTTTAAGGTCATACGGTTACTCTCGCCAATGGCAAGATATTTGGCTCGGTCAACATCACCTAAACGTAAGCTAGGCGGAAGCGTCCATACGCCTTTCTCGTGATCGGCACTGTCTAAGGGATTTGCGTTGACATCGCTTGTTGCAATCAAGGTAAAGCCGGCTTTTTCAGCTGCTGCAACAACCTTAGACTGTTTCATGTAACCTGATTTCTTTTGAAATTCGTCATCAAAATTTTCAGGTAAAGCATGCTCAACCACGCCTAAAATACCGCCAGGCTTGAGAGCCTTAAAAAAACTTGAAAACGCATTATCGATGCCAGCTTGATCATCCCCCATATACCAGTTATGCACGTTTCTAAAGGTCAAAACACGGTCAAGGCTACCAGCTGGCGCAAAATCTAAGGCTTTAGTGGGATGAAAAGCAGTGACTTTAACGTTACTAAAACTCTCATCCGCAGCGACTTTGGCGTTAAATGCATCCAATGACTTTTTGTAATATGCCGGGCCACCTTCTTCTACATAAAAATGCGCCGCATAATAAGTGCCACTATCTTTTAATAAGGGTGCAAGAATATTGCTATACCAGCCGCCGCCAGGTGATATTTCCGCTACCGCCATATTTGCTTGAATATCGAAAAATCGCAAAGTTTGCTGTGGATGACGGTATTCGTCACGTAAACGCTCAGCAGAAGAGCGCGCATCTGAGCCTACTGCATCTTGCAAGGCATCAGCAAAAACATACGAGGAACTAAGAAGAGAGGTACAAACAAGGACTTTTACGGATTTTTGTATAGAACGTACTAATGTATGCATCAACATATTTCACCCATTTTATTTGTTAAAGTTCAGCTAAGATTGTAACGGCTATCTAAGCGAGACGTAACCATAAACGGAGTCAATTGACCCCGTTTATTGGTAAATACACCTTAACTCTAATGTTTGAAGTGACGCATGCCAGTAAAGACCATGGCAATCCCGTGCTCATCTGCTGCATCAATCACTTCTTGGTCACGCATTGAGCCGCCAGGCTGGATAATGGCTGAAATGCCGGCAGCGGCAGCAGCATCGATACCGTCGCGGAAAGGGAAAAACGCATCAGAAGCCATAACTGAACCCGGCACTACCAGGCCTTCATCAGCGGCTTTAATACCAGCAATTTTAGCTGAATATACTCGGCTCATTTGCCCCGCACCTACACCGATAGTCATACCGTCTTTACAGTAGACAATGGCATTAGATTTGACGTACTTCGCCACTTTCCATGTAAACATCAAGTCTTTAACTTGAGCCTCTGTGGGTTTGACCTTAGTCACAACCTGTAAGTCTTCTACTTCAACCATGCCAAAATCACGTTCTTGCACTAACAAGCCACCGTTAACACGTTTGAAATCGTAACCATCTGTGAGCTGACCTTGCCAATCACCACAGGCAAGTAAACGCACGTTTTTCTTGGCAGCCACAACGGCTATCGCATCGTCACTAACGGTAGGAGCAATAATCACTTCAACAAATTGGCGATCGACGATAGCCTGCGCTGTTGCGGCATCTAGCTCACGGTTAAAGGCAATAATGCCACCGAAGGCAGAAGTAGGATCCGTTTGATACGCACGGTTATAAGCATCAAGAATGGTGTCACCTAAGGCCACGCCACAAGGATTAGCATGTTTAACAATAACACAGGCAGGTTCAGCAAATTCTTTCACACATTCAAGGGCCGCATCTGTATCAGCGATGTTGTTGAACGATAATTCTTTGCCTTGCAGTTGAGTAGCAGTGGCAACAGAGGCTTCTTGAACAGTATTTTCAACATAAAATGCAGCATTTTGGTGGCTGTTTTCACCGTAACGTAAGTCTTGCTTTTTACTTAACTGAATGTTGAAGGTACGCGGAAACTCACTGTGATGGTGGTCACAATCGTCTTCACATTCGCTTGAGTCAATCATGGCGCCAAAATAGTTAGCAATCATGCCATCGTATTCAGCAGTATGTTCAAAAGCAGCAATGGCCAAATCAAAACGGGTAGCATGACTTACACTATTTTGCGCACTGGACATTTCTGCCATTACTCGGGCGTAATTAGCAGGGTTGACCACAATCGTTACCGCATTGTGATTTTTCGCTGCAGCGCGCACCATCGTTGGCCCACCGATGTCGATGTTTTCAATCGCGTCTTCTAGCGTGCAATCATCGTTAGCGACAGTTGCAGCAAAGGGATACAAATTCACTACGACTAAATCAATTGCTTGGATATTGTTTTGTGCCATTACCGCATCGTCTTGACCGCGACGCGCCAAAATACCACCGTGAATTTTAGGATGTAAGGTTTTAACACGCCCATCCATTATCTCTGGATGTCCGGTATAGTCAGAGGCTTCAATTACTGTCAGGCCATGGCTACTGAGTAGTTTAGCCGTACCGCCGGTTGAAATGAGTTCAACACCTTGTGCTGCAAGAAACTGGGCAAATTCAAGAATGCCGGTTTTATCAGATACGCTTAACAAAGCGCGACGAATAGGGTTTGCGGTCGTTGTGTTTTGCATACTTAATCCACTATCAAAGGTAATATTTTGCTAAATTTAGTCTAACATTTTTCGCCAATTTGCAGGGCTATTCTCTGGGGGTACAAACAAAAAGAGCACCCTATGGTGCTCCTTTACAAAATACTCGGCTTAGTTCATACCGTATTGCTTTAACAACTTACGCAATGTACCGCGGTTGATACCCAACATGGTTGAGGCGCGTGTTTGATTGCCGCGAGTGAAGGTCATGATCTCTTCTAATAATGGCGCTTCAACTTCAGCCAAAACTAACTCATATAAGTTTTCGATGTTGTTATTATCTAATTGCTTTAGATATTTATTTACCGCTTGTTTAACAGAATCACGTAGCGGCTTTTGCGCCTGAGTTTGTGAAGGCGTGGTTACCGTAGTGGTAAACGGAGAAGTTACATTTTGTTCGAACATATACATCGTGCTCTTTAGTTAGTCATCATTAAGCGGCAGGCGAATTCTGGTTTAATACCGTTTCATCTGCCAATCTGTCGAAGTAAGTTGATTCCACATTAAAGGTTTCAAAATACTGGTTTAACGCATCAAGTTGCTGTGAAGCATCTTCAATTATGTTGAACTGGGCACGAAACTTTCGTTCTTTGTCATGCTCAGCTAAATACCAACCAACGTGCTTGCGAGCAATTCTCGCTCCCAAATACTCACCATAAAATTCGTGAACATTGGCAACATGCTCTAGCAATATGCTACTCACCTCACCAATACTGGGAGCAGCTAACATTTGGCCAGTTTGCAAATAGTGTAAGATCTCGCGAAATATCCAAGGATTACCTTGAGCCCCGCGACCGATCATTAACGCATCTGCTTGGGTATATTCCAGTACGTGCTTAGCTTTAAAGGCATCTGTAATATCCCCGTTTGCGACCACCGGTATCGACACAGCCTGTTTGATGGCCTTAATGGTGTCGTATTCGGCATCGCCTTTGTACATACAAGCTCGGGTGCGACCATGCACCGCCAAAGATTGAATACCGTTGTCCTGGGCAATTTTGGCAATTGCGATTCCATTACGGTTTTCTGTATCCCAACCTGTGCGTATTTTTAAGGTAACCGGCACATCTACCGCATTAACAACCGCCTTGATAATTTGTTCAACCAAGGCAGGATTTTGTAATAAGGCAGAACCCGCTAACTTTTTGTTCACCTTTTTTGCCGGACATCCCATATTGATATCCACAATTTGTGCGCCATTACTGACGTTCAACTGTGCGGCTTGCGCCATCAACTCAGGATCAGCCCCAGCAATTTGCACCGCCCTTATCCCCGTTTCACCACGGTGGTCCATGCGATGCTTGGACTTATCTCGTTCCCACACTTGAGGATTAGAAGACAACATTTCAGAAACAACTAAACCTGCGCCAAGACGCGTACAAAGTTGTCTGAAGGGTCGATCTGTCACGCCAGCCATCGGCGCTAAAATCAAATTATTATCTAATACATAAGGACCAATCTGCATCATTATCTAAGACCAAAATCGTGCAAAAAACGTCCATTGCTCAAAAAGGGGCGCAAGTTTACGAGTTTTTGTACCTCTTGGAAAGGCTAGATCAACAACAAATTTGTACTTTTTTTAAACAAAGACGGTTGACAATAACAGAAAAGGCTTTTTAGCGACCTTGAATGATCATGATTAGTTAATAAAAGGAAAAGTAGTGGTGAAAAATAAGGAATTAAAAGCGAATGCGGCCAATCAGAATATCTTTAAACATCACCCAATCGCCTAAAAAGCTGTAAAATGGGTAGGTGAAAGTAGCCGGTTTATTGTGTTCAAAAAAGAAGTGTCCAATCCAGGCAAATCCGTAACCCAAAAAGGGTAAGGCCACCAACCAGAGCCAATTCTGCGTCACCAAGACCGCGAGACAAAGCACAATAATCAATGATGAACCCACAAAATGTAAACGCCGACACGTCGGGTTTTGGTGTTCGGATAAATAATAGGGATAAAAGGCTGCAAAACTGGGGTATTTTTGGCTCATATCAAAGACGCCGTTATCGCATTAGAAACTGCTCTTTTTCCGTGTTCCTTTAAAGCATCTTGCTGAGTTTCTAGCCATTCTAACGCCATGTCTCGTTGACTAAAAAAATCAATATTCCATGCTTTTGTTCGCGGGGTGGTGTGGGCTAACAAATGTGTTGTTAAATTTGACTTACGGGTATAACTCACCACAGCCATTGCATGTATTTCAGGAATATTACCGATGGCTAACTGCGCCTGAAATTCGTAGCCATATTCATTAATTTTGTTCACCAATAAGGAAAACGGCGCTCTGAGGTGCTTTTGCAAGAAGCCATGATATTCGTTTACCATTGCCAAGGTCATTACGACATCATCATTAATAATCACTTCTGCGATATCGGCTCGCAGAATTGATATTTTGGCAAATTTTAAAACGTGCAGTTCCATGAAAACGCTGCTGTAATTTTAAAGGTGCCATAAACTAGCAACAAATTGATAACATTACCAATTTGTTTTGTTGATAAGGCACCTTGTCTGGCACTAATGCACAGTTAAAGTCTTTCAAATGCAGATGAACTCGCTTGTTTTTGATAAACTTGCCCCAACACAAGCAAAACAGATTTTTGTTGAGAACATAAATGAATACTAGCGTAGATATCTCCTTAGAAAACTTTGAGCAAGTCATTTTACAAGACTCGCAAGAAAAACTCGTGATGATCGAATTTTGGGCACAAGGCTATGCTCCAAGTGATGAAATTGCTCCGGTATTGGCCAGCGTGGCTAGAAAATACCCAGACACCCTTATTCATGCTCGCGTAGATTGCCAAGCCCAACCTGAAATTGTCCAACAGTTTGGTGTACGTGGTTTGCCCACCGTGATTTTGGTAAAAGAAGGTCAACCCGTAGATGGTTTTGCAGGGCCTCAAGGTGAGGCACAAATCATTGAGCTGTTGAACAAACATTTACCTAAAGCAGAAGACGGTTTAGTTGCTCAAGCACAAGAATTAATAAGTGCAGGTAACTATCAACAAGCCTATACCTTAGCTAAACAAGCCTATGACCTTGACAGCAGTCGTGCTGATATCAAATTATTATTAGCCGATTGCCAGATAGAGTTAGGCCAAGTCAATCAAGCTAAAGCGATGCTCGCCACTATTGGTTTAGTCGACCAAGATGCCTTGTATAAAAGTATTCAAGGCAAAATAGAATTAGCCGAGCAAGCAGCAGAGTCGCCAGAGATCATCGCCTTACAACAAGAGCTAGCCAACGACCCTGATAATCTCGATCTAAAAGTCAGGCTAGCGGTTCAATTGCATCAGGCCAATCAAATAGAAGAAGCCTTAGATCTGGCATTAGCGGTATTGATTAAAGACTTAAATTTTGGCGATGCAAAAAAACTCACCTTAGACATGATCAACGCCCTGCCCGATGGCGACCCACTAAAATCGAAATATCGTCGTAAAGTTTACAGTTTGCTGTATTAAAATAGTTCATGAGGCGGCGCATTGCGCCGCGCGGGGCGCTCGCTTACTATTGCAAACTGGTATCTTCCTGATTAACCTAAACGCTGCATAAGCCGTGGCGCTGAATATCGCTCTTATTGCGCCTAGCGGCGTTGGGTTTTCTATCCACAAAAATGTCGTCATCGAGTGAATATCAGCTCGGGTGGGAACCGTTAATCTTTCGTATGTAATTGAAATGATAACGACACTTCTTATCATGGTTCAGATTGATTAGGACAGTAAGCAATGACGTTAACGGAATTAGGTTGGCGGCCGATGCTGCAACAGCAAGTCAGCTTAGATGAGCTAGAGCATGGTTATGCTGCGCGAGTGTCTGCGGTGTTTCGAGACCGCATTCAAGTTACTACACTCAGCAGTGAAATTAGCTTACCCATTACAGGGCTTCTTGCGCATGATGATCCGGTCAACCGCCCCACAACTGGTGATTGACTTTGGCTTGAAAATCATAGCAATAAACCGCTAAAACTATTTGAACGTCTTAATTTACTGCAACGTACTGCAGCGGGCAGCGCAGCAAAAACCCAACTCATTGCCGCCAATATTGATACTTTATTTATCGTTTCTTCGTGCAATCAAGATTTTAATGTTTCCCGTATCGAGCGGTATTTAAGTTTAGCTATGGCGGCTCATATTCCTAGCGTAATTGTCCTGACTAAAAGTGATTTGTGTGACGATGCGGATAGCTTTGTCCAACAGGCTCAAGCCATACATCACGACGTACCGGTCATTAAAGTGAATGCGCTGGTGGATGATATTCAGCAAACTTTCAAATTCTGGACGGGTGCAGGCCAAACCATCGCCTTTTTAGGCTCATCAGGCGTAGGGAAATCAACCCTAACGAATGCCTTGCTCGAGCGACAAGTTCAACATACGGCAGGGATCCGCGAGGACGATGCTAAAGGCCGTCATACCACAACAGGCCGCAGTTTGTTTGCCATGCCACAAGGGGGCTGGGTATTAGATACGCCAGGCATGCGTGAACTTCGCTTGAATGAGGACATAGATGGCGTTGCAGAAGTATTTGACGACATCGATGCTTTGCAACGTCAGTGCAAGTATAGCAACTGCCATCACGAAGATGACAAAGGCTGCGCGATACAAGCCGCCCTCACTTCAGGCAGGTTAGCGTTACGCCGCTGGCAAAACTACCAAAAACTGCTGAGCGAGGCCTTACGTGCAAAACAAAGTAAACAGGAACACCATGAACAGGGCAGAAAGTTTGGCAAAAAAATACGCCAAGCGGTAAAAGGTAAAAAGGCCAAACGAAATTGGGATGATCAATAAACTTTTGCTTGGGTATGAAGCGTTCAGGCAATGCAGCGTAAAGGGCCATACTTTTTCAATTTATATTTAATACAAAATAATCGAATCAAGCAGAATGACTGAAAGCAAAGTGTATATAGCAATTCTGAGCCTCAATACCCTTAATCAGGATCAATCGTGATAATCTATTCTCATCGAAAAGATACCTAATGTGGGTTTAAATCACCCCTGCAGGCCTTAAAGAGTGGCGACCAGTCTGTCCAATGACTTAAGGATTCAGGTTGCACTGAGATGCTCCTCCTCTTTTTCAAAATAGCCTGAGCGGTATACGAAAATGTTGACCTTAACCAATCAGTAAATATCCGCAAATTTATCTGCTACTCTGTTTGCCAACGCGACCTTATTGCCCTGACAATGTTATAGTCCTTTTTAAGGCCAACGACTTCACAATGACTACATGCCAAATTTGCTTTCTATCCGCTCATACAGTCGCATGCGTAAGGGGCATAAACATGATTTCCATCAATTAGTATTGCCACTTCGTGGCGTCATCAATATCGAACTTGAAGCTTACTCTGGCAAAGTTGCGCCTGGGGAATGCGTGGTAATCAAGCAGACACAATACCATCATTTTACGGCCAACCAAGAGGCTAGATTTGTAGTGGCTGACATGGCGATTTTGCCTGAAAATTTATTGCACTCAGATAGTGTGGTGTTTTCAATTACGCCCCCCTTAAACGCATATCTTAGTTTTATTGAGAAACAGCTCGAAAACCAAGCCAACTCAACATTAGAACACGCCATGTTTCAGACCTTTTTTTTACTATTAGCAGAGCAGGCTCAAACTAAGCAACTCGACCATCGTATCCGCGCTGTGGTGGCTCATATTCTGGACAATCTCGCTGAAAACTTGCCCATTAAACATCTGGCAACGATTGCCTGCTTAAGCCAAACCCAATTCAAAAAATGCTTTACCGAGCAATTAGGCCTCAGTGTGTCTAAGTACATCACGCAACAGCGACTAGAAAAAGCCAAAGCCCTGTTAATCAATACCGATTACCCTATTCAAATTATTGCGGAGCAAGTGGGTTATCATGATGTTTCCGCCTTCAGCAGACGTTTTTCAAGTTACTTCGGTTTATCGCCTAGAGCATTTTCACAATAAAACAAACGGCTAAACAGCCAACAAAAGCGTCTTTTCTGCACATTATTAACTTTTTAAACACGCTACACTTCACTCAGTATTCTATTCAAAGATTAAGGCAGATAATGCATCATCAAAACCACGTTTTTCGTGGAAGCCTCGCCATCGTCATCGCCAGTTTTTTATGGGGCACAACAGGTACCGCAGCGAGCTTTACACCCAATGTCAGCCCATTGGCGACGGGAGCATTTGCCATGGGAATTGGCGGAGTGTTGTTGGTGCTAAGCGCTTTTCGAACCTTAATGTTAGACAGTGCAAAGTTGGCGGCTCAGTATAAATTATTGCTGGTCGGCGGCTTATCGGTAGCGATTTATCCTCTAGCGTTCTACAGTTCAATGCGTCTTTCTGGAGTAGCTATCGGTACGGTGTTATCTATCGCCAGTGCTCCCTTTTTCACCGTGCTCTTAGAGTGCCTTATTAGCAAAAAAACCATGTCTAAACGATGGCTTGTGAGTTTTGCCATTGGCGTGCTAGGGATAGTGCTATTGGCTTTGGGCAAAATACGCAACACAGAGCTCGATACTCCCTTACTGGGTCATTATCTGGGAATGTTACTTGGCCTCGTAGCTGGATTAAGCTATGCCCTCTATTCTTGGGCGGCTAAATGCATGATAGAGGGTGGTATTAATTCAAAGTCGGCTATGTCGAGCATGTTTGGCTTGGCAGCTTGCGTTTTGTTACCTTCATTGCTGTTAACCGGTGACAACCTCTTCACGTCAACAGGTAATACATTGGTTGTTTTTTATATGGCAATCGTGCCGATGTTTTTAGGATATGTGCTGTTTGGCTATGGACTGAATTATGTTGAAGCCAGCCAGGCAACCCTCATCACTTTATTAGAGCCGGCGGTAGCCACTCTTATGGCAGTATTAATTGTAGGAGAGCGCTTTAGCGCCATTGGTTGGTTTGGTATCGGCTTAATCATGGTTTGTTTGCTACTACAAATAACAAACAAACCCGTTAAATCACAAAATTTAGCACTGGTTTAAGGCATATTTTCGTCTTCAATAGACCACGCCTCTCACTTAGTGTTTGCTAATTTCTACCGCATACACATGTACGGGGCCGTGCATATTTGAGCGAAAGACCAGCCATTTACCATCAGGGGTAAAGGTAATATTAGGCTCTAATCGGTAGTCATGGTGCTGCATGTTAACTAATTTAGTGGCTTTGAGCGTAGCGGGTTTTATCAAGTCTTTGGCATTGCGAGCGCTGATCCCAGCGACGTCATTCACGGCCTGTGAATCAAACAAATAGATCCATTTGCCGTCTTTCGCTTTGGCCACCATTTCACTGTCGCCGCCGTCACCAGCGAACATACTGCCGTCACGAGACACATTAAAATGCACCGACCACTCATCCCTCTCCATGTGCCGCCAAACTCGCTCGCCCGTTTGTATATCGTAACTGGCTAACCAAAAATCTTGGCCACGAGGTGTTTGTAAGTCGTAGTAAATTTTACTGCCATCAAAACTCCAAAATTCGTGCCCAGCGATTTCCATATTCATCATACGGGTATGAATGCTTTGTGGTGTAAGGCCATGAATATCCGTTAACCAAATGCGATCCACTTTATGCCAAGGACCTTCATGAGAATACATCACTAGCTCAGGGTCCACCGGCGAAAATTGAATATGGTTTAGCCAATCGGTGGAATGCATGATGGTGCGCTGTTCACCCGTTTTGATATTAATCGTAAACATTTGCATGGGGATGCGTTTTTCTAAGCGTTCATCCATGCGCACCTCTTTGGCGTCCGCAAAACTTAATGGCTGCCCGTTGGCATCTACCGCTTCATATCGGGCTTCAAAGCGGCTATCACGAGGGCCAGTTTCTAAGTTATGTTCTTCTTCAGCAAAGGCCCCTATCAGCAGGGTTTCGTCGCTATTAATAGAATGGATTTTGCCTCTGGCAATGGTCGCGACTTCGCGTACTGCTCCGGTATCTATATTCACAGCTAAAATTTTCGTGGGGCTTTGCAGTTCGTTTTGCGGATGCACCACTTGGCCGTCTTGTGGCGGGATATGGGTTAAATAAACCTCTCGGCCTTTGGGCCCCATAAACAAAATACCGATATTCGGATCTTGATATAATCGCGTTACTTTAAGACTCGTTAAATCGACTACCGCAACGCCTTTTGGATTATCCACCGAGATAAGCAATTTATCTCCGCTAGCAGCGTAGGCATTTTGATGAAAATACAAAGAGCGCGAACCAGGCTCGTCAGACAAACGCACAATTTTATGCCCCGTATCAGCATCTATCCAACTTTTAGGGATAGTTGTAACACCGGTTTTTGCGCTGTCTGGTTGTGCCGCACAGGCGCCTAAAAATAGGCTGAGTAACAAACTTGCAGGTAGCAGCCAATGCTTGTGCTTCATTATACTTTACCTGCTAACGTTGAATCTTTTCTAGTTAACTCACTATCACCTGAAATGGCGTTATTACCCCACAGTTGCTCGTACTTCCAACCAGTTAAATCTTCAATAATGGCTTGATTGGCGGCAGATGAAGGTTCACGCACGCCAGCTTCAAAACGGGCAATTTCGTCCATTAAAATGGTGTGAGTGTCGGTGTTAAGATGGAATTTAGTGGATACCCAATAACCAAGTATCAATACGATTATCGGACCGATGGTCATAATCATCACGATAGATTGCATTACATCGGCACTTTGAACTTTTTCTCCCTTGATGAGGCCACCTAACTCAAGTGCGGCCCCCACGGCAAATACGGCGCTGGCTTGTGTCGCTTTGCGAACAAAGGTCATGACACCTGCAAAACTGCCTTCGCGGCGCTGACCGGTGACGATTTGATCCACATCGGCCATGTAATTATAGGTGTTCCAAGGAATGTAATTCAGAATACCGCGACCAATACCGGCAAAGATTAAGGCAATGGCCATCCAGCTTATTTGGCCTGTTTGACTTTCGGGGGCAAAATAATAAAAAGACGATAAGCCGATAATACCCACAATGTAGGACACCACCGCAAAGCGATAAGTTAAGGCAGGAAAAAACTTAGGCAACAACGCAACACAAGCAAACACCGCACCAACGGCCAGGGTTTGCACGGTAAAAATAGAAGCCATCAGATACGAGGTCAAACTTAAGGATTCACTGGCGCTATAGGCAAACATGCCACCTAAGGCAAACGCCGCAAAGTAGGTAAAGGCTGCGTTGAAAATATCTTGGCTGATATAACCACCCAAATACATGCCTAAATGTAAACGAAATGCCCTAATTTTGAAGGTAAATCCAAGACCTTTATACAGTTTAGTAAAGGCCTTAACAAACGAAGTACGTTCGGCCTTTTCGTGAGCCAATTCTGCCGAGGTTTTAGTTCGCTCCCAGGTAAACAAGTACACGAAGGTCACCACCAGCATAAAGGCGATAGAGAAAATGCCGCCCATAATTAAAAAGGTATCGGGCGAATCTTGCCCACCTAAGGCAGAGACTATCCAAGCGGGCAGTATCGTAGCGGCAATGGCCGACATATGCCCCACCAAGATACGCGCCCCAGCAAACATGCCCTTTTTACGAAAGTCTTTGGTCATTTCAGCGGCCAAGGTTTCATAAGGAATTAATACTGAGGCATAAACCAATTCAAAAAAGATGTAGGTACATAAGTAATACAAGAAATGCTGACCACTGACCCACATCAACGCAAAACTGGGTAACAGTGGAATAGCGATTAACAAAAAGATACGACGTCGGCCAAAACGGCGACCAAGACGAGTAGCATCAGCATTATCCGACAAATAGCCAATCAAAGGACTGGCTACTGCATCTATGATACGGGCCGAAGCGAAAATAATACCGGCTTGCAAGGGGCCTAAATTACAGTAGGTGGTATAAAAAAATAGCACCCATGTACTGATAACGGCCATCGAACCCGCACCGAGCACATCCCCAAAACCGTAAGCCGTATAATTTATAAAACCAATTTTACGTTCTTTCATGTTAACTCTCTTGTTATTATTCTGCTTGCTGACATCGCCACATTAAATATAGCGATTCATGTACTCCACAAAGGCTAAAATCGCCATCGACTGCCCATAAGGCATAGAGGTAAGGGGGATGTCGCGGTAACCTTGCAGATCATCAAATACTGGCGTACCAAAGGAAACTTGCTGTAATTCACCACTTTCATCAACGTTTGCTAAAACCGCTTTAATGGCTTTAATAGCGCAGTCTTCATATTTGCTGTCGAGGTAACCTTTACGCACAGCTTTTAATATGCCGTAGGCAAAACCGGCTGCGGCAGACGCTTCAAGATAAGAATCGGGATCATCTAATAAGGTGTGCCACAAACCATCTTTATGTTGAGTTTTAACTAAGGCCTTCACTTGGGCTTCGAGTGTCTCTAACAAGAACATGCGTAAACCATCGTCTGCCGGTAAATCCAACAACTCAATAAATTCCGGAATAGCGATAGTCACCCAGCAATTGCCGCGAGCCCATAATGCGTCTGCAAAATTATGACGACCGTCAAAGGTCCAGCCGTGAAACCACAAACCGGTTTTACGGTCAGCTAAATATTTGATGTGTAGCATAAACTGACGTTTTGCTTCTTCTACATAATGGGGGCGGTCTAATAGCAAACCGATTTTAGCCAGTGGTAAGACACTCATCATCAGCGTGTCATCCCACATTTGCTGATAATTCACTGAGTTGAATACAATATGCTGAATGCCATTTTCCTCGGTGCGAGGAATACCGTCCATGATCCACTCAGCCCATACGTCTAAATAAGGTAAGTAGCTGCGATTACCGCTGCGCTCTTGCATATAAGCCAAGGTTAAAAACGGCGACATGGTGTTAACGTTTTTGGTCGGGGTTCCGGCGGCAAAGCGGTTTTTAAACCACTCTTCAATGATCACTTTAGCGCTGTCATCACCGGTGATATCCCAGTATTTCATTAAGCCATATAAACCAATACCGTGGGTCCACTCCCAATCATTCCAACCTTTAGTATCAATCACGCGGCCATCATCGAGTTTTAATAAAAACTCGCCACTATCATCGGTGATATTAACGAGGTTATTAATCAATTTATCAATGGTGGTGCGGATCGTGGAATAAGCGATATCATGGGCTAACGCTGGCATAGTTGGTTCCTTTTTACACAATAATGATGGAGTTATTGAGTGTCGACTCATGTTCAACCTTCACTCAACTTTAATAATATTACGTCATATTAAATCATTTTACGTCACATTAACATATCTATGACAAGTAAAAACGGACTGATTTGTGTGTTTTATCCAGCGAAAGCCCTGATCATGTGACATATAAACCAGATGTTTCATATTTGAATATCGCAAATAAAGCAGAGACTAAGAACTAGAGGCGAGTAACCACTGGTAAAACACAGTATTTTCAGTATAGAGAAAGCCAAAACAAGCCAAGCGATGAGAGCTTAAGCGAAAAATAACTAGATAAAGAACAGCTATGCGGCCATATGAGGTTTAGTCGGCCCTGAAGGAGCGCCTACCAGGACAGAGGTTTGTTATTGTCGCGCTGCCGGTAAGCGGTGTTATTTAGCTTCGAGGGTTGGTTTGTTCAGCTCTGAAGGAGCGCCTACATTAGGCGAGGATGTTTTTATTTACATCAGCCAAGCTGGTGCAACCCGCTAGTGCCATCGCTACGCGCATTTCATTTTCAAGAATCGACAACACATCTAATACGCCTTTTTTCTTGGCGGCGGCTAAGCCATATACCCAAGGGCGGCCTATCATAACCGCATCTGCACCAGAGGCGATGGCGCGAACAATATCTAAGCCACTGCGAACGCCACTGTCGAGCAAGATTTTAATATCGCCTTGCACTGCATCGGCAATGGGAGGTAAGGCCTTGATAGATGACAATGCACCGTCTAACTGACGTCCACCGTGGTTAGACACAATCAAGCCATCGGCGCCAAGTTGCGCCGCTTCTTTAGCGTCTTCAGCGTCTAAAATGCCCTTGATAATGAGCTTTCCTTTCCAGTTTTCACGAATAAGCTCCAAGGTTTTCCACGTTACGCTGGCATCAAAATTTTGATTTAACCACGCCCAAAAATCATCGATACCGGCATTTTCACCTAATACCGGAGCAATATTACCAAGGGTATGAGGTCGCCCCATCACCCCAACGTCCCAAGCCCAGCGAGGGCTTAAAGCGGATTGAATAAAGCGAGCGCTTTGACGGCGAAATACGCTGCCGCCTGACAAGCCTGAGCGAATATCCCGATACCGTGTTGAGGGTACGGGCATATCCACCGTAAATAATAAGGTATCTGTGCCCGCTGCCTGCGCACGCTCTAACATGGCTTTCATAAAACCGCGGTCTTTAATCATGTAAAGTTGAAACCACACCGGATTTTGTACGCCTTTACGCACTTCTTCGATTGAACAAGCGGATACAGTGGATAAACAAAAGGGCACGCCTTTTTCTTCTGCTGCTTGCGCCGCTAACACTTCACCGCGCCGTGCATTTAAGCCGGCAATTCCCACTGGCGCCAACACAACGGGCAGCTTATAAGACTGACCAAATAAACTGCATGCAGTACTCACACTTGAGATGTCTCGTAATACTCGCTGTCGCAAAGCAATTTGCTGCAAGTCAGCGGTATTATTACGCAAAGTGGTTTCACTAAAAGCGCCGCCGTCGATGTACTCGAACAAATATTTGGGTAAGCGTTTTTTGGCTAGAAGTCGGTAGTCATCGATATTGGCAGGGATCACGTTCAAATCTCTATGTAATGGTTAATCAGTTTTTTGCCCTGTCTCTCAATGAGTCAGGGCAAAGGGATATTTGTTTTACTGCTACGCAACTAAGAATAGCTGCGCGTTTGTTGTCTATTGAAAGTATGCACTTAGTCCAAGCTTTCACCAATTAAGGCCAGGTTTTGAATGGCAGCCAAGCCCCACTGCGCCGCATCATTCGTAGATAGCCAAGGCGCCTCATCAATTGGGTTAAGCACCTGCGGACCAGCAATATGCTGTGTACCCGGTTGATGCTTACCGCCCCATTCTTTAGCAAATTCGTGCCATGCGCGTTTAGCCAAGGCTCTATCCCCTTCTTGCTGCGCTACATAAGCGGTTAAACGAGAGTGTGCAACCGTTAAGCTATTTCCTTTAAAGGCCACGCCCATAGCGGCTTCTTGCTCCGCTCGAGGCGCACTGTACAAACGGCCATACTTGAGCCAAGCCGCTTTAAACTGGGGAACATCAATCAGTTGATTCAACTCAGTACACACCTCAATCAAACCAAATACTGAGTTAAGGTGGGATAGTGAAGGCTCAACGTTAGGATAAGGTAATAGCGTTTTGGTACTCGGCTCATAACCAAAGGCTCCAGCAAAAAAGCCCAGTGGATGATCGCCAATAACCCGCATGGCGCGTTCTAACCACTGGCGATACTTTTTATCACCAGTGCGCTCCCATGCCGTTAGCCAATTCGCCGCAGCTGACCCAAAGTCGGTACCTACGCCTATCTTCGCTTTTCCGGGTAAGGGATTGTGTTGCGCTACTTTGCGAGTTGGATTTAGCGCTGCGAGCGCCTCATCGGCATTAATCACTTCGTTTAATACATCGCCCGTACGCTCATCACCGGTTAGGTAGTAATGAAAACGTCGATAGGCTGCGGTACTAATGCGCAGTTGCTTTGCGCTACATCCCCAATGTTGCACATTATGCCGAGTGCCCAAGCCTTTAAATTTGCCGGCGTGATACATATCAACATCACGATTGTGCCGTGTCATGTTTTCAGCTAAGCGAAACGTGGTCGCATCGCCAGTGCGCAAAAATGAATACCATAACCATAAATCAGGAGACAGTTCAGAATTATCCCAAGCATAGCCACCCACATCATAACGCCAAACATGTCGGTCGGTGTCGTAAGTGTGCATGATGTCGCCAAAGTTCCAAAACCCATACCAATGGCGTTGTTCTACTTGCTTGTGATAATAATCCACCTGCCAATCTAAGCGATCCTCTATCGCGCTTTTTTCTGGATTAGTGCGATCAGGTAAACCGAATAAACCCCCAAACACATCAGAGGCAAGGTAGTCTTGTGGCGCAGCTACAATTTGCGCAGGCTGACGAATGGTATCGGCCATGGCAATAGTATCGGTTCGACTTGGTGTCGCATCTAATACAAACAAACTAAAGCTTGAGGTACGAGCTACGCCGTAAGCGCTGCCAAAACCAGGCTCGTAGTCTTCGTAAGTAATATTTAATGCATCGAGTTGTTGTTCATGTGTTTCTTGGCCCATGCCATCATGGTAAAAGCGCACATCCATAGCGGGGGCCTCAGGCGACCAAAACCAAAGGGTAGCTTGTGCAATATCGGCGCCTGCATTACGGATATCAATTTGCACCGGATGCAATTGCCAAAAATCACGCATGCCAAATAAGATCCCACCCGATGCACCGCCCAAATAAGCCACACCGCTGGCGCGCAGCCCTTGATCTGAATCAATCCATGCATGTCCGGCTTTAGTACGTTTTTTAAGATTAAATCCGTTAGCATTTAACTGCGAAAGAGTGTAATCATTCCAAACGGGGATCCAGTGCATGCGACTGCTAACACGCTCGTCCCATTCATTTAAGGGCGGCGTGGCAATACCTGCTATTTGCGCGTCGCGCACAAGCTTACCTGGGTCTCGTCGTAGGCCAGTAATTCCTTGCGGCGATTCCGCCCACAAGCCCTCGCCTTGGCCCACAAACCGCACATGTCGGTTATACAACTCATCCCGCTGCACCACGTCAAAACGTAAACCTAAACCCGAAATAAAGTCTTTTTGGTCATCACCGTCATAAATAAAGCTATGAGATAGTTGTACACTTTCACCACCGGCGTACACCGTTAAGCGCAGGGTAAAAGGCAACCAATCTCGTCCTGATTCGGTGCGTTGTGTGCCACTGATTTTGACAACGGCCTTAATGGGCCCGCTTTGTTCAATTTCGGCTTGCTCAATGCGCGACACAAATGACTCAACCTTGGCCTGAGAGTCAGGCTCATTAACTGGCTGATCTTGACGCAGCCCCACTAAGGTCGCGTTTTGCGCAATCACTTTGCCATTACGTTCAAGCTTTTTAATGATGTATTGGCCAGACCGCGGAATAAGGCAGCTAAACACACCATTCTCAAGCACGATGTGCTGACTGTTATTACTCACCTTTACAGGGAGTTCAACGGCAGGCCCCTTGCCCGCCATCACCTTAAAACTCTCGCCAAGATCAGCGTTGGCGGCAACGGCATGGGCAGTCCATTTAACGCTACCGTCGGGCCAATAAGCAGTGGACCAAGATTGCACAGCCACCTTGTTACCTTGCTTATTAACCAAGCACAAGGGCTGGCTTTTTTGCAATTGGCCTTTGCGCCAAGGCTGTCCCCACGTTTGCCCAGCATTCAGATGAGGCGCCTGTCCATCCAGCCAAGTCAAGCTACCCGCTTGGCGACTAACAGCGGCCTGTTTTGTTTGGTTTGGCATGCTAAGGGCTTGGCCAGAGGTAGACATTGCCAAGGGTAAGGAAGCTGCCATGCTACTTTTAATGAGAAAATCGCGTCTGTTCATGTTGGGTCTCGAATCAGGTTGAGCAAAGATCAATCTGCTAGTACGTTTGATTAACCTTAATTCACCTTTTTATAACATAGCCATCATACAATGACCAGTTATGATTACATTTGATTCTCATTGCCACTAAAAATCATCTATCAACCCGTGTATTACTAACGAATCAGATAAAAATTAACGAGTATTAATCGTCAGCCAAAAGTATTCAGTACGTATACCGTCATTCCATAAAAGATAAAAACAAATATAAATCAATTACATAATACATGCATCAATGCTAAGCCTCATAAGAAATATCGATATATATAAAAATTATGTTAAATTGCCTTTTCAATCATATTCAATCAAACCAGAGGGGGATCTCGATGCTAATTAGGATAATGAGTTTATGCATAGTTTTGCTAAGCACGCCAACCTGGGCTGATTCTTTATTCGCGCCAAACAAGGGTGAGCTGTTGTATAGCAATGGCTTAACGAGTGCGACAGAGTTGGCAAACTGGCGCATGGAAGGAGCAGGAGAGCTGACGTTTAATGATGGCTGGATGCAAATGTATTCACCTGATGAACAAGGGCATCATGTATTGTGGTGCCCACACGATTTTCCTGATGCGTTTATTGCTCAGTGGCAAGTACAAAACCTGAAATTTGATGCGGGGTTGGTTATCGTATTTTTTGCTGCTCAGGGTGCAGGAGGCGAAGATATTTTTGACCCCAACCTTCCAGCCCGAGACGGCACCTTCACGCAATACACCTTGGGCGAAATCAATAGTTACCACATTTCATATTACGCCAACGCCGCCCATAACCCTGACCGAGCCCATGCTAACTTACGTAAAAACAACACTTTTAGTTTGTTGCAAGAGGGTGAAAAAGGCATTCCTACCCTATCTGACAGGGTTCACACACTTACCTTAATTAAAAATGCTCAGCATATTCAAATGTACATTGACGAGCGCAAGATCATTGATTACACCGACAATCAGGCAGTCGTAGATGGGCTTAATATCGGCAAGCCCTTAGGCGCCGGAAAAATTGGTTTTAGGCAAATGCAGTGGACCAAATTTCAGTATCGTGATTTTAAGGTCTGGGCACTGGCGCAAAACGTTAAGTGACAATAAAGGCGTCAACAAACAAAATGCGTTACACCACAGAAGATCTGCTTCGGGGCATTGATTTTGGCGTAAATCGTGTAAGATACCTCATCAAACATGGCGTTATATTGAGTTGATGTATTGGCAAATTACTCTAACACCACCATGTATATGACTGTAACAGCCATTATCGGGCGCTGAGTTCAGACTCTAGAAGCCTTTATTTGTTTGTACACGCTTTGGAATCATTCATGACCTTGTTATTTTTATATCTAGCAATTGCTATCGGAGTCTCATTTTTGTGCTCGGTATTGGAAGCCGTACTACTTTCAATCACGCCTAGCTATGTTGAACAAATTTCAGCATCCAATCCGCGCTCAGGTAAGGTCTTGACCAAAGTAAAAGACAATTTAGACGAGTCTTTATCAAGCATTCTTATACTCAATACTTTTGCTCATACCATGGGTGCAGCAGGTGTGGGTTCGCAAGCGATTCGTATTTTTGGTGAGCAATGGGAAACCCTCATTGCCGTCATGTTAACCCTAGTGATTTTATATTTTTCCGAAATCATCCCTAAAACTTTAGGCGCAACCTTCTGGCGCACGCTAGCCACGCCTTCAGCCTTCATTATTTCGTGGTTAATTAAGCTGGTTTATCCCTTGGTGTGGCTTGCTACTGGTATCACTCGTTTGTTTAGTGCAAACAAAGAAAATGAAATTACCCGTGAAGAAATTATCGCCTTGGCATCTCTTGGGCACAGAGATGGCACTTTGTTCGCCCAAGAGAACGAGTATCTATCAAATCTGTTAAAACTGAGAGAGTTTAAAACCGAGCAAATATTAACGCCCCGTTCGGTGGTGCATACCTTAGATCAAACCCTAACCGTCAAACAGGCGCTTGATTTAGCAGGCACTCAACAATTTACCCGCATTCCGGTTTACGGTGAAAATATTGACGACATTAAAGGCAAGGTCCTACGTAATAAATTGTTCGAAGCTGAGCGCGCTGGTTATGGTGACCAAGCGATTAGCGATTTTATGCAACCCCTAATTAGGGTGTCTGAAAAACTCCCTGTGCAGCAGCTGCTTGACTTATTTATTAAAAATCGGACCCATTTGGTATTAGTCGAAGACGAATACGGCCAAACGGCTGGTGTGGCGTCTTTGGAAGACGCCATCGAAACCCTTATAGGTCGTGAAATCATTGACGAAAGCGACACCGTGACCGACATGCAAGCCTTAGCTCGCAATAATTACCGTGATCGGTTACGGGCTAAGAAAAAGTCGGCACAAGAGACCAGCAACAAACCATAAAAACGCAGGGGCAAATAAGCGTTGCGCTCAGTGTGTCGGCGCTCTATTTTACGCCCAGAAGATCATTCGTCATTGTAAAATAAAGCGTTCTACATGCCGATTTACAACCGCTTCTGCCTTGGTGCTCATATTAATATTGCTCAAGGTAATCTGCTGCACCGGCGCCTCTTGTTGTCCCTCGATACGACACAGATGCTCAGCTTGTTGGGCTTGAATAGTATCAAGGTATATCTGCTCAATGATGGTTAACCGCCTTTCGTAAGTAGGCACTAACTCTCGCCACTGGTAAAGCACATCGGTTTCTATCACTAGCGCTGCGCCACCTAATTTTTGCGCGCGGATATTCTGCATATAAATATGTTTGATCACTCCACCACAGCGCTCATTGGTTTTGATATACAGCAAATTCCCTGCATCTTGGTAATCGGTTTGACCATCAAATTGGCAATCCTGAATCAGCACATTCTCGATGCCCGCTGACAGTTCGCTGCCAATGGCAACTAAATGATGAGCACACTTGATATGACAGCGCCTGATCACGATATTTTTACTGGGCACATTTAAGCGCCAACCATCCTGATTACGCCCCGCCTTAAGTGCGATAGCGTCATCCCCTTGATCGAATATGCAATCTTCTATCAGCATATTTTGGGTCATTTCGGGGTCAACCCCATCATTGTTATGGCCGTGAGCCCTGACACTCACTTTGCGAATAACCACATCGCGACATAAAAAAGGATGCAGCACCCAAAAGGGGCTATTTTCAATTTGAATGTTTTCTACCAAAACATGTTTACAGCGATTGAACTGAATAAAATGGGGCCGCAGATGCGCCCCGTCAAATACCATCTGGCGCTGCTCGACAGGTTCATATTTAGCCGCTTGATGATACAAACCGGCCAACGCTTCCATATGGGCGTTGGGCCTTGCACCCCAAGGTGTCCACACATCCATTTGTGCCAGCAACGTACCCTTGCCCGAAATAGCCACATGTTCACACGCTAAGGCATAAATCAGCGGCGAATAGTTGTAACACTCCATACCTTCCCAACTGGTTAATACCGCTGGTAGGTAGTCTGTCGGCAAGGCCGAAAACAGCAACGTTGCCCCCTGTGCCACATGCAAATTTACATAACTTTTTAAGTGAATTTTACCGCATAACCAGGTCCCTGCAGGAACAATAACCGTACCGCCCCCTTGGGCATTTGCCGCCTCTATAGCATGAGCAATAGCCTGGTTATTGGCCGCCTTTGCTAGATCATCACGGCCCTGTTGCGCCCCAAAATCAACAATATCAAAGAGGGGACAATCGCTAAAATCTGGAACACCAATCATCGGCATATCAAAAGGCGCAGAGAGTTGTATATTTTCTGTTTGCATAACGCTAAAGGGCCTTAGTCAGTTTAACTACCATCGGGTTTGATGGCGACAAAGCGAGGACTCATCGGTACGGTCCAATGTTCAAATTGATTGGGGTTTGCAGGGCCATAAGCCTGCAGGTTGTCAATGAGGTAATCAGTCAAAGGCAGCCTGATGTCAAGCATGCCTTTAATAACACACAAGGCGATTTCATTGGCCCCAAAATAATTGAAATGCGTATTATCTTTAAGGGCGTGTGGCTGACTTGGAAAGGTATTAGCCGGATATTGCACAAAAGCTTGCCGAGAAGATTCATCCCCCCAACTTTCGTATAACTCAGTGGTCAATTGAGTTAAGTCTATCAGCGGAACCTGTTTGTCAGTTGCGACTTTTCTAATGGCCGCAGGATAGTCACCATGGGTAGGTTTCAAGGTTCCGTCGGCATTAAAAAAGCGTCGCTGGACCGGCGTGAGCAATACCGCGATGGCCTGTTTTGCTTGCACCCGTTCGATATATTCATTTAATAAGTCAGCATACGATTGCCACGGACCAATGCCCTCACCACGACGTTTTTCATCATTATGAGCAAACTGAATAAAGACATAATCACCGGGTTTGACTAACGACAGAATTTTTTCAAGGCGATGTTCAGCTTTAAATGAATATAACGACGCCCCCGATACCGCATAATTTGCCACCACAATAGTCGGTTTAAGGTATTGGGTAATCAACTGCCCCCACGAAGCCCAAGGCTCAACATCTTGGTCGGTCACAGTGGAATCACCGGCTAAATACATCGTCGTTATATCAGCCACCGGCGTAATCGCAATGCGCCTCATTGCAGAGCCAGCGGCAAACTCCAGTGTCAGTTTGTTGTCCCAGTTTACATCGTCACGTTCACGCTCCTTTAGGGCAATACGTTTTTCACTTGAAATAAACGGGCTGCGCACATCCACCATAAACCTACGTGTGATGTGTTGGCCTTTGGCCACCTTAATTTGATTGAGCATCAGGCGCCGCGATTCTGCTTTTACGGTATTAGTAGACGCAGCAAGATCACTGCCTAATGTCAGTTCAACTTGATAATGCCCTTGTGGCAAATCCACTGAAAAATACAGGCTTTGCTGGGCTACCACACTGTGCGATTCAAGTATCGCCTGAGCAGCAGTATTAAAATCAAAACCAAAACCACGGCCTTGGTTGTATTTTACAGCTTGAGTAAGGGCGGTGGCATCAACGTCAGACGCTTGGCTACCTAAGTCAAAAACGCGAATCCCAGCAACGGTGCTTGTCGTAAATAAGCACATGAAAATAAACGAAAAAAAGGCACGCAACATCATCACCAGTTTACCTATTACCACATTAAAAAATCGCTGGCCTCGGCAATGGCGATTTTCCAGCGAGTGAATATTAATATTAATCTTTAGCCGGTTTATCTACGTCGGTAACCAGCACTTTACCGTTTGACGTCCAAGCACTGAGGCGCTTTTCCCAGTCAGTTACGTCCCAGTTAAAGGTGTTACCCAAACTGATCGCATCGCGCAGATGATCAACTGCCTTGGCTAGGTCCCGCGAGGGCTGAGAATAAAAGCGCATGGCCTGCAAAAATTCGTAGTCAGGATTGCGTTGTTCGTTCTCTGGCACTTGTGCAAGAAAGTCACGGGCCTGTTCGGCATTCTGCAGGCTAGGCTCTGTTGCCAGCAGCGTAATCTCGGCGGCGCCCAACAAAGCCGGAGTATAAGTATCAGCGGCGGCCTGCTCAAACCAAAACAAGGCTTTGTGTTCGTCGCGCTCCACATAAGGACTGTCCAGCAACAAGCGGCCTAAGCGATAGCGGGCTTTTGTCACGCCAGCCTTGCTGGCTTCATTTAGCCAGTGCACTGCAGCGCTAATATCCTGCTGTTCACGGTACAACAATGATCCCAGTTCATATTGCGCCAGCGGATGTCCGGCCGTTGACAATCGCGCAAGAACGCCTTGCAACTCTTGTTTATCAGCCGTCAGCCACGGAAAGGTCATTAGTGCGACGGCATACTGATACTGATCTTCAATCGTACTGCTGCTTTTAAGTTTTTTCACCCGCCTGTTCAAGCCGTTATAAAAGCGTTGAAACTGCTCAGTGCGGATGAATTCACGGTTGTAGCCAGACATGCCGAGGTAACTGCGCTGAAAAAAACTCACGGCCTGATCGTCAAATTTGGGCTGAGCAAAGCGTTTTGTGATGAGTAAACTCAGCGCGGGTTTAATGTAGCCATTGACCTGCAGAGGCTGTGGATTACGTACCGACCCATCACGGCCAATCTCATAATCTACCACGGCAAAATAATTGCGGTCTTGTGCAGTGACCGCGTTTGGGCGGCCCAATAGCAGATAGTCAATAGATGCAGACTCCTGTGAAAGCCCGGTCGTGACAAGGGCTTCACTTATATTAATATCGTACTTGTCGTGAAAATCCACTGAGGCTGTGCTGCCATCAGGATCCACAAACTCAATTTTATACTCGCCAGGCACTGATTTAAGCGTTGGAAAATATTTCTGCTGCACCACCGCCATGCCATACTGGGCTTTGATAGCGGTTAGTACTTGCTCAATAGCAGGGCGTTGTTCTTCGGTGGCCAAGGCCAGTATGTCTGCGCTGACTTGCTGCGCATCGCTAAACTGTTGTTCTGCAGCCAAGCTAAACCACATTAGCGCCTTAAAGCGGTCTACTTCTGTGCCCAAACCCTGATAATGCATCAACCCAAGTTGATAAAACGCCTGCGCGTTACCCAGTTCTGCCAGTTGCTGATAGTCATTGAGCGCCTGTTCATATTGCCCCACTTGAAAATGTTCATTGGCCTGAAATATGTCCATCGCTCGCAGTGGCAGCGCAGTTAAGCTGCCCACCCAAACCAAAGCACACAGTTGTTTTATCATCTTAGTCATCACGTAAATCCTTGTCGTAACCTTAATTATCAACCAAGCAAATTTTAACTGCGCGATCTGCCGAGTCCTTTAGGGGAGAATTGGCCGCTCAATAAGCGAGTCGTTATGCAATATATTCAAGTACAGCCGGGTAGCCCACAGCAGTAGTGCAAATATTTTACCTCAAGGCATATGAAAAACCTGAGGCAGGTCAACCGCCACCGGGCTGTTATCCGGGTTGGCTTGCATAATGTCGCCCATGTACGCCCACCAGCGCTGCATTACAGCAGTGGCCGGCAGTTCACTCATGGTGTGATCCTCTTTACGCCACAAAACACCGAATAATTGCAACGTTTGCGGATGCAAAAAAATTGAATAATCCTCTACCCCAGCCTGTTTGAGTTCATCTACCAATTCTGGCCAGATTTCATCATGACGTTTTTTATATTCGGCTTCACAGCCTGCATTGAGCTGCATCACAAATGCGATTTTTTCCATCTTTTTACTCCTTAATCTTGGGATACACTGCGCGCCAAAGGAAGGGCTCAATGCTGAGCTTGCCACTGGCAATCGCCTTCCCAGTAAGTGCATCTGTCCCACCGTTTGGCAAAGTAAGTTCACCACCTTCACCGTTCATATTGGTGACTATCCATAAGATTCGGCCATCAGCCTCTACACGAGGCGCAACAATCGTACCTTGGCTAACTTGATAATGGCCTTTCACTTTGGCTAGTTCGATACAATGTTGTAGTACCGCATCGATCATAGCTTGTGCGTTATCACCAAAGGGTTGAACCCCCAGTACCACAATATGTCCTTTGCCGATTTTTCTCTGAGTAATGAAGGCCCGTTCGGCGGCAGCGCCATCGTCAATACGACCTATGACCTGCGTACCGCTCTTAACTTGCATGGCGGCACACCAGCCGCTTAACTCAGCGGTGATACCAAAGGCCGTGCCCTTGGATCCCGTATCGGTCAATGGCACTACAAACTCAGTATTTACCCCAGCAAATTTATCCAACAAACCTAAACCGGCAGTAGTGGGGACGGTATGTTCTTTTCCACGCGTTCCTGTGACTGGGCCTACTAACCACACACCACCTTGTTCAACAAAGGCTAAAGTGCGCTGCATAAAGTCTTCGCTTACGTAGGGCATCGCGGGGGTAATCAACACTTGCAATCCATCTAATGCCGCGTTTTCAAAACGCACATCTCGGTGGAAACCCAAATCCATAATGTAGCTGTGCCACATTGCAACCACATCACGGTAACGACGTGGAAAACCTTGACGTTTATCAAGGCCTTCGGTTTCAATCATCGCACGGGCATGATCGGAATACGTGATCCCAATCGCAGCATCCTGCACTGTGCTGTTAACCAACAAAGGTTCTAGCTTTTGGCGGCTTTCATTAACCTGCTTGACCTGCGAATACCCCACCGAAGGCTGAAACCATGAACTCATGATGGCGCTATGAGGTAATTCAGCACCGCTGCGCTGTTGGCGCCATAACCAATAGCTAAAACCTTCACCACCTAAGCTGTAAATCAACGCCGATTCTGCGGCCAAAAATCCCTTAGGATGCAGGGTATGGTGGTTACCTAACCAGCCGTTATGTGCCACGCTGGTTTCCATTAACCAAAACGGGCGCCCCGGTATAGCTGAGCGATACATATCCGAGCGAAACACCAGAGCTGCCCACTGTTCACTGCTGGGATAGGCATCGAAAGAGGCAAAGTCTAGAGCCTGCATCGAACGTTCGTGATGAATATTAAACGCCGGATTATCGTTGTGGGTAACGGGCGCAGCAGAATACTGATTCAGTATGTCACTTTGTGCTTTCATAAAATCTGCGATACTTTCACGGCAGAACATTTTGTAGGCGGTACTTAACGACGCGCTGTGTAGAAAGGGGGTTTTAACCGGTGCAGGCACTTGTTCGAATCGCTGATAATGTTGGCTCCACATATGGGTGCCCCACGCATCATTGAGCTTTTCAATACGTCCGAAACGGTTTTTCAACCATTGATGCCAGTTTGCTACCGCAGCATCACTAAAATCTTCAGCCACGTGGGCTTTCATTTCGTTGTCTATTTGCCAGCCAATCAACGCAGGGTGTTGACCAAATTCCTTGGCCATCGCTTTAATAATAGTAAAACAGGCTTTTTGCACTTCAGGGTGTTCATAACTAGCGTGTTGGCGCGCACCATGACTCATGATCACACCGTTTTCATCTTTAAAGCAGCGTTCGGGATGGCCATGGGTCAGCCAGATGGGCGGTGTTGCCGTCGGCGTGCACATGATCACATCAATACCCGCGGCATGGCACTTGTCCATCACCATCGTAAACAGGTCTAAGGAAATTTTACCTTGCTCGGGCTCAGTTGTTGACCAGCTGAATTCACCCATGCGAACCACGTTAATACCCAGCTTGAGCATTTCTTGAATGTCGCGATCAATCTCTGCTATTGGCCATAATTCGGGATAATAACACACGCCATGAAACAGTTTTTTCATGGTGTAAGGCGAGCGTTGCTTGCTCGGTTTTTGAGCGGCAGATAATAAAGTAGAATGGCTGGTCGCGCCCAACCCTAATGTTGCTGTTGCTACGCCCAAGCCACTGAATTTAAACATCTCACGTCGGGTCATTTTCATTATTCGTTTCCTTATTCGTAGTGGCAGTTTTTACCTTGTAATATCGCCGTCTTTCGCTACTAAGCTTATGGATGGCCTAGTACCTGTTTACTCATTTGCAAATCATTGCCCATATCTTCCATATTGAAAATCTGCAGGCGGGTATGGGGCTGTTTAAAATAGCGATGCAGGGCCATCATTAACTGACCATCAAAGGTGGTAAAAATATTGCCATGACCCCGATCGCCACTAATAAGTGGCTCATTGCGCTGCGTCCAGTTTCCACTGAGTTTGCCGTTGTCAGAAAAGGCAATAGAGGTGGTATAAGCCTTGGTTTTATCTTTGTTCCAGCTCGACCATAACAGCATCAGCTGACCCGTTTTGCTCATGTAAGGCCACGGGCCATCGGATACCACTGCCTCAATGTCTTTGCCGTCAAAGCGCGTCGTTCTGGCAGTCCAGTCTGCATCCGCAGCACTAAACAAGGTAATGGGCTGACCAATGGTGCCGGACAAATCACTCGTCAGACGAATGGCTTTAAATAACCCAGCACCGGTTTGGATCCACTCCTGACAATAAATCATCCACGGCTGGCCATCTTCAATCCACAAGGTGCCATCTAAGGCCATTTCGTTGGCTGGTGTATGGCTTTGATTGCTAAACCGTTTAAACGGGCCAAGAGGCGAATCGCCCACCAAAATCTGCGAACCGCGTGTGACCATTGGCGGACGACCGTCCTGTACTTCAAGAATGTTGTGATAGTGATGGAAGGTCAGAAACAAGTAATATTTATCCTGATAATACGCCACTTCTGGTGCCCATGGTGCATGTTCACTTTGCGCCCAGCTATCAGGCTCAATGTCATAAATCAGTTTGGGTCCGTGCCAGCTGATTAAATCGTCACTCCAGTAAGCTTCTACACCGGCACGCTTATTCGGCGCATCGAGATTTTCCTGCGGGTGACCATAGTGAAAACTGTCATACACGTAATATTTTTTTGATACCGGATCGGCCAGTATCGCCGGATCGTGGATATTCAAGGTATCGATATGATGAATGTTACGTTCAGGAACCGAAGAAGCGGGAATATTGACAGGTAATACAACAGGCTCAGAATGGGCTGATGCTAAGTGCCACACCAGCATTAAACCCCATGCACCTAACTTTCCATAACAAGCTTTTGATTTCATCGGCTATCTTCAAAAACAGACCGAGCCAACATGAGTTAGGCCCGGCAGAGGGTGTTATACATTGTCAGCCAGCCATGAATTGGCTGGCTGTTAGTAAGCGGCTGTTTTTCAACCTTTACAGTTTGTAGCTAAAACCAACTGAGTACTCACGACCTGCCCATTGCAAATCTGACGAACGGCCAGGACCTGCGTTGACATGATAGACCTCACCGGTAAGGTTACGGGCATCCGCGTACACTTTCAGATTAGGCGACACGGTATAAGTCAGCTTACTGTCAAGGTAACCTGCGTCATCAACATAAGCCGGATTACCTGAACGGTCTGCCGCATTTCTTAAATATTCACTGCGGAAGTTATACGATAATTTAAAACTCCACTTTTCATTTTCATAAAAGCCAGTCAAGTTGTAACTGTCCTTAGATTGAGAGGGAAACTCCAGCTCTTCTCCGGTCAAACGGTTGAAAAGACCAACATTGTCTGCTTCCATATAGGTGTAGTTAGCCGTTGCGCCAAGGCCATTAAAGGGTTCGGGTAACATTGAAAATACCGTAGAAGCTTGGAACTCAAGCCCTTTGGTTTTTACTCCACTACCATTCAATTTCTGACGCACATCCCACAGTCTTCCGTCACCAAAAAAGTCCACGTCAAAGCGAGTATCAGGGTCAATGATCCAGCTAGTGATATCTTTAGTGAAGTACGCTACCGATACAATCGACTCCTCATCCGGATACCAGTTTAGCGCCAGGTCAAACTGGTTAGCGCGGTAAGGTTCAAGTGCCGGATTACCTGCCGTACAGTTATCTGGCGTATTGTCAATTTGCGCCTGAGTATTTTTACGCAAGGTACAGGTTGCATTTACGTTCATGTCAGTAATGATTGGACGCGCCATCACTTTTGCCACGCCAACATAAAACACCAGTTCGTCTGGGATCAACGAAACATTCAGGTTAAAACTGGGCAAATAATCCGTGTAGTCAGATTCAATGGTTTTACGCCCAAGAAAAAAGTCTGGATGTTCTTCATCGGGAAGAACTTGACGCGATGGGTAAGTGCCGGTGGTCTCATTAAAGATTGGATCACCATTTTCATCCAGCTCATCAACGATGACGTTAATTCGCACATTTCCGTTGGTGGCATTTTTAGTTTCTACCGCTCGTATCCCAAAGTTACCCGAGTAAGTAAAGCCCATCAGTTCGCTTTCAAAATTGGCCTGCAGATAGACTGCCTGTGTTTTTACTGAAACATCATAGTTGCCGTTTTGAACATTCAGGTCTTCACGAGTGGTATTGTCAGCAGAAACCGCCTGCAGCGCTTCCAATACCGCCGGTGAGTCCAACGCCAGCCAAGAACCTAATGAGTCAACGCTTAAATCGTAGCCTTTAAAAAACTCGTCGGTTTCAACCATTCTGCCGCCCAACAGTTCTGCCTGATCCTCAATGGTCCACACCACACCGTTGTATGCTGTGCCTACGTTGCGGTCAATGTCATAGCGGTAATTCCAGTTGGCAAATTTTTGTTCTGTTCGCTGATAACCAGAGCGCAGTAGTACCCAAAAATCAGAATCGGGAATATAGGTAACATCAACTTTACCCATGGTTTCTTCACTTTCGTCCTTAGCAGGACGGTAATCGAAGCTGGTACCACCGACATAACTATAGGGGTCGTTAATATCGAGTTTGTTGGAGGTATCTGTTAAATCATCGGGATTGCGGATATAAGCATCGGTTAAATCCAGCGCTGACAAACCTTCGTCGTTTAAGCTGACTTTCATGTCAACCAGACCTCCGGCCCAGGCACTGACACTGCGCGAATCAATATCTTGATCAGTGGTAGAACGTGCCAATACTCCTTCTACTCTCCATGCATCGTTTCTAAATTGGAAACCCGTTTCAAACTGGGTTGATTTTTGGTCCCAGTCAAATTCTAATACTCGGTTACTGATAGATGCATTGGCAGTTTCAAAATAACGCACGTTATGCAGGTCATCGACCACGACTGATTCGGGTTTGATCCGGGCAGTAGACTGGGTTTCGAACTGTAAGTTAATGTCTTTGGCTGTTTTATCGCGCATGTTGTAGGTATAGCTGGCATGGGCCGAGAACATGTCATTAAACGCATACTGCACCATGGCATTGGCAGATATGCGCTCTTCCTGACGCTGCCACATACCATAGCGGGGTAAATAAGGGTTAAAATCTAACCACTGCGCTTCACAGTTAGCTTGATTAGAACTGGTTGCACAATCGGCTTTATCAGTGACCGATGCAAAGCTTGGATCAACTACAGTTTTTTCAGGCGAGTTATCATAGTCGGCAAAACGTGCCCATTCGGTATTTCGCAAGGCATGAGTCAGCGTGGTTTTATCCGCGCCGGTCACATTCAGTAAAACACCAAAATCGTCACTGAATTTGTGTACACCGGTCAGGTTGAATTTAGGCATAACGTCACCAATCAAATCGTTATACTGGCCTTCGCCTGACACCGAGAAAAAATCTTCTTTAAATTCGTTAGGCTTACGGGTATTAACTTGAATTGTACCGCCTATACCGCCTTCGGTCAGACGTGCTTCAGAGCCTTTAATTACGTCCAAAGATTTAACTAATTCAGAGGCCATATCACGGAAATCGACCGCGCGTGATCCGCCCATACCCAAGGCACCGACACTATTCACTTCAACGCGTAACAATTGTGGGTCAACACCACGGATACTGACAGACGCACCTTCGCCCTGATCCCGGGCTAGCTGAATACCGGGAATGCGCTGTAATGCTTCTGCTACGTTTTTATCTGGAAATTCACCGATATCTTCAGCCACCAAAGAATCCTGCATGGTTCCGGCTTGTTTTTTACGATCCAGCGCACTGCGCTGACTAAACCGAATACCGGTGACTTCAATCACTTCAGTTTCTTCTTTGCTTTGCTCAGCAGAGGTTTGACTGGTAACTGCAGTCGTTTCTTGTGCATAAGCCGAATTTGCAGCAAGGGCTCCAAATGTCGCCGTTGCAAAAAGAATCGAAGTAATGTGACTCGCAATTGCCTTTCTAGTAAAGGGGATTAAAGGACTTTGCGAGCCTAGGGCAATACGCTGCTTGATGTGTGTCATTGTCGCCTCTGTGATGTTAGCAGGTTGGGTTAATTGTTATTTACAAAATACGATTGTTAATATTTTGTTTACAGGGCGTATCCTAATTGCCCTAAATGTCAACGTCAACAACAATCAATCATTAGCAATCATTAACAGCCATTAATAATCACTAAGTTCATATATGAATATTGTTTTTCTCGATGGTCTGGTTAAACGTTTACATGCGTCGAGAAAGTCTGAAACGCCTTTACCAACAGGGTTTAAGCCAGAAATTAACACCTTAACCGAGGTCATTTTGACGACGACAAAATGACCTTCGTTGACATTTGGCTTGAGGGAAGTGATTAGTCTTGTGCGAGGCTGTGGAGCAAGGTCATTATTTTTTCGACATTTTCAGGGTGAGTACTTTCTAATATGGTATGAATAAAAGGCTTACGTTTTTTTATTAAGTTAATTAAATGTTGATGATTCATTAGACCAGTACCAGAGGGTAAGTCACCGGATTTTAAACCATCCACCAGCACAAAATCTTTACAGTGAATGGCAACGATACGCTCACCAAACAATTCAAAGGCTTGGTCCATCAACTGTTCTTGTTGTGCACATTCTTCAAGCGGAAAAAAGTTAACGGGGTCATAGATTATTTGCACATTAGGGGAGTTAACCAAGTCCAGCATTCGCACCATCTTGGCATACGAGTGAACCACATGATGATGGGCCACGCCTTCAATACCCACAATACTGCCGTATTTTTCAGCGGTAATCGCTAGGCGTTTTACCGATGCAACCAACTCCAAGAACGCTTCTTCACTTTGGCTATCAGGGTGATAAGTACAATCGGCATTACGCGAGCCTGTTTCGGTACCCACAATGGCACAACCAAAATCACGGGCAAAACGCAGGTGCTCTTCAAAGCGCTGCAGTGACAGCTCTTTAATAACTGGATCAGGATGAATCGGATTAATATAACAGCCCAGCACCGCTATATTAATACCTTGTGCGGCAAAGGCATCACGCACATGATTAGCCAAGCCTGGGCTAAGTTGACCCGGCTGCTCACCAATAAAAGGAAAGGACTTAGCGAGGGCTAATTGAATACAAGAGGGGCCGAATGGGGCGAGTTTTGCAGCAATTTCAGTAGGTGTGCCTTGGCCATAATCATGGGCGCGTAATCCGATATTAAGCATAACAATATTCTTCCAAAGTGATGCAGGGCAGCAACCACCTGCTTACCCTGAAATATAAGTGAGTTTTAGGGCTAGCGTCCTAAGATGAAGTGCAGCTCTTTCGCTACCGTTGCCGCAGTCAGTTTGGCACCCGCCTCACTGGTATGCGTATGTTTGTCAGCAAACAGGGGCGCGACATTAGCCTGACCTAATACGTCATATTGCTGGGCGATAAGGCTGTGTAAATCGATAAACAGAGTGCCACTTTGCCGTGCTACTTGCTGCGCCCATTGGGGATAGCTATTGACTGCTCGGTCAATGCGCGGTGCATCATCTTGAAATATTTTACGTGGTACGGGCGAGCAAATAATCGGGGTAATTCCTAGTGCACGCGCCTCGCCTATCATTTTTCGTAAATACCAGCCATAACTATGCACGGTTTCAACGTCACCCGTAACCAGGTTATTAATCACTTCAAATTCAAAGCCAAGGCCTTTGATCGTGCCCCGTGCACGTTTATCGTCATTTAGCGGCGCATTGTCGTTATGCCCAAATTGAATGAGTACATAGTCACCCGGCTTCATCATATTTAAAGCCCGTTGCCAGTGACCGCCTGTCACAAAAGTACGACTACTGAGACCACCAATTGCCCGATTAACCAGGTTGAACTGTTTGTCACTAATGTGCTCTTTGATAAAATCTCCCCAGCCCCACTCGCCGTTAGCACCATCTCCGGCACCATTGCGCACGGTAGAATCACCTACCATAAAAATGCTCGGTAAATGAGCATTGGTCACAAAAGGTTGGCGTAACCACGTATATTGCGCAGCTGCGACGTTGCGGCCCAATTCTGAATACCACTGGTCATCTAAGGTAGGTTTTAGCCCTTTTAACGCAGCGATAATGGTCGATGCATGTAACTCGGCGCCAAGGGCATTAAAATGGGTATGGTCTTTGGTGTACAGTGCAGCGGTTTGTTCCATGCCCATAGCTTCAAGTGCGTCAGCAACCGGATTGCTTACGTCAATAAACGCAGTGTCTAACTCCCATGATAATTGATACATCCAGCCACCGTATTGACCTGAACCGCGTTCGATACGACCTTGTTGCCAGATATTTCGAGCCGTAAGCGACAATAAAATAGGCGTAGCATGTTTGGCTTTTACCTCTGCCACCATTTGGCGTATATAGTGGCCAAAGGTATAGACCCTCTCATCTTGTTTGCTCAGCAAATTATGAATATCTACACTCTCATCACCAAGACCCGGCAAGGTACCTCGCGCGCGACTATCGTCATTCACTGCACTGGCATCGTTATGGCCAAACTGAATTAACACCACATCGCCAGGCTGCACATCGTCAATCAGCTTTTGCCACAAACCCTCGCTAATAAACGTGCGCGTACTGCGGCCACCCCGCGCGCGGTTATCCACTTTAACCACACTACTGTCCAAGTACTTATCCAATACGGCTGCCCAGCCCTGATGCTGCGGATCGTTATAAGTGGCCGCCGTTGAATCACCCGCCACAAAGATAGTATGAGGCTGCCATGCGGGCTTTGGCTGCTCAGCCCATGCCAGATTAATCAGGCATAACAAACTTACGGCAACAATAAATGGGGCAAAAAAACGCGGCATATATTTTACTCTCGATTAAGCCTGTTAAAACGTAACACTCGGCATATAAAGCCACCAGGCTGGATGAAAATTCACAATAATGATTATTTTTGATTGTATATGAGTGAAAGTGCCGATTCAACACTGTTATTACAAACTTGTTAACAGGGTAAGAAAAAGTTAAATAGAATTGATGCAACACATCTTATGCTGCGTTAGATGCAGTTAAGTCAGTCATATCAACACAAAAGTACAGATGGGGTGCTGAATGAACTCAGTAAAACTAGTGGTGATTGCGCGTGTTTTTGTTAATTGGAATGATGATGAAACGTAGGGAATAGATAAGCAAAATCACTTTTTCTATACATCAAAACGGTGACATGTATAAAAAAACGCCGAAGCCCACCGTTATCTGGCTGAGCTTTCAGGCTAGGTCATTGCTGCAAAGCAATAGGCAATAGCCAGTGCCGAACTGCGCTAAGAGGTCACTCAACTATGCCCTTTAATCTTGCTAAGGTTCGCATACTCTCGGTGGCTGGTAGTGGCGCATAATCGGGGTTTTTGGCAATCAATAGATACTCACCTTCGGCGACTTTTTTAACATCACGCAACAGGTATTGATCATCGCCACTTTGATCTTGATTTTCGATAACCACGGTGCAATTTTGCAACGAGCCTGCGCTGACTGGGCTGATCAGTTCTAGCAATAATAATTGGCCATCCTCAATCGGGTTTTTACCACCGTTCATCGAATTACCGCTAGCACGGGCTAAAAAATGCTTTTGCGGGTTGAGCTCGCCATGCCCTATTGGCGCGACACACTGCTCAGCATCGCTGGCATCGCCTGTTTTAAAATGCCCACAAGCGATTTTGATATTTGGGTAATAGCTAAGGAGTACAGCCCCATCGTTATCAGCAGTTTCAAGACTGTCGTTGGCCGCCGTTATAGTTGTAGTATTGGGTACAGCGGTTTGAATGACCGCTGAGCCGCTACTAGCAAGCACAAATTGTGCTTTGTTTAACCACAGTTTGGCACCGTTAACTTGCGCCACCGAATAGGCCCAGTCGCTAACAGCCAACGATTTTTTGACATCGCAGTAAAAGTAAGCGCTTAGTTCGGTATTTAACAGCGCCGCATGTTTAACCAAGTTTTGTTCTTGCCAATTATCACGATGAACGCGCGCCGCTAAATGGTCGCGCTTACTGTTATTGCATGCGCTGTGAGCCGCCACAAAATTATGACCAAGATCAGTAGAGTAACGGGCAAAGGGAATAAAATGGTCAACCTCCGTTTGCTTTAAATTTAAGGGTTTATGACAATAAAAACATTGGCCTCGCTGGATTTCGATTAGTACTGGACGAGCTTTGTTGAGCGCGTTGCGGTCAAGCCCAAACAAGAAATCATGAAGCTGGCTTTGTGCGCCTAACACTTGCTGATTTTCTTTGATATTTTGAATTTTTTGCAGCCAAGCATTTTTAGTCAGATGCACCACCAAGTCATAAAAACGGCGAAACGAGTACGCTATACCAGCATTGAGTTTAATAAACTTGCTGTTGTTGGTGTGCGGATACAAAAAACATTCTGCCTGTTTGGATAAAATTTGCAAACGCCACAAGGGCCCAGTTTTAATGGTTGTCAGCGTAGCGCGATAAATCTGTGGCCAGTAAGCACTTTGTTTTAGTTGACGAATATTGCGGATATTATTTTGCTGGCTCTCATATAACACGCTGATTACTTTAGACTGCCTACCACTATTTTGTTTTAACAAGCCGCCATCGCCACTTTTTGCAGGGGAAAATGGCGCTGCATGATGCCAGTAAAGCACAATAAACTTATCGACTAATTCATCTAAGGTAATCACTAACTCACTGTTTGAATCTTGCAGCGGGTGTTCAATACACATGTCGGCAATGGCGTGCAGCAGTGCAAATTTATAGGTTGCAGCAAAATCGCCTTCTGCCAGCATGCGCTGAATGTAGGCAATAAAATCGAGTTGTTGCTGCATGCCCGCCACGTCTAGATGGGCTCTTTACGGATAAGAGCATTTAACCAGCTTTCATGGCTGCGCTCGGGGCGAATGTCGGGAGTTTGCCAACTTTTAAGTAGTTTAAGACGACTCTGAGTGGCCAGCAGCGTGTTTAATAATTCTTGGTTTAAATCAGTAAATAAACGGCCGTCTTGTTCGCGCTCTGCCGTGCCGTATTTAAACGATACGTACAGCACTGCGCTGGGCCGCATGGCCCGTTGTAAGCGGGCAAAAACGTCGGACAATTCTGCTTTGGCAACGTGTAACAGGCTGGCACAGCACCAAATACCGTCATATTGCTCTTGTGATTCTATTTGCTGAAAGGTTGTTAACTCAACCTTTTGCTGTAGGTTTATGCTGGCTATATTGACTAATTCTTGGCTGGCATCAAAGGCGATAACGGTAAAACCCTGTTGTTTAAAGTAGCTGGCGTCACGCCCACTGCCGCAGCCAGCATCCAAAATATGGCCTTTAGGTTTTAGCAGCGGTAAAAATTCAGCGTACAAGGCAGACATATCCAGCAAAGCCGTAGACGCGGCAAAACTATCGGCATGTAGGTTGTAGTAATCGATTGTTTTATCGAACATTATTCAGCTTTTGATAGCAACAGTTAACTAAATCTAACACGGCTGTTTACTGGGTATAAACTATTTATTGGCGATATCACTGTGAAATAATCTAGCCCAGTATTTTACGCTCGACGCTAACTCAAAATCAGACTGTTTGTTGTTGAATGTTTCGGCCCTGAGTAACACGGTTACAAGGGCCTTGTACTATTGGATGATTATCGCTGTTGATGGGCCGCCCAACAGGGGTTGGTATAGGGCGGTACAGATACTATTATGCAGCAGGAATTTCATAAAAAGGCCGCTGACTGGCCGGATAAATCGCTAGTTGGTCTAACACTATACCGGTTTGATTAAACGCTAAACGGATGGTGTGCAAACCTGGCTGCTTAACAGTAAAGGGTAAGCCTAGGTTTTGACTATTTCGCAATATATTGGTTTTCCATTCTTCGCTTCTGCCTTGGGTATTAAGCTTGCTACTGCTTAGTGCTTTACCGTTTATAACAACGCTTACTTGATGATTAAAGTCATTCGCATGGGTGGGCAAAAAACGCAGTTCGAGCTGATAATCACCAGGCTCTTTGATATTGATGTCATATTCCAACCAAGGTTGTTGCTGCTCAAAATATTCCGCTTTAAATGGGCTTAATGTCATTGCTGCATTGCTGTAGCCCAGCCCTTGAACTGCCTGCCATTGCACCTTTGGCTGTTGAGAGTGTCGGGCATACTCTTTGGCGTTAAGATACACAGTTTGGCTTTTGTCTATTGTTTGCTCAGTGGCGCTTTTCACAAAATCAAAGGTAGGCGCGTGAAACACCGGTAGGTTTCGCGGGGCCATCGACATCATATATTGCCACTTACCTTGCGCTAACTGATTATAGTGTTCAGTTAATTGTTGTATCTGTGTATAAGCTTGCAGAGCAGCTTGCTTATACACCTCGCGCTGTGTTGGCGATGCACTGTTGGCAAGGAGTTGTTGATATAAAAACTTGTTGTTCATCGCCGCGGCGGCCTGAACAGGATATGCCACTAGTTCAAACCAGGCGCTTTGCCGGTGTTGAGGAATACGTTTACCCAGCTTAGCAACTTGCTGTGTGAGCCGATGATAAGCGCTAATACGCGTTTGTGCTTCTATGTCGCTAAATTCACTGATTTGCGTTTTTGTGGTGGGTTCGGTTTGACTCCAGCCCATGTATTCAGGTTTACGTAACATGGCCAAACGATAGTATTCGCTCATCATGTCACTCACTTCTTCAGCTACGGCGTCGCCAAACTCCCGCGCGGCCCAATTGCGTAAATGAGTGGCAATACTTTCAGCGCTAATGCCTTCGATGTTCCAGGCTAAATCAAGAAAAAACTCTGTGGTGTATTCAGCCGGTTTGATATCTCCAACGTTAGCTATCCAAATTTTGTCAGCGCCGTTTGCATAGGCTCGGGTCATTTCGTACCAAATAAGGCCTGGCTGTGTGGTACTTAACCACAAGTAATCATGGGGCCGCCCCCAATAACTCAGATGATAATAAACGCCACTGCCGCCCGGTCTTTGCAGCTCAGCGCCTTCGCTTAAACGGCGGATGTAACCGTAGTTATCGTCGGTCCACATTAAGGTCACATCTTCAGGTACCTGTAAGCCGCCATCATATAGTGGCAGCACTTCTTTGTAGGGAATAAATACCTGCGGAATATCAGTGATAGGCTTGTTTAGGGTCGATGCCAGCATCTGACGCTGAGTACGCAAAATATCTTGTAATATGGCAATAGAGTCTGCTTGTGATTCGGCGCCTTCCATTTTGCTATCGTGCACGCCACGCATACCCAAAGTCATCATGATCTGAGTATCGGTGCTTTTTACTTCTTCGATGCGTTGCTGCCAATAGGTATCCACTTTGGCCTTGTTGGTAAAGTAGTTATAGTCGCCTTGCGTGGCGTGATCCCACTCTGCTACGTTATTGCGTAGCATCGGTTCGGCATGAGAGCTGCCCACCACAATATGATACTTCGCCGCCATTTGCGGATTTCCACTGACGGTAAAAAATCCTTCCGTACCTGGATGCATGGCAGGCCACACTGTGTTGGCTTTAAGGCGCAGCAGTAATTGGAATATTTTTTCGTAGGTGAGCGGGCCTATATTTGCTGAATCTGGATCGAAAGTTTTGGCTGCCCATGGTCGCAAGCCCCAGTCTTCATCATTTAAAAATACCCCACGATATTGTACCGACGGGCCCTGAATTGTCTGAATATCAGCAAAATCCACAGTGAGGATTTTTTGCGGCGTAGGCGTAACATCGGCCCACCATTGCCAGGGTGACACTCCCAAGCGTTCGGCTAGTTCAAATACCCCATAAACGGTACCGCGCACATCACTGCCAACGATGAGAAGATTTTTTGCACCAAGGGTGAAGGTAAAATGTTCCCACTTGCCTTGTAAGCCTTGGTGCTGGTCACGGGGTAAATTTGCATGCTGCACTATGTCATCATTTAGCTGACCTATCAGTACGCCTTCTGCTGGCATCTGTTTCACTTGATTTAAGGTTGGACGACGCCCAGTGATGGTATGGATATCGTCAAGCAATTGATTAACCGCCCACTTAATGAGCGGGTCAGCCTCGTTATCAATGTAAAACTCGCTCACCTGCTGTAAGCCGACAAACTCAAATGTAGTTGGCGGTTTAGTTGCCTTATGTTGAGCAAACACCGATAAAAAAGGTAAATAACAACAGGCAAAAATTAGCAGACATATGGGCTTAAAATAGGTTTGATTCATTGATAGTTACCTAAGCTGTTGCAATGCGTTGAACTGGACTGCGGACACACGCAAAGCTGAGCCATGACGACTCCCTTCAGGCATGACTAAGTGCTCAGACACATTTTGCCACTGCTGAAAATCTTTGGTGTACATAGCGCCATAACGATGCTCTGTGTATTGGTCAAAATAAACGTAGTGACCTTCATGGGTTGTTAACATGGTGGGGCCTTCAACACATGTGTCTTTGGGCGAAAATGGAATTGCATTGAGGAGCCAAGGCCCCTCCATGGATGGGCCAGTTGCCATTAACATATTTTTTGCCGGCGGATAGCGCGTTTCATCTTTGACGATCATCACATAATCGTTAGCAACCTTGGCAATGGTGGCATCGATGACGTTGAAATCAGGCTGATAAAAAAGTTTTGTGGGGGTGTAGTGCGTAAAATCTTGGGTGGTGGTTGCGTATATACGGTGATCCCAGCCTTTGTCTGCACTCGCTTCTGTTTGCGGATAAGTACCAGGTATCGTTGATGCCCAGTAAATGAAATATTGTTGTGTTAACTCATCCCAGGTTATTTCTGGTGCCCACGCATTGCGGGCAGTAGGAAAGTCAGCCATAACAGCGAGGTATTGTTGTGCAGACCAATGAATAAGATCGCTAGAGTGCGCAAGGCCGATGCCCTTATCTTCCCATCCGGTGGTCCATACCATGTGAAAGATATTATCGGGGCCAAGAATAATGCATGGATCTCGCAGCAACTTGCCACCAATTTGCGGGGTTAATACGCTTTGCTCATTATTTAAAGCCTGCCATACCAAGCCATCATGACTGTAGGCTAGGTGCAAGCCATCCTCGCCATTACCGCGAAAAGACGAAAATAAATACACATCATCGGCCGGTAAGCGCTGATCGTGTTTTCCACAAGCGAACAACACCTGTATGGCCACCAAAAGTGTGGCAAAACGCAATATCTTAGCCATTTTCACTTCCGTTCTGCTGATAAAAAAAGGCTGACGAAAAGCCAGCCTTTGACAGGACACATTGAACAAAACGCTTTACACAATACCTGAGGTATTACCGCCCGTTGAAGGACGTGATTTGGCGACTAACTGGCGATAACCGGACTGACGATAGGTGGCAATCGGTTCAATCGCGCCGCCAGCCCGATAACGTGCCATGGCCAATATGGGTGACACGTCTAAGTTAAAGGCTTTTTTAAGTTCGTTGCTGGCCATGATGGCATCGTTGGCAGTTTGATGGCCGTAAAGTGCGTCACGGTCAATCAATAGTGCTTTAACATACGAGCGTTGTACTTCAGCAGCAGAGTTAATCAAACTTTCAATTGGATCGGTGACATTGTGTGATTGATCCAACATGTAAGCCGGAGCAAAGCCTTCTTGCTGGCGGGCTTCGGCATCCACTAATTCATTGAAAATCAAGAATTGCTGATAGGGATGCAACGAGCCACTGTCGAGATCATCATCGCCGTATTTACTGTCGTTAAAATGGAATCCACCCAACTTTTTAAACTGGATCAGGCGCGATACTATCATTTCAATATTGACGTTTGGCGCGTGGTGGCCTAGGTCAACCAACGATTTACACTTAGGTCCAAGCTCCATGGCGGCTAAGATATTGCTGCCCCAGTCTTGAATAACCGTTGAGTAAAACGCCGGTTCAAACATCTTGTGTTCGATATGCATTTCCCAGTCTGAGGGTAACTCAGCATAAATCTTTTTCATACTTTCTAAATAGCGCTCAAAAGAACGTTGAAAATGCTGCTGACCAGGATGGTTTGAGCCATCACCCACCCACACCGTTAAACTCTTAGCGCCTAACGCTTGCCCCCATTTGATGACATCAAGGTTATGTTCAATTGCTTGTTGGCGCGTTGCTGCATCAGTATGACTTAAACTACCAAATTTATAAGAATGAGCCTGACCTTGTTGATCTTGAAAGGTATTTGAATTGACCGCAATCCATGACAAACCAAATTCATCAGACTTCTGTTTTAACTCACTGAAATCATCTACACAATCCCAAGGAAAATGCGGCGAAACACTGTCAGTGCAGGCCGACATATCGTTAATTACTGCACAGTCTTCTAGTTTTTCATAGATGTTGCGCGGCTCGCCCACTCCTGGAAAACGCGCAAAGCGCGTACCACCAGTGCCCGTACCCCATGAAGGCACGGCAATTTGGAATTTTTCGGCCGCCGCCGTGACGGTTTCAATATCAATACCACTGCGTGATAACTTTTCACCCAAATACGAGAAATCTTTGTTTAAATCATCGATATGGCGTTGGTTTTGCTCTTCAATAAAACTTTTTTCAATTCTTTGCATGTTCACTTATTCCTAATTAACGTAAGAAGGCTTCATGTAAGCCACCATCTACGCTTATGACTTGACCGGTTGTTTTGCTTAATTGCCCTGAAATTAATAAATAGGCAGCTTCAGCTTGGTCTGCTGGGGTAATAGCTTGCTTGGTTAAGGTACGCTGCGCATAAAAATTGGCTAATTTAGTGCGTAGGGCGTCTGTGTCTTCGCTTTCTTCAAAGGCAATATTGTATTTACTGAGTGAAGAAATCACGCGATCTCGAGGAAACATGGTACTTCCTTGCACAACAGTTGCGGGTGCAAGGGCGTTGACGTTAACAAGAGGTGCAAAACTCACGGCCAACTCGCGCACTAAATGGTTTGCTGCTGCCTTACTGGTATCGTAGGCCAATGAGCCTTTTTTCGAAACGGCCGCATTAACGCTGGTGGTAAGCACCATAGAGCCTTTCATATTTTGACGCTGCCAAATGTGATTTGCTTCAGACCCAACAACATACCCGCCTTTGACGTTAACCCCAAAACTCAAATCAAAAATTTGGTCATTTTTGGTGTAATCATCGCCTTCAGCAATAAAGACGCCTGCGGTGACAATCACATTATCAATACCGCCATAAGCCAAAATGACTTGGTCGAACATCGCTTTAACGCTTTCGCGCTTGGTAATGTCAACACCCAGCGCAATGGCGGGGCCACAACTTGAAATACCTGAACCAGCCACCCCAATGCCTTGCCCGTATTTTGCCGTCAACTCAGCGGCTGTCACTTCAGCTGCCTCGGTACGTAAGTCAGCGCAAACCACATGAGCGCCTTCTTTTGCTACGCGATGTGCGGTTTCTTTTCCAATCCCGTCACCTGCGCCAATCACCACAACCACGTTTCGGGCTAAGGGGTTTTCTGCAGGCATGCGTTGTAACTTGGCTTCTTCTAAAGCCCAATATTCAATATCAAAGGCTTCTTGTACGGGTAAAGCGGTATATTCACTAATGGCTTCAGCGCCACGCATCACCTCAATGGCACAGTTATAAAATTCAGCAGTAACCCGAGATTCACTTTTGTTTTTACCCCATGCAATTAAACCTACACCCGGAATTAACACCACCGTAGGGCTGGGGTCACGCATGGCGGGAGAGTCATCGCGTTTACACTGATTATAGTATTCGGCATAGTCGTCACGATACTGTGCCAAACCAGCTTTAAAGTTGGCGACTAGGGTATCGAAACTGTCATTTTGTGGATCAAATTCAACCAACAGTGGTTTAATTTTAGTGCGAAGAAAATGGTCAGGGCACGAGGTGCCTAAGGCAGCAAGTCGTTTGGCATCATGACTATTTACAAAACGTAAGGTGGTATCATCGGTTTGCACCGTACCAATAAACTTCACTTTATCTGACAACAAACCACGAGCTACTGGCAAAAACTCCACTAATAAGGCATTCCGCTGTGTGACGCTCATGCTTTGGTATTTTTGCCCACCAAAGGTCTGTTCGCCTTTGTCGTGTTGTTCAATGTAGCGAGCGGCTGTTTCGATTACCCACAAAGAGGTTTCGTAACATGACTTACTTTCTGATGACCAGTTAGTATGGCCATGCTGGCCCAGTAAAATACCTTCAATTTGTGGATTAGCGGCATAGGCGTCTTCACATACCTTGGCAGCTTCCCAACCAGGGCGCATCCACGGCACATACGCTAACTTACCACCCCAAATTTTGGCGGTTAAGGCTTCTTGGTCTTTACAAGATGCCACAGCGATGACGGCATTTGGATGTAAATGATCGATATGCTTTTCAGAAATCATCGAATGCAAGGGCGTATCAATAGAAGAGGCACGGGGGTTCAAACAAAAATTACAATGTTTAAACATGCCCACCATGGCGTCTTCGCCAGCCGATTTGTAGCCTTTTTCTGGCAAGCTTTGATAAATGGTGTCTAGGGAATGTAATTTGTCTTCGTATAAAGAAGAAAAATTTTCTTTTTTCGAGGTACGTAAGTCACCCCCTGAGCCTTTTACCCAGAGCACTTCTACTTGCTCACCTGTTAAAGGATCGGTTTCCATCAATTTTGCTGAGGTATTACCACCACCCGTATTAGTAATACGCTGGTCTTCTCCTAATTTATTAGAGCGATAGACCAAGTTTTCTACTGGCTCGAGTTTGTCTGCGACTTCATCTTCCCAAAGATACTTTACGTGTCTAAATTCGCTTGGTTGGTATGCCATTGATGATTCCTGATTGCTAGGGCTAAAAATAACGTGCATAAAAAATAACACAATACATTAACAATCAATATACATCTGATTTAATCTTTGTCAATCATATTCAATCACTGAATGACGATTTTATGCTGAAAATGAAAATTATGAATCAGGCAGCAAAGCCTAGGCTAGCCATCAGACTCAAAGAGTGAGGACAAACATGACTGCAAAGAATTGAGTAAACAGCAAAAGCCCTGAGCCACCAACATCAGATGATAGGTTGGTGGCCAACAGAAAGGGGTAACTCGCTATGGAGTTGTGAGAGGGTTTAGATGCTTAATCTGAAGCTTCAACAATGATAACTTCAATGCCTTCACGCTTAAAAATGGCGAGAATTTCTGGGTCGGCATGGCTGTCGGTTATCACAATATCCACGTCACTTAGGGCACTAAAGATTAAATTGCCTTTGATGCCTATTTTAGAACTATCAGCCAATACAATTAGTTTTTCCGCGCGCTTGCGCAGTTTTTGCTCTGCTCTTATAAGAAGCGGATCGGTCTCCATCACGCCATATTCGCTTATACCTGGCGTACCCATGAACATTTTACTGCCGTGATAATTCTGGATAGTGTCGTTTTCAAAAGCACTCAAGATGATGCTTTGTTTACGGTAAATTTCACCGCCCGGCAAGGTAATCTGATTGTCGCTGTTTTCTAGTAACTCTTGCGCTAATACAAAAGAGTTAGTCAAAATATTCATGCGCCGCTGGCGTAAAAACTCTGCCATCATATAGGTAGAACTGCCACCATTGATGATGATGGATTCATCGTCAGCGCATAACTCAACGGCTTTTTGCGCTATGCGGCGTTTTGTATTGGGATGGCGTTCTTTGGCGGCTAAAAAAGCACTACCAGAGATTTTCCGAACGACTTTGTCTTTTGCTGCAAGGACTTCGGCGCCGCCACGAATTTTCTTGATTTGTTTGGTTTCGGCCAGTTTATTTAAATCACGTCGAATGGTCGCTTCAGAGGAGTTGAGTTGTTCACACAACACTTTAACACTGGCAAAGGTATTTTCTTCAAGCAAATCTAAAATAAGCTGTTGGCGCTGTTTTTCTAACATAAACACTCTCCAGTCGTGCGGCTAACGAGACACTAACCGCTATATCCTAATGGCTGCAAGAAGCGATAATAAGGTAACTAGCCAACGGCACAATACAGCCTCATTTACTCAGTTAAAATCAAAATTCCTGCATAAGTTACAAAAGTATACAACATTATCATCATAATCAATCAAGTTATAATTTTTTGATTGATTAAGACTCAAATTAAATCAAAAAGATGTGCAAACCACGCATGATAAAAATCAACTAAGTAAAGTTAACCAGTGCTGTTTATAAGCGATAAGTTCATCAAACTCACTGGCATAACACCTGTCGTGATGTAAAGCCGCACTGGCTTTGTGCCATTGGCTTAGCATGGCAGCGCCTTGCACTGTGCCGCTGCCATCTGACGACAAGTACAGAGATTGATCTTGGCGCAACTGCGCAACTAATTGGCACATCAGCCGGTTTTGGATAAACGCCCCTTCAATATAAATATTACCGCAGGCATTAAGCCGACTTAATTGATAATCAATCATTAAAGCGCAGTACAGCGTTGCAATCGCTTGGGCATACTGACTCTTAGCAGGCGCTTGAATCACCGGAATCTTACCTCCAAAGGGGCCATTACCTTCGCTAAAATCAGGCGTTACCATAAACTGCTGTTGGAGTACGTGCAGTAAAGCCTGCTCGGACTCATCTTGCACAACATCACCGCCCAACTTGGCACAAATAGTCTCGTATTCTCTGCCACCCATAAAGCGCGCGCACGCCACAGGATGACCGTTGACGTCGACGTTGGCTAGCATGTCTTTGCTCTCGTCTAAGCTCACTCCTTGTGCAGATGACATCAATATGGTCCATGTGCCACTTGAGATCACAGTGAAATCTTGTTTATTCTGAGACTGTAGATAGCGTAAATAACTGGCGTTACTATCATGCAATCCACCAAACACACGACAGTGAGCTGATAAACCTGTTAAATGGGCCACGGAGGCTTGCACCTTTGCGACCTCTAACCACGCACTAGTAGGTTTACCTAATCGCTTCGACCAAGCCAATTTTTTCACTAACGAAGAATACTGCTTGGTGGCCGGCGCCCACAAATCGGTATGACAGCCTAAAGACGTGACTTCTGTGCTGCAGTGGCCGGTTAAGCGCCAAATCCAATATTGCGGGTACATAAGAATATGGCTGGCTTGCGCAAATTCATGAGGAAACTTTCGGCTCAACCAAAACAATTGTCGCCCCAGATTTAAGCCTGCGGGCAGAGCAGGTGAAAAGGTCTCAGAAAAATCAGGCCTAAGCTGATTGTATTCAGCGGCAAACTCGTTGATATCGTTATATTCATAATCGAGGATAGGCAAAGTGAGCGCGCGTTCATGTGATAAAGCGGGATTGACTAGGGCCGCAGTCGCACCATGTGTGGTTACTACGATATCAGTGATGGACTCGGTTATCGTCCAGTCAGATAAGGTGGCGACTAACCAATGCCAAATGCCCTCAACATCAGCCTGCGGATAAGGCTGCCCTTGAAGCACCTGATTTTTTGTCTTAGCCTCAATCAGCGGCTGCAAATTACAATCTACAACCTGCAATTTCACATGGGTTTTACCAATATCAAATACTAAGGTAACTTGCTCACTCACTTCAACACCAACCATAATCAGTCAAAATCAATCAATATTCGAATGTTTACATTGTTTTCACAATTTGTCTATTAAAAGACGGGTCAGCCTCAGTGCGTTAAAAATGCGCCAAAGTCTGTGGCATTTATTCGTCTTTGTCTTACAGAGTTTGTGTAAACCAATGCAGGGTGTGAGTAATGACCCTTTTGGCATAATCCTTTTGAGGGTCGAACACACGAAATATATGGTCGGCCCCACTGAGTAAATAAAATTCTTGAGGCTGGGCGTGAGAGGCAGCAAAAATGCTATTTTCTTGTGGTTTTACAAAATCATCGCTGCCGCGAATCGACAGCAGTGCGCCATAATAGTTTTTTAAGGGCGTAAAAACATCATAACCCAGCAAACCTAATAGGTGCTGACGCGTGATAGTTAATTCTACCCAAGATTGCATTTTCCCTTCACCTTCCTTTAATACCTGTTGAATTAACGCAGGTGACATTTCTGTCATTAAATCTGCAGGATCACCGGCACTAGACCACAGCACCACACTTTTTATGGCTTGCGGATTCTTTCCTACCAAAGCCAATGCGGTGGACCCGCCTAGGCTAAATCCCACAACACCAATTTGCTCTTGTGGATAGGTTTGGCGCAAATAGTTCAAACCAGTTTGTGCATCGTCGATACGACTGGCAAAGGTGCTCGTTAAGGTATATTGCGTGAGTTCTCGTTCACTTTCTCCGCGAATATTGATACGAAGCGAAGCGTAACCGTGGTCAGCAAGTTCAGCAGCTAAGTGCTGAAACATATCACCCACTTCGTTCATCTGACTCGCCCAACCATGGATCAGCAGCACAGCACCCTTAACCTTGGTATTCTGCCCCGTAACTACGCCATCATTATGTATAGCAAGCAGGCCGTTTTTTAAGGTCACTTGCTGTTCGGCGCTCGTTGCGTCAAGGGAAACTACCATGGTCATCATGGCTAAAATGCAACTTATAACAAAGCAAGTATCGGATTTAGAGAAAGACATTTTTCGCTCTTGTTTCAACTGGGTAGCCCTAAAATAAAGAAGCTGCAGCACAGAATCAATCGAATAAGCGGCAAGAAGTGAAAGTCATTTTTATCACAATACCAACAACGAGAGGTTTTATTACCTGAAAATATTACACAGCCCATGGAAATATTTACCCCGTATCGCTCATCTAAAACAACTCTTAGCACCCACAAGCCTTGTAAATCAGCTTATGCTGAGTGTGGTCTGAACTTTGCTGCATTACTTGGTGAGTAAAAATTTTGAGAGACTTAAGTCATTTCATTGTGGAGAAATACTATGTATGCAGGATTACGAGATATTAAACGATTCACTATTGCCGCTACTGATGGCGACATTGGAGTAAGTAAAGATTTTCTATTTGACGACCGAGCGTGGACAATTCGATATATGTATGCCGACACGCACAGATGGCTGCCATTAGGCGATAAAGTATTAATTTCTCCCATCTCGTTGAGTCGTTTTGATATCGAAAATGAAAAAATCGAAGTGAACTTAACGAAGCAAATGGTCAAAGACAGCCCCTCTGTTGATGACCATTTAACCGTTTCACGAGAATACGAAGAACTGTATTACAGATATTTTGGTTATGGCTATTATTGGACAGGCCCCGGCGCGTGGGGTGAATACGCTCATCCTACTGCACTGTCACAAATTACCCCCGCTCGTAGCGCGGAGGAGCTGTCTCGTTCTGTATTAGTGGAGGGCGTCGAAAGTAATCACCTTCGCTCTATTGACGAACTTCAGGGCTATACCATCAAAGCGAGTGACGGGGAATTTGGGCAAATACACGATCTTATCCTCGACACCAACAACTGGGAGATCCCCTTGATTATTGTTGACACCCATCAATTACTGCCCGGTGGTAAAAAAGTGCTAATTGCTCCTAAACACATCAAAGAGATCAATTGGTTAGAGCAAAAGGTAGTGTGCACTTTAAGCGAAGATGAGATTAAACACTGCCCCGAGTTTGACCACGCACTGTTAGGTGATCGCATCTATCAAGAGCAGATAAAAGCCAAGTTACTCGCGTTATAAGCTCTGTTGACGAAAGATAGGCTCAAGACAACGATCTTGAGCCTATCGTCAAAGGTGAATAATAAGCTTAACGGTGACCTTTACTTAATTCGTACAAACGATTAGATAACTCTGAAGACGATTGACTCACTCGGGCTAATTCGCTCGCATCTTTTGAATTCAGATCGTTACTCATCCTGATACTCTCTGCGAGGTGATTAATCTCACCAGACACACTGGATTGCTCACTGGCCGCCACTGCGATTTGCGAAGTACTTTGCCCAATACCGGTAAACACCTCAATAATTTCTCTGAATCCGGCGATAACCTTTTCGCTACGCTTCAAAGACTCAATTGACATCGATTGTGAACTGACAATCACCTCCACACCTTTCGCCGCAGAAGATTGAAGTTGGGCAATCATTCCTTCTATTTTATTGGCTGACTCTTGTGAGCGTCCTGCTAAGGTACGCACCTCATCTGCGACGACAGCAAATCCTCTGCCTTGCTCACCTGCTCGTGCTGCTTCAATTGCGGCATTCAGAGCCAGTAAATTGGTTTGCTCAGAAATGCTTTTTATCACGTCTAACATTGCTCCCATTTGTTGAGCATCTGACGCCAATCGATTGATAATATCCGCCGTTTGCTGCAACACCGCTGACAAGGCTTCATTGGCTTTGCTATTTTCGATGACGTCATCCATACGACGATGGACCAAACCTTGTGTTTCATCCACAGATTCAGAGGTGGCTTTAGTATTTTGTGCTACTTCAGCTGCACTGGCAGACATTTCAGTGATGGCGGCTGCTAACATATTATTTTCGGTTAGTTGTGATTCTGCTCGCCCTTTCAATACTGATGCCATATCACTTAATTGTTTAGCCCGTACTTTTGACTCAGAAGCCTCTTCGGCAATTTGACCTAACAAACCATTTAAATGCTCGCCATATAGGTTGACTGCTTCTTTCAATTTACCGATTTCATCCAAGCGTTCAATACGCAGTTTTGCAGTACTTCCTCCACTAATGAGCATGCGTATTTGCTCAGTCGTTTCATTGACCCAAGCCATGACCTTATTAGCATTAAAAATCAAGATACCCACAAAGAGCAAAATCATTGGAATTAAGGTAGCGTACAGGCTCAAGCTCAAATTGTTCACAGGCTCTTGAATAATTTCATCTGGCAGTACTATCCCTATTTTTAAACCTTCGTCGGGCATATCCAATACAGCTAACAAAGACGCACTACCTTTAACCACTCCCTTTGGCAGCTCACTTATCGCTTGGCCGCTATTTATTGCCGTTTGCAGTGGCCTTAAACTACTGTCTTTGGCTGCAACCTCATCAAGTTTCAACATATCCAACGAGTTAGAGCGGATGCTAGGAAAGCTGATGATTTGTTGGCCCTGTCCTAGCACAAAACTAAAGCCACCGGATTCTTGATTTTGACGTTGAAACAACTGGTCTAATCCGGCCAACATTAAGTCCACCGTAGCCACTCCCCAAAAACGACCCTCTCGATTAATGGGTACGGTGCAAGTCACCATCGCGGTGCCACTGGAAGTATCCTCGTAGGCTTCTGACCAAGCGCATTGCCCTGCTCTTAAGGTGCGCCCCACGGTATACCAAGCTTCATTGTGATAACCATTACCATCGGCTTGATTGTAATCATCCACTTTTTCTAACTGCCCTGTCTGGTTGCGCGCCCAAAAAAATGCATTTCTTTCTACACCGTTACTGAACATATTGGGTTCAGGCCAAATGCCACCTCCCGCTATATTAGTGTTGCCAAAATGGTCAATGATAGTGGGGAATATTTGTAAAAACGCCGATTCTTGTAATGGCACTGTTTGCGCCAGCGCAGCGATACTTTGCGTTACCACGGCTCCCTTGCTCAGCTCAGTTCTCACCTCGTTTGCGCTTGCTAATACCCGCAGTAACTCTTTTTTTTCTACCTCTTTTTGCATCAGTGGCAGGGCAAGCGTTTGCATCACCACATAAATGAGTACGATGGCGGTCACAAGTAAACCTGCACTGAGAAAACTCGCTTTACTCGATATTAATAACGCTTTTTTATCCATAGTTATCGCCTTTATTTTTTGGGTGAATTTGTATTGGTTTATCGGTAACGCGGCGTTTAGCCAACAAGGTGTAACACATCAAATGTAACGCTTTTTCTATCGGCAGAGACAGACAAAATAGGATAAAAAATCAACAACTATCTTAATAAATAGCATAAAAACCCATGTCGACAAATGTTTAGTCATGCATCTCAATTAAAGAATAGTTTAGGTACAGGCCAACAAAAAATGTAGTTGAGTCGATTACTTAGCGTAGATGAAGGGAATGTTCTGGGCCAAAAAAGAGTTTGTTATTCCACCCTACACTTACGCAATATACACGCATAGTGAAAACCACCTTATCTTAGCAAACACGAGGTTAAAAAGGGCTAGGGCATTGCCCTTGCGTTAGCTCACCGCTGCTTGGATGCAAAAAATCGATATCACGGGCGTGCAGCAGCAAACGCTCTGCCATGTGCTGACTCCCCTCTGCGTGATACAAGTCACAGCCCACTATTGGGTGGCCTATCAATAAACTATGAATGCGCAATTGATGGGTGCGACCCGTTAGGGGGGAATACTCAACCAAGGTACGACGAGGCTTATCAAAACGCTGTAGCACTACATAGTCGCTTATCGCTGTTTTACCTGTTGAATGGCAAATTTTAACACGGGGAAAATGGTGCACATCTTTGGCGATAGCAGCGCTTATTTGCCCATGCTCATGTTCAAGCCAGCCTTCTAACATGGCAACATAGCGTTTTGTAATGCTGCCAGCTTGAAACTGTTTGTTCAGATGTGTGGTTGCTGCACGGTGCAAACCCACCACCATAATACCGGAGGTACCAAAGTCGAGTCGGTGCGGCAAACTGGCCTGTAAAAAAGCGGGACTTTCGCCCTGTTGGCCGTGCACTAAACGGTGATGAACAGAATCCCAATTAAGGGGGTTTTTACCTGATAAACTCAATAAACCGCTGGGTTTGTTAATCAATAAAATATCGTTATCTTGATAGAGGATCCTAACTACCCCCTTGCACGGAGGCGCAACAAAGTCGTCAACAATCGCTTGGTTTGTCATGCTGCCGGGACCTTTAGCGCTGGTGCAAGAGTTTGATAATTCGTCCATAAATGACCTCTGTGGTGGTCCACGAGTTACCGCCGCTGGTATTAACAAATTGAATCACTACCGTATCAATATCAGGATGATAACGGGCGATACTGGAGTAGCCCGGCACTAAGCCAGTATGCTCAAACACGTAAATTGAAGCGTAAATGGCTTGCTCTTGTTCGTTCAGCAATGAACCGTCATTTAAGGCCCGCAAAAACGTGCCAACGTCCTCTGCGCTGGCAATCATTGAACCGCTCGCACCTACATGAGGCTGAGTTTTTAAATCGCCATCGTAACCAATGGAATACCCACTCGAAAGCTCGGCTATATTCACTTCACTGGGCCCATTAAACGTACGACTTAAGCCAAGCGGCATGAGTATGTGCTCGGTGATGTAGCGATGATGACTGTAACCCAAGGTTTTATCTAAAATGTTACCAATCAACAAATAATTAGTATTGGAGTATTGATAGCTTTCATCTGGTGCAAACTCAGCGGGTTTATCTAAACCAAACTCTAACAACTCACTGCTATGGGTTGGCATGTTGTCCCAAGGAAAATCAGGATCATCGGTAAAATTAAAAATACCACTACGGTGCTGTACCAACATACGAAGGGTAATACTCTGTGCATGCTCTATTCTATTAGCCAACTCTGGTAAATACTCTGCTAGGGTGCCATCAAGGGATAGGCGCTGCGCGGCAACCAGCTTAGCCGTTGCTGCGGCGATGTAGAGTTTGCTAATACTGGCAATTTTAAATAACACATGGGGATCAGCCGGGGTTTTAGTATCTCTGTTGTTGAAGCCAGCTGCATAAAATTCAGGCGCATTATCAGCCTGCTGCACATAGACAACAATACCGTCTAAGTCATACTTAATGGCATCATCTAGCTGCTCTTGGATCGAATCAGGCAAAGGACTTAGGTACATCAAGCCCGCTTGCCACGGGGCCCAAAGGTAAATACACAGCACTGCAATCAGCGGCATAATAATGCGAAGAATACGAGTAGTCAGTGGTGCTTTTTTCACGTTTTTCTCTTTATTTTTGACAGGCAATTATCTAAAGACCTTCGCCGTTAAAGGGCAATGTCAGCACTGCTTGTCAGCTTGAATAAATCAATAGCAATGCACCTCTAACCGGATATTGGTACTGTGTTAATTCTTCAAAGTTTATCAGTAATATTTTCAGAGATGGAAACTAAACTCCATTTTCAACAAAACAATCAGCCAAGTATTTTTTTCTTAACACATCTTGTTAGGCCAATGATTATAAGCCTTCCGAGAATTTTACTAGCCCAAGCCCTCATTCTGGTGTGCTTTGTGCTCCCTTGTAAGCGACAGCTATTTCACCCTTGCTTAGCGGTAAGATAATCGCGGCCACAACGGAGAACATTATGAACAAATATGTACTATCTGCAGTAGTTGGTTCCATTTCTTTGGCATTAAGCAGCGTAAGTTACGCAGACGACCATGCCACATCGGTAACCATGAACGATCTAAAAACCGGTAAAAGCATCGGCACCATTATGGTCAGTGACTATGACGATGATGGTGTGGTGTTTACACCCAATCTAAGCGGTTTAGCCTCTGGACTTCATGGCTTTCACATTCATCAACATGGTGATTGTTCAGCTAGCATGAAAGACGGAAAAAAAGTCCTAGGTGGTGCTGCCGGTGGACACTTTGATCCTGAAGATACCGGTAAACACAGTGTTCCTTGGTCTGAAGAAGGTCACGAAGGTGATTTACCCACTTTGTTTGTAGACGAAGATGGTAATGCCACTCATCCAGTTTTTGCGCCAGAGCTTGAACTTGAAGACATTCAAGGACGCGCCATCATGATCCATGCCGGTGGTGATAACTATTCTGATACCCCCAAGCCATTAGGCGGTGGCGGTGAACGAGTCGCTTGTGGCGTTATTGAAAAGTAGTCAGATCAGAGGGTCAGGCAAATCACCTGACCCAATTCCCACCTGTTTTGCAGATTATTTAATCGGTAATTACCTCACTCTGGGTTGGTCACTTTGTTCTCTGTAAAGTGGAAATTAATTCATGCCCTGTTTGCCTTATGGCCGGATACATCAGAGTAGTGTCGTAGCCACAGCAAATGCTTGATTTGATGCCGACTAATAGTGAACCACCCGATCATGAGTGTCGAAAAGCATGCGATTTTTCTTCTTCTGCAGTGCCAAAGTGAGACCCTCCAACCTTGTTGGACAAGGACAAAACTGAATCTACTTAGTCAGAGCGCGTAGGGACGAGAGTTTGGCTGCAGAGCGGCCTTTCTTGCCTACTTCTTTCGGCTGTTGGAAAGAAGTAAGGTCGAGCGACAAGGATGGCGCCCGAAAATGAGTCGAGTCAGAAACACGTTCACGATGATCGTTACTTGGGCTTCACGTCCATGTGAAGCGTTAACCTACGCGAAGCTATGCTACTAAATAATTCCGTTTCACCCCTGTCCTGGTGCATATGGGAATGTGAGAGATTGGTAATATTCCAAGCTGTGCTGTGGTTTTTCAAGGCCTGCGGGTAGAGCCATGTTTGAATAGCCTTGAAAATACAAAACACAGGCATCACGCCACCATCTCGCCTCTTTTACCTGAATCGCCAGCGCCATGCGCACCTGATTAAATTGGTTGGGCTCTATCTTGTCTTTTAGTCCCAGCCACTGCGCTTGCATCAGCTCAACTGCCGCTGCACCAGCATAATAATGTTCCACCAGCTCAACCCACAAGGTCTTACCTGAGGCCATGGTGTAATCCCATGGAAGATGATGAAACCATAAGAGTAAATTATCAGGGGTCTTCTTGGGATCATTGAAAATCTCTTGCCAGTAAGGTGCATATTGCGACACGGCATTGGTACCATCTGTTGTACGATCTAAACCAATACCCTTGTCATCAGCGCGATGATAATAAGTTGGGTTCCAGTCATCTCGACCTAAGTTGTCTACCCATGGCCCTGGGCCGTAATGATGCCCCGTATCCATCAAATGGTGTAAACCGAGAGGGGTCATATAATTAACGATGTTTTCCCGAGATTGCATCATCATCGCCACTATTTGCTCACTGGCTTTAGGGTCGTGAGTTAAGGTCATGGCCACCCATTCACGGGCAATGTTATCTGCACTTAAGTCGTGATCCCACGCTAAACGTCCCAATACATACCAGTTGGCTTGGCCAAAAATATGGCCTGTCCAATTTCTATCTGCGCCAATATTGGCCACTCCGGCCATGACCGTCAGCGGCGCTTTCGACAAACTGCCATCGATCACTTTGGCTACCGTTGAGCCCTCACCGTTTGTATGCGTATCGCTGTCTAAGACTTCTTTATACATGCTGCCTAAATACGCAAGATGAGTACTAAAGCCGAGATACTCTTGAGTTACTTGAAATTCCATAGCCAACGATGTCTGGGGCATCGCGCCAAACAAAGGACTGAAAGGTTCCCGTGGTTGAAAATCAATTGGGCCATTTTTTACTTGTACACTGACGTTGGATTCAAAGTGACCATCAAGGGGTACAAATTCGTTATAGGCTTGCAACGAACGTTCGTGCTCAGAATCATGGGCGTACACAAACGCACGCCACAGCACATTACCACCAAAGGGTTGCAAAGCCTTGGCTAACATATTGGCCCCGATATCATGGGTGCGCCCATAATCACCCGGACCGGGCTGACCTTCTGAATTAGCTTTAACTAAAAAACCGCCAAAGTCAGGAATAAGTTGATAGATTTCAGCTGCCTTAGCTTGCCACCATTGTTGCACTTGTGGGTCGAGAGGGTCAGAAGTAGGTAAACCATCCAACTGCTGCGGTGAACTGAACTTAATTGATAGGTACACTTTGATGCCATAGGGGCGAAAGATATCAGCTAAGGCCTGCACTTTACGTAAATAGGCAGGCGTTAAAATAAGGGAATTAGAATTCACGTTGATGGGCACTATGCCATTAATACCGACAGAGGCATTGGCACGTGCATAATCGTAATAGCGCTGCTCTTTGTAATCAGGCAATTTGTGCCAATCAAAAATTGATTCACCGGCAAAGCCACGTTCAGTGTGGCGGTCTAAGTCATCCCAATGATTCAACATGCGCAATTTAATTTTAGGTGCTTGCTGTATATCGAGTTTGGCCAATGACTGCTCGGTTTGCACTAATCGTAATAAATGAAAGGTACCGTACAACAAGCCCACAGGATTTTGTGCTAAAATTTGAATCTTGCCTTGCTGAGTCTGGATAGCGAAGGCCTCGTCAGTTGCATCAGCCTGTAACGAAGGGTTAAGGGATATAACGAGTGTTGCTTGCTGGGCGCTGTCAGTAAAGCGTGGCTCTTGGCCTAATAGCCCTGGCAAAGCCAGTTGTAACTCTTGCATGATGACTTTGCCCGTGTCTGTTTGCGTATCGATGTAGATACTGCCAAGCTGCTTAGCGTAGTTTTTACGCAAAGAAACGTCGCTGAGTAAGTCATATTTGAGCCATAAACGATAACCATCTTCTCCTTTGAAATCAGCTATCGACGCATTGGCTTGCTGAATAAACCCACTAAAAATAATAGCCACACACCAGTAACAAAAACGATTCATTTTTTGTTTCATCCTACTTATCTGTAAAACCAACCACATTAGGCTTTAACAACTATTTAACGTATGGAGTCAGCTTACCCTGTCACGGTAGTGAGTAACATTACCCAATTTAATAATCGCAGAGTGAAATTTTCCAATCTGCACAGCAAACTGAGTAATTGATAAAATTGTTTGGCTTTTGTGATACTTCCGTGATGTTTGCCATTCAGACTCTTTCTCGTTAGCCCACTAATAAATAACGAGGAACCTTCCATGAAAAAACTATCTTTATTCTGCAGTACTGGCCTTATGGCCATGTTGTCTGGACACGCAGTAAGCGCCGACTTGAGCATTGAAGTACAAAACTTAACGCAAGGCATTTATTTTACCCCCTTGGCTGTTGTGGCGCATACGCCAGATGCCAGCTTGTTTGAAGTCGGTCAAACCGCCAGCACTGAAATACAAATGATGGCAGAGGGTGGCAGCTTAGATGGTTTAAGCACTATTGCCACCGCGATTAATGCTGATGTGTTAGCTAATCCGGCGGGGGGCTTATTGGCCCCTACGATGAAAACCAGTGGTGACTTAATGACGGCTGATGGCAATACTGTGCTATCAATTGTTGCCATGATTTTACCTTCCAACGATGGCTTTGTTGGCCTCGATAATTGGGCTATTCCTACAGAGGCAGGCACTTACACCGTTTATCTCAACGCCTACGATGCCGGCACCGAAGCGAATGACGAAATACGCGGTAGCGGCGCGCCAGGTATGCCCGGTATGCCAGTACCACCGCCCTTAGAGCCTGCACTTGGCACAGGTGGTAGTGGTATGGCCGCGACTGATGCCAATACGACAGTGCACATTCACCCTGGCAATATCGGTGATGACAACGCAACTGGTGGCAAAAGTGACGTCACTAACACGGTGCATCGCTGGTTAAATCCTATCGCTAAAGTCACCATTACGGTTAAGTAAGGAGCTCAGTATGTTTAAACCAAATACATTGGCTCGGGGACAACTCGCGCTGTTACTCAGTTTTCCGTTTTTGCTGGTTGCCTGCGGTGATGACACCAAAGAAGTCGAGGTGATTGTAGAAGTGCCTGCCCCTGTGCCTACGCCGGTGGATGTCAGATATCAAATCACCGTGACAAACCTCACTCACGATCAACCCTTATCTCCACTTGCTGTGGTGCTGCATGATTCAGGCAATTTGTGGACTATTGGTGGTGTGCCGTCAGTTGAATTAGAGAGGATGGCAGAAGGGGGTGATAACAGCGGTTTGCTGAGCCTAGGCTTAGTCAGCGCATCAGGTGCAGCACCGATTGGACCGGGTGCAAATGAAACCGTTGAAATTACGATCCAAGACAAAACAGACGCCTATTTGTCGGTTGCCAGCATGTTGGTGAATACAAATGACGGCTTTAGCGGTCTTAATGCTTGGCACTTAGATAATTTGGCGGTAGGCGAAAGCTGGACTACGACCTTGGGCGTGTACGACGCAGGTACAGAGGTGAACTCAGAACTTGCCGGCACTATTCCAGGGCCTGCTGATGGTGGCGAAGGTTTTAACGCTATGCGCGCAGATACAGGCTTTGTGGCGATGCATCCTGGCGTAGTAACCAGTGATGATGCGTTAGCGTCATCAGTACTGACTGCCAAACATAAGTTTGATAATCCGGCGCTACGGATAACCGTGATGCGCAGCCAATAGGCCTGCGCACTTAGTGCTTTAAGGCAAATGTGCAGCCCTTTTTATAAGGGCTGCTTGTGTTTTATTACATACACTCATCAGGGAATAAACATGTTAGACAGAATTTTAATCGTTGAGGATGATGCCGACATTGCTGATCTGATACGCGTAAACCTGATGGAGTTAGACGTTGAAATTGACCATCAACAAGAAGGTGAGTCCGCCTTGCAAGCCGCTTTAAAAGAGCATTATTCGCTTATTTTACTGGATGTGATGTTACCGAAAATAAACGGGCTAGATATTTGCCGACGTGTACGTGAACGTAAGCCGGCACAGGCCATCATCATGTTAACCGCAAAAAATTCTGAACTTGATCGGGTACTGGGTTTAGAACTTGGGGCAGATGATTATATGACGAAGCCCTTTAGTGTCAGAGAGCTTCAAGCACGAGTCCGTTCGCAACTGCGCAAAGCCCGTGCCTTAGAGCAAGTCATTGAAGAACAGCGCAGCACTCATCAGTCTCAGGTTATTGACATCGGCATACTACACATCGATAAATTGCATCATCAGGTAAAAATGAAAGCCGAAACAATTGACTTAACCGCTACCGAATTTGAGCTGTTATTGCACTTAGCAAGTCATCCCAATCAAGTGTTTAGTCGCAGCCAGTTATTAGAATCAGTTTGGGGTTATCACCACAGTGGTTATGAGCACACGGTAAATTCACACATTAATCGACTCAGGGCCAAAATCGAAAGCGATGCTACCCAGCCCGTCATCGTACAAACCGTATGGGGCATTGGGTATAAATTCAATCCGCAAGGAGTAGCATGATGAAATTGTGTTTTTATCAGCGTTTATCCCTTTCGGTGGTGTTAGTCATGATGAGTGTCATGTTTGGTTTATTTTGGTTAATCGGACAATTGCAAAACCAAACCAAACTAGAAGCAGAGCAAAAACTTCACCTGGGATTAGCAGAACACTTATTAGTGGATGCGCCATTGCTCGCAGAAGGCAATTATGAACTCAGTACTTTAAAAGATTTATTTCATACCTTGATGATCATGGGGCCTAATTTTGAATTTTACTATTTAGATCCACAAGGAAATATAATGGCATATTCAGCAGAACCACAAAAAATTCTACGCAAACAAGTGGGGCTTAAGCCTATTTTGCAGCTTATTGACGGTAACACCGCCTTGCCTCTTGTAGGTGATGACCCTAGACAACTACAGCGGAAAAAAATATTTTCTGCGGCACCCGTTTATCGTGCAGAGCAATTGCAAGGCTATCTTTACGTCATTATTGGGGGCGAAATTTACGACTCCATACTCGCCAATATTCAAAACAATCATAAAATGCGAGAACTCGCGCTATTTATGGCGGCAGGCTTAATATTTTTACTGGTGATGATTTTAGTGTTGTTTAAATTTTTCACTAAACCTTTGCAGTTATTGAGTGAAGATATGGAAACCATTTGCGCTGCTGATTTTAAGCGAGAGCAACTGCCACATAATTTAGCCAAATGGGATAAAGACAGTCACAACGAAGTTCACCGTTTGGGGCAGTCGTTTACCAAAATGTTAAGTCACATCGAACAACAATTTAGTGCTCTGCAACATATCGACGACCAGCGCCGCATGTTACTCGCCGATTTATCTCACGATTTACGTACGCCCTTGGCTAGCTTGCAAGGTTATATTGAAACCTTAGCCTTAAACCCTGACTCAATAAGTGCGAATGAGCGTAAGCGTTTTATCGACATTTCCTTAAAAAATGCTAAAAACCTCAAACACTTAATTGACCAAATATTTGAACTCACTTATTTGGAAAGCGGCCAAGTCACTCTTAACCAAGAATCTTTCCCCTTAGCTGAGCTATTGCAAGATGTAGCCGCAAAATTTGCCATAAAAGCCAACCATAAAAGCATTGCAATAAACGTGAGTGACATGCCACTCAATTACCGCGTGTTTGCGGATATTGACAAGCTCGAACGTGTCTTGAGTAATCTAATTGACAATGCAATCCGCCACACGCCGCACGGGGGGCAAATATCGCTGCAGGTTTTGCCACAAAAAGAGAGTTTACGGGTCAATATTAAAGATACGGGTATTGGCATCAGTGATAAAGAACTTGCCTACATTTTTGATGCTCGTTATCAGGCCACTAATAGCGCTAAAGACAACACCCTTCATACTGGCTTAGGCTTAGCCATCAGTTGCAGATTAATGGCCTTGCTAAATTCTAAATTAACCGTAGAAAGTCAATTAGGGCAAGGAACCTGCTTTAGTTTTGAGTTAAAAACGGCTCACTAGCAGAAAAATCGGCAGCGCTGATACCCTGACTAGGCATCTCGATTTTGCACATAACAATTGCGTCCTTGTGCTTTGGCTTGATACAAGGCTTTATCGGCTTTTTTTACTAAGTTTAAGGCATCAGATTGTAAATCGAGTTTTTCTAAACAAAAGCCTACCGAGCAACTGACATAGTCTTGGCCGAGAATTTTACCATGAGGGACTTTTTCACGTGCCCATTCGGCTAGTATCTGCTGCGCTAATTCAATGCACTGACTTTGCTCACAATTAGCTGCTACGACGATAAACTCCTCACCACCGTAACGCGCAACTATATCGGTAGTGCGGCGAAACACCTTACTTAACAAAGAGGCTTGAAGCTTTATTACTTCGTCACCCTGCACGTGGCCGTAACCATCGTTGTATGATTTAAACGAGTCTAAATCGATTAAAAACACCGCCACTGTCGTGCCATTGCGTTTACCTAGCTCAAGCAGTTCTGCAAACCGTTTTTCATAACTGCGACGGTTTAAAATATTAGTGAGTGGGTCAATTTCGTTTAAAACCAGCAATTTTTCATTGGCGATGGTCAAACGATCGAACGCTTTTTTAACTTCATACACCCCAATTAAACCTACGACTAACGCCGCTAAGACAAAGCCAATACTCACCCCATTTTGTTTACCATAGACAGGGTAATTCAGCACTAAAACTAAAAAACCAATAAATGCCACAGCACTAAAGGCCACTGCAAAATCAAAGCGGATCCTAAATACCAGTAAAGTAAACAGACTATAAATAACGGTGCCTTCATAAGGGAAAGCAAAATTCGCCAACTGCCAGCATTGCAAAATAAGCCAATAGTTAATGTAAACAAGCAGCAACATCGATACGCTGACCACTAAGCTATGAATTTTTATGTATCTCGGTAAAAAAGTCAGTCCAAACAGGAGTAAACAAATCGGAAGTTGCATGAATAAACGCGAATCTAAATACAGTGAATGGAGCGAATTTGGCAGTAAGGCTAAGTCAGTCAAAATAAAACTGCACAATATGACCACACCAATTAAAATGATGAGCCTTAAATGTAGTAAATTAATGGATTGGTGTTCTTTTACCATATTTTCACTCTATCCTATCGCCTAAAGCGTTACCCCTTAGCAGTTGGGGCTAAATATCTAGTTGTAGCTCAAGCCTTCCATAACTCAAACTGTTTTGACATCGTTTTAAAAAAATTTCGTTTCAATTTGATTATGATTTTAACTCGGTCTCTTCCTGTTATTATTGATGCCTGCCCTATGAAATTGGATGCATTATGTTAGATGTACTATTTACCGCCATGGCTTTGCTGCTTATATTTGAAGGTATTGGACCGATGCTGTTTCCAAACAAGTGGCAACAGTTTATTACTCAGCTAGCACAGCAACCCTCTAGTCAACTGCGCACCATGGGTGGTGTACTCGTGACCATAGGCATCGTCAGCCTTTATTACCTTCTCTGGTAGTTTGTTATTTTTACATCTAATTACCCTGATTTTGCTATTTAGATGCTGGTTGTTTTTTGTTAGAATCCCCGCCTAATTTTTCTGACTCCCTACTATTCATGGCTAAAAATGTTGTTGTACTCGGCACCCAATGGGGTGATGAGGGTAAAGGTAAGGTTGTTGATTTACTCACGGATCAAGCAACTTACGTCGTTCGTTATCAAGGCGGACACAATGCGGGCCACACGCTAGTTATTGACGGTGAAAAAACCGTTTTACATCTTATTCCATCCGGTATTTTACGTGAAAACGTGACCTGCGTTATTGGTAATGGTGTGGTATTGAGCCCAGAAGCGTTGTTAAAAGAAACGGCGATGCTTGAAGCGAAAGGCGTGCCGGTTAAAGAGCGTTTGCGCATCAGCGAAGCTTGCCCATTGATTTTGCCTTATCACGTTGAGCTTGACTTAGCCCGTGAGAAAGCCCGTGGCAACAAGCCGATTGGCACGACAGGTCGCGGTATTGGACCCGCTTATGAAGATAAAGTCTCGCGCCGTGGTTTACGCGTGGGTGATTTATTTAATGCAAAAGACTTTGCCGTTAAACTGAAAGAAATCCTTGAGTATCACAACTTTGTTTTGACCCAATATTACAAAGTTGAAGCGGTCAGTTATGAAAAAGTGCTGGCTGACGCCTTAGCGGTAGCCGATATACTCAAAGCCATGGTGGTTGATGTCACCGACGTGCTAGACCAAGCTCGTCAGCGCGGTGATTGTATTATGTTTGAAGGCGCACAAGGCACCTTATTAGATATTGACCACGGCACTTACCCTTACGTTACGTCATCCAACACAACAGTGGGCGGTGTAGCAACAGGTGCCGGCTTTGGACCACTTCACTTAGACTATGTACTTGGTATTGTTAAAGCCTATACCACTCGTGTGGGTTCTGGCCCATTTCCTACTGAGCTTGACTGCGCAGTTGGCGAGCACTTAGGTGTTAAAGGTCATGAGTTTGGTGCGACCACAGGACGCAAACGTCGTACTGGTTGGTTTGATGCCGTTGCTATGAAACGTGCCGTACAAATTAACTCGATCACTGGGTTTTGTTTAACCAAGTTAGACGTATTAGACGGCTTAGAAAGCTTAAAAATATGTATCGGTTATAAACAAGCTGATGGTTCAGTTAAAGATGTCCCACCAATGGCTGCCGACGGCTATGACGTGATCACACCAATATACGAAGAAATGCCAGGCTGGAGTGAAAACTCCTTTGGTGTAACCGACTATGACAAGTTACCCCAAGCGGCCAAAAATTATATCAAACGCTTAGAAGAAATTACTGGCGTACCCATTGATATTATTTCAACCGGCCCTGACCGCAACGAAACTATCGTATTGCGCCATCCTTTTGATGTGTAATCTGTGATTTCATATTGCATACAGAACCGGTCATTTGACCGGTTTTTTGTTTTATAGGCCTTGTAATACCATTTATTTACGGTGCTTTTGTCTGATTTTTAGCAGCAAATTCATTTAAGGTAAGTTGCAGGGCTTGGCTAATATCATCTGCCATAAACTGATATTTTTTATTAAGCACATGATAGAGACTCGATTCAAACAACTTAACATGTTGGTAGTCAGCTGTTTTTATACGCCATAAATCTTTTTCACTGGTGGGATAAATCGCGTATTTAAAACGTTTCATGCTTATAAATTCAGGAATAAGAGAAATATTATTCACCGTGTAAAACTGCGTTTTTAACTCTCCTTTAAACCCCTGTTCCAAGCCTTTTTGCGTAGCCGAGGTGACGACTAATGTTTGATTTTCATCAGCCAAAATTTCGTCGGTGCAAGGGATGTGTGGCTGACATAACAAGGTAAAAATACCCATTATAACTGGTGGCTCAACGGTAATGAGATTTTTATAATCGTTAAGTACGATACGCATGTAACCCACATCACCATCAACTTTGTTGTCTTCTACCAAACGCAGGTTGCGATTCGAAGGCTGTGGCACAAAATGGGTATCAATATCGAGTTTTTTGTAGCTTGCTCTGATTAAAGGAATCAAAAAATTGACCATCGTAGGATGTTCAACATATGAAAATATCATATCTTTGGGGCGTTTTTGCTCGTCAGCATGGCACGGTAATACGGTAACCAAAACAAGAAAAACTAAGGGCAATAATGGTAATACAAACATGATTTTATTCGCGAGTACCTAAGAGTCTTAGTCATACTAACAAGTAAATCAGCAAGAGTGCAAAATCGCTTGGGACAATGTTATCAGGAACCCCATCCCCTATGGTGTCATGTGCATTCGCCTCAGGTCTGGTTAAAGACGCGTGGCTCAATCCTATAAAAACCACTTCCACACAATAAAGACCAACAAAAAACCAAACAAATAGAGTAGTCCGGCATAACTGAGCAAGCGCAGGCCGAAGCCCCCCTTGAGCTCAGTTTGGATCTCAGCACTGTAGACTAATTTATGATTTAGCCAGGCAAACATCGGGGTCGTGATAAAAGCCAAGGTCATTGCAAAACCCAGCATGGGTAGTAAGGCTGATTGAAAAAATAAAACAATGGTAAAACTCGCTATGGCCACCAGCAACAACCATCGCACAAATAAGGCATTGCTGACCTGTTTTTTACCTTTGAGTAAGCTAAAGCCTTCAGCCAACGCCCGAGAGTATCCGTCGTATACGGTGATCGCAGAGCCAAAAATACAAAGAAAAGCTACAATGGCAATTAAATAACGAGACCATTCTCCCATGGTGTGGGCATATAAATTCACTAGTTGATGCGAAAAACCGATCCCGCCATTGGCTAGCTGCTCACCACTGCCGTGTAAAACCAATGCACCTAAAGCGAGAAAAACGAGGGCGAGCAACAAGGTGGTGATATAGCCTAAATTAAAATCAAATAAGGCTGATTTAGCCGTTACTTCTTGGCTACGACACTGCTGTTTGTACCACAAAGACGTAATACAGGAAATTTCAATAGGAGCAGGCATCCAACCCATAGTGACGACCAAAAAACCTATAGTGGCTAAGGTCCATGGCGAAGGCGATATATAGTCTATTGGCGCGACAGGCCCCTGATACCAAGCCATACATGCTGCTGTTAAGGTAGTCAGTACCAACACCGCCATGATTAATTTTGCGGCTTTATTTAGCAGCACAAAATGCCCCGCTATTAATACCACTAAAATCACCAGTAAAATAATGCCCGCTAACCAAGGTATAGGTAATGAAACGGGCAAAAAATATCCCATTAAACTTGCAGAGAACATCAATAACGCAGCGGAGTTCACCACTGCCGCAACATTATTTAGAATAAAGCTCGTGGCTAAATACCCCTTTCCCATTTGAAAATAGCCGAACTGCAAGGTTTCTTTGGTACTGATGGTGTAACTGACTGCAGCACGAAAAAACGGATATTTTAGAACATTAACCAAAAAAATAAGCACCGCTAATTGCCAACCAAATTTTGCACCTGCTTGGGTCGATGCCACTAAATGACTCCCTCCCACCGCCGCTGTAGCCATTAAAACTCCTGGGCCGAGTAATTGAATTATTTTGGCAAAAGGAGAGCCTGAATGAGAGCTGGCATGTTGGTTTTGCTGCACTTGAATGTTCCTGTTATTACGCTTTTAGGTCCCGATTTAGCTAAGTGTAAAACAAATAAAATTTTATTTATCATCCGTTTTACTCATTGTTATAAGCAAAAATTAGTCACTATTGCTTATCAAATATGCATTCTTTACAAATCCCTTTTACAACTCGTTTTGGTGAAGTCATTACATCAATAAGTGATACATAAGTGTTGCTTGTTAGATGCGGCATTTGAAAACATCACTAAACCACGTTTTTCTCACTCCAAAAATGGCTAAAGTCGATCGTATAAGGCAGCGACTTAATCATCGACAAGTAAGCGACTGCTGGCTATTATAATTAGGCAGCCGTAAATAAGCGGCGCGATTAGCCAGCAGTTTTTCTGTTGTAGGAAGAAGCTGATCAAATAGTAAACTGTCAATTAATTAAAAGGATTTACATATGGATATGCCATCAGTAAATAAATTTGCTCTTAAAACAACGGCCGTGGCCGTTACCCTAATAATGCTGTCAGCCTGTGGTGGAGGTGACTCTACTCCAACTCCAACTCCAACGCCAACACCAACGCCAACACCAACACCAACACCAACACCAACACCAACACCAACACCAACAAATAATCCACCCACGATATCGTCTAATCCAAGCTTATCTGCTACTGAAGATACCGCTTATTCTTACCAAGTAAGTGCCTCCGATCCAGACAACAGTGCGCAAGTCTTGGTTTACAGCCTCAACAATGCACCAACTGGTATGAGTATTGACACTTCAGGCTTAGTCACTTGGACGCCAACCGAGGGTGTATTAAGCTCTGGTGAGGTCAGTGTAGTTGTCGCTGAAGACGCAAGCGCAACCGCCTTAAATGTTGAACAAAGTTTTACGATCACCGTGACCCCTGTAAATGATCAACTAAGCGTTCAAGCCCTGGCCACAGATTACACTTTGGACAACGGCGCAACATTCAGTCAACAACTCGCGGTTAGCGATGTCGATGATGAAAATAATGGTAGTGATATTACCTACACCTTAGTAGGTGCTCCAACGGGTATGACTATTTCGTCAACTGGATTAATTGAGTGGACTCCAGCATTAGCGCAATCAACAAAATATGATGTGACAATCAATGTTACTGACGGCGGTGAAGATGGCACCGTCGCTGTGCCTGTTAGTTTTGCTGTTGATGCGCTCGTATACCAACAAATTAGCGGTAAAGTAGCCAACTATTTCACAGGTGATTTTATCGAAGCAGCTGAGTTAGTATTGGCTAATGGCTCTGCAATGAGCGCCCCCGCAACTAGTACAGTTGATGGCGACTATGTCATTAGTGTAGTTGATCGATTTTTAGCGGATCGGATGACGCTATCAGCCAGCAGTACGGGATTTGCCAGTTACTCTTTGGTGCTAAACAGTGGATCAGATTTATCTAATCAGTTCCTTTCCTTGGTACCGAGCGATGTAACGATGAACTTTGATCCAACTCAAGCTTTCACGTTAACTCATGAAGGAATCGACCTATTAGCATTTTTAGCCAATACGCTCGAACGTACCGATGGTATGCCAATCGAAGGACAAGTGACCGCACAAGTAACCGTCATTGACCCAAGCCGAGATATCAGCGTGATGCCGGGGGATATGTTAACGACAGATGGTGATGAATTGGTCCCTATAGAATCGTTCGGCGCTATGGATGTTATCTTAACTGACGCGGCTGGTGCAGCTGTTGATGTGCAAAGCGGACAAACCGTTACCATTCGCATTCCGTTGAGTGAAAGCTCAACTACACCACCTGCCACTATCCCTCTCTATTACTTTGATTCATCAACTGGCGCGTGGGTTGAAGAGGGCACGGCGAACCTGACTACTGAAAATGGTGAAACCTTTTATGCAGGTACCGTGGGGCACTTTACCACTTGGAACGCAGATCAAGTTTACTCCACGATTTTCATAGAAGGTTGTGTGGTAGATCTTGACGGTTCGCCTTTGGAAAATGCGACAGTTCGTTCGACTGGTCGAACTTACAATGGCCAATCGACAGCAAGGACTGACGCCAGCGGAAATTTTTCGATCCCAGTGATGATGGACAGCACCGTTTTACTGTATAGCTCTAACGGCAATCAAAGCCGAACCCTAACGGTAAATGTCGGTAACACCAACGAAGTACTTGACTCGTGTTTAGAACTTTCTGCTGCTACTGCAACCGTCACGCTAACATGGGGTGAAGAGCCTCGTGATCTAGACAGCCATTTTTATGGGCCGGCCAATGCCGAAGCTAGCTCTGAATTTCACGTTTATTACTCGAATGATGAGGTTACGGTAGAAGATTCGACCATCTATTTAGACGTCGATGATACGAGCAGCTATGGTCCTGAAATTATTACTATTCCAACGTTCCCCTTTGCTGGTCGTTACCAATATGTAGTGCATGAATACAGTGGTTCAGGCAATATTTTGATTTCTCCCGCAAGAGTAGAAGTAAAAGTAGGCACCCAAACACGAATTTTCTCGCCCTCAGAGGGGAACATCACCAACTACTGGCACGCATTTGATTTTGTAGTGGATACTGCGGGCAACATCACCATCGAAGAAGTCGATCAATGGATATCTGGTTTTAGTGGCAGAGTTCAACAACCTCAGAGCGTGACGCCTCAATTGATGTATAAAAAATCGGGGTTGAAATCACGAGCGATACAGCAAAAGTATTACAAACAGTAAATACTGGTCCGCTGTAAAAACGCAAAAGGGTTGATGACGTTATCAACCCTTTTTTACACTATTGAAAATTATATTAGCCTATAGTCAATTGTGTTTCAGGATACCTAAGGCGTTTTTTCCGAGGACTCGCTAAAAAATACGCTAAGGTTAATGGCCCTAATCTACCCATAAACATCAATAAAATAATAATAAACTCTCCGACTCCGGATAAAGAGCCGGTTAGGCCTCTAGACAAACCCACTGTACCCAGCGCTGATACCGCTTCAAACACCACATCAAGAAATGGCGCATCTTCACTGAGTAATAAAATAAAGATAGCTATCCACGTAACGCCAACGGATATCATGGTCAAGGCTAGGGCTTTATACACGCTTTCTTTAGCCACCTCTCGGTTATACAAGGTAATGGCTTTGTCTCTACGTAAATAACTGTAGGTGGCCATAATCAGCACAATAAAGGTCACAACCTTGATTCCGCTGGCGGTACTTAAGGAGCCGCCGCCAATAAACATCAGTAGCAACATTAAGGCACTGGTACTCTCTTCTAAGTGCTCAATAGCAAGAGTATTAAAGCCTGCAGTTCTAGGTGATACAGCTTGAAACCAAGCCGCTAGCCATTTGCCCCCTTCACTTAAAGGCTGCATGGTATTGGGGTTGTTGTACTCAATGGCATAGATAGCAAACAGCGCAAGGGTATTAATGATCACTGTGCCCAATATCATGGTTTTGCTGTAAGGGGTCATCGCCCTCCATGATTTTGACTTAAGTGCGTCCATCCACACCGTAAATCCTAAACCACCAGCAATAAACAACCCGGTGATGGTGAAGTTAATCGTCGGGTCGTCTACGTAGGGCATCAGACTGTTGGGAGCCAAGGCAAAACCGGCGTTGTTGAAGGCACTGATGGTATAAAAAAAACCGTGAAAAACGCTCTGCTGCCAGCCTAATTCTTGATGCCAATACACCGACAAAATAACAAAGCCGATGCATTCCACTATGACTGAAAAAAACAGCACTGATTTAGCCACACTTATCAGGGTGGAAGCACTGGTTTGATTAAAGGCTTCTTTGGCCACCACCCCTTGCATAAAACCCACTCTTCCGCCAAGGGCAATAAGCGTAACCACCGCAAACGTCATCAAACCAATGCCACCGCATTGAATCAAAAGCGCTATGACAGTTTGTCCAAATACGGTAAACACACTGCCAGTGTCCAGTACGACTAATCCCGTAACCGTTACAGCGGATGTAGCAGTAAATAAGCTTTGTTCCCAGCTTATCGAAGACGTCGTCGCAAAAGGCAACATTAACAGTAAGGTGCCCAATAAAATCAATAAGGCAAAACTACCCGCTAATATAAAAGGGGGGGCCGCATTAATTTTTTTGGACGAGGTGGTTTTGCGGTCAATGGGCGCTTGAGAAGGATGCCAAAGTACCATACTGATCAAGCCAATTTGGGGGCGATATGTTTAAGCGCCGCGCGTTTACCACAAAGCAGCAGTATGTCGTTTTCCTGCACGGCAAAATCAGGCGCAATATGGGTAAAAGTTTTGCTTTGACGCTTAATGAGCAAGGTATCAATGGCGCCTTTGGTGTCTGCTAATAATTTACTCAGCTGATGGCCATGTAGGTGGACTTTGATATGGATTTCAACCACATAAAGGCCGTCACCTAAAGCAATATAGTCGTTGACCATGGGGTAGTTCAGAGCTTGAGCGATACGCATGCCCATTTCTTCTTCGGGATGAACAATTCGAGATACGCCAAGTTTAGATATGATGGTGTGATGGGCCTTAGTACTGGCTTTGACCCAGATATTTTTAACCCCAATATTTTTTAAGCTCAGAGTACACAGAATACTCGATTGCATATCTTCACCAATAGCAACTAGCACGGTGTCACTGTTTTGCAAATCCAGCTCGCTTAGGGCGTTTTCATCAGTACAATCACAAATCACCACTTGCGTTAAGTGATCTGCATACTTATCTGCCACCTTAGGGTCGCTGTCTACGCCGGTGACAGTGTGTCCTAAGTGGATCAGTTCTTGGCAGGCAGAAACACCAAAACGCCCTAAACCAATTACCGTAAAATGCGCCATGTTCTCTACTCCAACAATCTCGCTAAATAGCCTTTAAACGTATGCGATTAAGTGCCTTAGTTACCAATAAAGCGGTAACCTAATCCGGGCTCGGTTTTTATAAAATGCGGCTCTTCAGCATCGTCCCCTAGCTTTTTTCGTAACTGCGTGACGAGTACCCGTAAATAGTGAGAATCATCAGCATGGGAAGCCCCCCATATATCGATTAATAGTTTTTTTTGATTAACAAGAACATGAGGTTGGCTGGCGAGCTTAACCAGTAATTGATGTTCTTTTTTAGTCAGGTGGACAATCGCTTTGTCTTGATAAACAAGGGGTTCTTCTGTTTTTATGACTAAGGAGTCAAATCGTAACTCAGCCGGCATGACGTCGTATTTGATATCTCGTAACAGTACTTTTATGCGCGATATTAGTTCTCTGATACCGAAGGGTTTGCTCAAATAATCGTTAGCGCCAGCGTCAAGTAATCTAACTTTCTCGGCTTCCTGATCTCTCGCGGTTAATACCAAGACCGGTATATGGCTCATTTCTCGGATCTTCTTTAACACCGCCCGACCATCAAGGTCAGGCAAGCCTAAGTCTAAAATGATGAGATTCGGCTTTTCTTGGTTAAATAATTCGAGACCCGCCATAGCCGTAAACGAGCCAATATAATCAAAACCCTCTGCCGCCAATGAAATCGAGATAAAGTCGTGAATTTTGGCCTCGTCATCAATCAGCAATACCTTAGGCTTAAACATTCTCTTCTCCAATAGGCAACAGCAACTCAATGGTACAACCGATTTCACCGTCAACAACTGCAATACGTCCGCCGTGAGCTTCTACAATTCCTTTGGCTACACTTAAACCAATACCGCTGCCCCCTTCGCCCGCATCACCAATACGCCCTGAGTAAAACGCGTCAAAAATCTTGAGGCGTTTTTCTGGCGGGATGCCTGGCCCTTTGTCTTTTATCTGAACACGAGTAAATTGCTGATCACTCTCTACTTCGACAACAACCTGTTGCTCTTTGGGTGAGTATTTCAGGGCATTATCAACAATGTTGTAAATAGCTTGTTCGATCAGGGCATCTTGGATATTCACTGCATGCAAGGGGGCACTTTTCCTGATGCTTAAACGCTGGTCAGAAAACCTGCTTTCGAGTCGTTTTATCACCGGCCAAAGTGACTGGCGGACAAACACCCAATTAAAGGCATTATTTTTTAAACGCGTTAACTGCAATAAGTTTTCAACGTAATTGTGAAGGCGGTGACTTTCATCAATGGCGCTGTTGATAAGGGTATGTTGCTCTTGTTCACTGATTTTGTGTTTGTATTCTTGAAAGGTACTAAGTGAGCCAATAATACTGGCGAGTGGCGTTCTTAAGTCATGAGAAACCGACAGCAACACGTTAGAACGGATTTCAGCCTGCTCTAAGGCCTCACTTTTTTTACGATAACGAATTGAAAATTCGCTGGTTAAAATGGCAACTGAAATGAAAATAATGGAGTTCATAATATCCTCCAGTTCAAACATATGCAGCGAATACAAGGGGTAGGTAAAAAAGTAGTTATAGATAAGCGCACATAGTATGCCTGCCAGAGCAGTAGCACTGCGACTCGATGTTACCGAAACCAACACCACTGCCAATTGCAAAATGAGCAGTACACCACTTTTGGGTAAAATAGTGGCGGGTAGCAATAAAGCTAAAACAGAAAAAACAAATACCACGCCAAAAGAAAAAATATAGGCATACACTTTGTTTTTTATTAATTTTTCGAACATCCACAGTATGCCAATTTGAACACTATGGATGCATTGTAACGATGCGGATAAAAAAATAGCGTTAAATTTACATAAAATTTGACGCTATTTTATTGCTAGCCCCCAGAGCTACTCCATCATGGCCTTGATATGTACCGTTACACTGCGCCCTAACGCGCTAAGAGCATAACCACCTTCTAAAGTAGAAATCATCTTGCCTTGACTATGTTTATTGGCGATTTTTTTCAGCTCTGCGGTGATCCAATGGTAGTCCGTTTCGACTAAATTAAAATGGGCCATTTCATCTTCATAATGGCCATCAAAACCTGCTGAAATTAAAATAAGCTGGGGGGCAAACGCATCTAACTTTTCTAACCATTGCTCAGTAATTTTTTGCATAAACTCATCACCATAGGTGCCCGCAGGTAAAGGCAAATTCAAGATATGCTCATTTCCAGGCCCAACATTGTAGGGATAAAAAGGCGATTCAAAAGACGAGCAAAATAGCACCCGCGGATCATCAAAAAAGATGTTTTCGGTGCCGTTGCCGTGATGCACGTCAAAATCCACTATCGCAATACGCGCTAAGCCATATTCAGCCATGGCATAACACGCCGCGACCGCAATATTATTAAAAATACAAAAGCCCATGGCTTGGTCTTTTTCAGCATGATGCCCGGGTGGGCGTACCGCACAAAATACTTGCTCAGCCTTGCCTTGCATCACTAAATCAACAGCCATTACATTAGCACCCGCGGCATACAAGGCTGCCTCTAAACTGGGCGGCGCCATAAAAGTATCGGGGTCTAATTCCACTCGACCTTGTTGTGGCGCTTTGGCAAACACCTCATCCACATACTGTTTTGCATGGGCTAGATAAAGGTGTTGCTTATTTGCTTTCATCGCTTGTTGTTTGTCGATAACAAAATCTAAACCCGACGCAATCAGCCGGTCATTAATGGCGTGTAAACGAGCTGGGCTCTCTGGATGCTCATTGCCCATATCATGCAAACCACAGCTTGGATGGCTAATAAATACAAAACTCATTGGGGTGTGTCCAAAGTTAAGACTAAGTTGATTTCACCAGGCTCTTCCGATGGTTTGCGTTCAAATTTTGCACTTTCGAACACTCTTAGCATATTACGATTATCCGCTCTGACCATTGCCAACATATATTTTAAACCCCGCTGTTTAGCAATCCTTATCATTTCTGTCAGCAGCTGTTTTGCCATGCCTTTGCCATGAAATTTTTCACGGGTGACAAAGGCCACTTCACAACTTTGGTTATCGCCACATAAATAATATCGGCCCACAGCCTGGATCTCAGCGACTGAGCCCTGCTGCCTAACAATACATAAAGCAAGGTCATGACTTTGATCGACACTCACTAAGTTGCATGACTTTTCGCGGGTCATTTGGGTCGGATAGTGGTTATAACGATAAAATAAAGTCTCTTTGGTGTGGGAATAAAAAAACTCCTGTAAACGGCGCTCATCTGCAGGATTCAATGGCCGTAAGTCAAAAGCTTGGTTATCAACAGTAAGGGTAAGAAAGCCTATTGCTCCGAGCTCAGGCACATCACGGGGATAGTTTTTTTGATAATGAGGTACCCAATAATGTTCTCGTACTTTGGCTAATAATTGCTCGCGAAATTTAGGATGCGCCACACGAATGAGCTCCAAGGCCCGCTCACGAATACTGCGTCCTTTTAACGAGGCTACGCCAAATTCAGTGACCACATAATGCACATGACCTCGTGAAGTAACGACACCGCTACCCTCAGTAATGGTGGGAACAATACGCGAAATAGTGCCGCCTTTAGCAGTAGAAGGAATGGCAATGATGGGTTTACCGCCCATTGACATAGCAGCGCCGCGAATAAAATCCACTTGGCCACCAATGCCACTGTAAAACTGATACCCAATAGAATCAGCCACGACTTGGCCAGTTAAATCCACTTCTAGGGCACTATTGATGGCAACCATTTTATGATTGCGCGCAATGTTTGAAGGTGAATTGAGATAGTCACTAGGATAAAATTCAACGTGCGGATTATTGTCTACAAAGTCGTATAGTTGCTTGCTGCCTAGACAAAAACTGGCCACCGTTTTACCGGGATGGAAGGTTTTTTTCCGATTGTTAATCACCCCTTTGGCAATGAGGTCGATGATGCCGTCAGTGATTAACTCACTGTGTACACCCAAATCTTTGTGATGGTGCAAGTAGCGAAGAACCGCGTTCGGAATTTTGCCTACGCCTAGCTGTAAAGTGGCACCATCTTCTACCAACATGGCCACATATTGACCAATACGTTCGGTGATTTTGTCAGGTTCATAATGGGGTAATTCAGGCAGAACCTGTTCTTTTACTATACACGCAGCAAAGTCATCCACGCGGATAAACGTTTGGCCACTGGTACGCGGCATCAAAGGGTTAATTTGCGCAATCACGTATTTGGCTTTTTTCACTGCGGCTAAATTAACATCAACCGCCACCCCCAAAGAGCAATAGCCATATTTATCTGGAGGGCTAACCATTACCAGCGCCGCATCTAAGGGCATGATGTCTTGCTCAAACAAAGAGGGCACTTCAGACAAAAAGCACGGGGTATAGTCCACTCGTCCTTCAGCCACGGCCTGGCGAATTTTTTCACCACCAATAAAAAGGGCATTGACCTTAAACAAGTCGCTAAATTGCGGCTCAACCCAACGACTTTCTGATAACGTATTGATATGCACCAGTTCGATATCATGCAGATCTTTGCTGTTGGCAATTAAGTCTTCAATGAGGGCATTAGGCACTGCAGCGTTAGAGCCAATATAAATACGATTACCTGACTTCAGTATTTCCGGCCAGTCAGGACGGTTGGGTAAGGCAACTTTCATAACAACTCCAGCAGCATAGTATTGCCTTTACTATGCCACAGGAATCTGGCCGGAGCATTAAGACCATGGTCTATAACGTGGAAACATCAGCTAGTGAGTTTCGGTATAATGCGCCGCCTGATTATCTAACCAAATCCGAATTAAGCGAGACTTAGCGATACCAGTATTGGCAGATAGCGCATTAAGTTTGGCAATAGCGACCTTACCCAAGGTAAACGTGGCCTTTTTCATTGGCCCTTGGGTCGCAACTTTATTTTCTGTGCTGGGTACTAAGGCCAAACCGCATGCATATAACTCAGCGCCTTGAATAAACTCGTCTACCGTGACTCTTTTAACTTCAGCCGACGGCGCGGATTTTTTCAAACTGCTCAGAGACATCTTGCTGTCCTTTACTAAAGAGTTCTTCAACAATGGCTCGTATTTCACCTGCGGCTTTGCCATCAGGCTCGATTTCCATCACAGAACGACCTGATTCTTCGCTATCGTCATACATGTTGCGACTAAAGGTAATGGCATCAAGCACGTCAATTTCAAAAGAACGGCATACCTCTTTTGCTTCTAATATTCGAGAGGCCAAAGACGGCAAAGACGGACACTGGGTAATAACAAAAGCCGCATTCATTTTGGGGTTAACCATTTTGCAGGTCGAGATAATATCTTCCATGTGGGGCACTGTTTTTAAATCACGACGTTTGGGTCGCAAGGGAATTAACACATGGTTTGCTACCGACATTGACGAGCGTAGCGCCATATTGTCTTGGCCACCACAGTCAACAATTACATATTGATAGTGGTTGTTTAAACTCAGTAATTCGTTACGTATTTTACCGTAGAGTTGAACGCAGTTTATGTTGCTCAACTGCGTATTAGCCCCTCGTTCTTGTATCCAATCTGATGTGGTACGCTGAGGATCGCAGTCGACCATCAAGACCGTAGACTTTTTCTCAACACGTAAATGCACCGCTATATTTTGTGCAAGACAGCTTTTACCACTGCCACCTTTTTCGCCACCAACTAAAATAATCATATCTGCTTCCTCAATCACACGAATTAAGCGCCAAAGTAAGCCATCGTGTACTGCTATTGAATATGGGTAAGAATATGAAAAAGTGGGCGTGAAACAACGCTCCCTTCTGGCAACTCCGCTATCGTAGTTCATGTATGATGAAGACATCAATAAACCTTAGACCGGAAGCTTTGCGTCATTGTTTTTCAACAATTTTGCCTTTTTCATGTGGCTAACAGTAAAACTGCTCAGTGAATTTTTCCACCTGTTAGAGGCATGGCAGTTAATGCCAAGGCATGAATATTAATACCTTAACCAGGCAAATTTAAGCGTTTGAAATGCTGGCCCGGGTAGTTTATTATGCTTTTCGTTTTTATATTATCAGGGAAGACTGATGAAAATTAATGCCTCTATTGCCCTATTGGGCAGCCTTGTATCATTGCTTAGCCTAACTACTTTTGCCCAAAACACCGAACTTTCGGAACATATCGAAACCATTATTAATGCCGAGCCCATAAAACGGGTACCGCCCAGTTATCCAATATCTGCCGCTAAAAAAGGGCAAGAAGGCTGGGCTAGAGTCAGCTTTGTTATCGACAAAGAAGGTAATGTCATCGATCCGATAATTATGGACTCTAGTGGATTAGATGCCTTTGAAAAAGAATCCTTAAGAGCAGTGAAAAGATGGAAATACAGCCCCGCCCTACAAAACGGTGAAGCCATAGAGCAATGCCAAGTGTCTGTGCAATTAGATTTTATGCTCAATGGCAAACAAGGGGTAACACGCCAGTTTCTTAGAAAATATAAAGATGTTATCGATGCGATTGAAGCACAAAACCTTGAACTCGCCGCCGTGCAACTCGACGAGTTAGAGCAGGATAAATTATGGAATCATACCGAAAGTGGCTATTTTTGGCTGGCTGATTCAATGTATGCAAAACACGTTGGTGATAGTAAACGAGAATTAAAATCCGTTAGTCGAGCATTATCATCTAACGACGACGCTTTTAAACGCCCGACTCGTCTTTATTTGTTAAATAGGCAAACGGTGCTATTCATCAATGATACGCAATACGCCAATGCGCTAAACTCCTATCAAAAATTAGTGAAAGAAGACGAAGAGGGTACGTACTCTGCATCAATAAAACCCTTCACCGATAAGATAAACGAACTATTGCACAGCTCTGAATCTATGACGCGTGAACTGCAGATGGGTAGCAGTGGCGGTATAAACCATTATTTAAGCCGCAGCAGTTTTGCCCTACAGATAAAAGACGATGGCGTGCTTGATGAGGTCGAAGTGCGCTGCGCGAATAAACGTTCTCGTTTTACTGCCTCTGAAAACTCTGAATGGCGCATTCCTGAGGCGTGGGGCCAATGCACATTGTTTGTAACCGGCTCACCTGATACCCAATTTAATATAATTGAATTAGGCGCTTACACCGGCGAAATTTAAGCTTTAGCAGCCTTGCTTAATCGAGTAAGGCTGCTATAAACCGTTTTAAGATTTCACTTTGAAGTCTTTGGTTGAGTTATTGATATGCTGGTAAATTTTCGCTAACAATTTTGAAGATTCATCCATTTTATTCACTTGTTGCACCGACACCGCGCTTTGCGACTCTAAGGCACTGAGGGCGGAATTGATATCCTTGGTTTGCTGATCTTGCTGAATCATTTCTCGCTCTACTACCTGATTTAAACGGCTAATTTGGTTAAACGCCGCGTGCAACTTATCGACAAATTCTTGTGAGCGTTTTGACTGTTCTAAACTAATTTCAGCCTGCTCTTTCCCTTCACTCATGGCTTGTACAGCCTTATCTGCCTCTTGCTGCAATTTACTGATATTTTGTGATATTTGTTTAGTCGATTCTTGGGTTTTATTTGCTAAGCTTCTGACTTCGTCAGCAACAACAGCAAAACCACGGCCTGACTCTCCCGCTCTGGCAGCTTCAATTGCCGCATTTAAGGCTAATAAGTTAGTTTGTTCAGCGATACCGTTGATCACATTCACCACATTACCGATGTTATCGGTATCTTTTTTCAAAGCGGCAATAATGTCAGAGGCATGATTGGTTGCCTGCAACATGATTTGACTGGTTTTTACATTTTCATCAAACATTAACTGGCCTTTGTCTGCCAGCGCATTTGAATCATTCACAAATGAATTGGCCTGACTGATGGCATCATTAACTGAATCGTTTGAATGGGTCATTTGCTGCATGCTACCACTGAGTTTTTCAGTTTCATTAATTTGCGCAGTGATACCCGTTTTAAAGTAATCGAAGGCAACAAACATCTCTTCAATGATCACACCTAATTGTTTCACATCATTGAATATGCCCGATAAAACTTGACTTAAACCTACTTGAATAGCGGTGAAATTGTCTGCCACTTGGCCAATTTGATCTTCGGTTGTTTTGTTCACCGGTGTTGTAAAGTCGCCCTTAGCAATATACTTTGAGGTGGCCGCCATGCTATTTAAGGGCTGTAAAATACGCGTATTAACAAACCAACTGACGAGTAATAAGGCCACTGCCACAGCAAACAAAAGCAGCAAGTTAGTATACAAAGCGGCAGTTTCAGCCTGACTTGCTAGCTTAGCTTGCAAAGCACTGATCTTGGTATTAACCGAGTTAACTGCTTCATTTAAATGCTGTGTCGGTTCACGGTCAATCCCTTTTACACTGCGGTCAGCCACGGTAATATCGTAGTCTGCTGCTATAAAAGCCTGGTAACCAGCAGTATAGGCTTCGAGCATAAGAGGATAGCTGTTAGCAAAAGCACTAAGGTGTTGATATGCAGGATGACTCGGCTCCATGTCATTTAGCAAGTCGCGATAGTGCGTTTGAATAGTCTGAGCAAGCTTGTTGAAGTTTCCCCAATATTTACTTAGATTTTCAGGGTTTTTACCGCGTATTAAGGTGTTTTTCCACTCTTGAACTTGCGTTTTAAAATCTACATTGAGGGCACCTACTTGCACCACAAAATTCACATCGTGTTCAACGGCATTACTGTATTCATTAATCACTTTATTGAGCACTGAAAAGCCAGTAAATACCGCAGCCAATATAATGACCAAAGCAGAAACAAATAGCAGTAGTAGCTTATTTCTGATGTTATAGCGGATCAGCTTCATGATTAAAAATCCTTCAAATTGTAAATATAAAATGGGCTGTAGTATGTAAGGCGGCGTTGACATTTAAATGACGGCGCCACGGTTGTCATTCTATAACGGCATCGACGCCATAATACTGATATTTATTAATGCAGTTTGACAGGCGAGCGCGTAGCTGCAACACGCTAGGTAGCGGCACTATTGCGTGGCTAACTACTTGATTTTAGGTCAACTTAAGCAATATTTATAGCCGAAAAAGCCATGAAAACTCAGTTAGTAAAGAGTATAGTTCGGCTTTGCATCTTGATTCAAAAGAGAGATTATGCAGCGTTTTAGTATTAGCCAGTCGGTAAATGAACTCCAACAAACTTTTCGCTCAGGGCGCACAAAAGACTTAAGCTGGCGCAGATCACAACTTATTAAACTCAAGGCTTTAATAACAGAACACCAAGCTGAGTTTGTCAGAGCCTTGCAACAAGATCTGCATAAAAGCGAACAAGAGGCTTGGACCTCTGAAATCGGCTTTACCCTCAGTGATATCGACCATACCTTACACAACTTATCGAGCTGGGCGAAACCACGAAAGGTATCAACGCCGTTATTTGTGCAACCTGGCAAGAGCTATCTGTTACCCGAACCGTTGGGTACCGTATTGATTATTGGCGCGTGGAATTATCCACTGCAGCTAGTGCTCGCACCGCTTGTAGCGGCTATTGCAGCTGGAAATTGCGCCATACTCAAACCCTCTGAGTTATCGTTTACGACTGCTCAATTATTAGCGAATCTGATTCCGCAATATTTAGATAGTAGTGCTTATAAAGTTGTCTTAGGCGCAGTAGAAGAAACCACTGAATTACTTAAACAGCGTTTTGACCATATTCTGTATACCGGCGGTGAACAGGTCGGCAAAATTGTCATGCGCGCTGCGGCTGAATACTTAACGCCTGTTACCCTTGAATTAGGTGGTAAATGCCCTTGTATCGTCGACAGCCATACTGACTTAGCGGTAACGGTGGCTCGAATTGCTTGGAGTAAATGGATGAACACAGGGCAAACCTGCGTAGCTCCTGATTACGTGATAGTTGAAGAAAACTTTGCCGATACCTTTGTTGCTGCTTTAACTGCAAAAATTGAAGCATTTTATAGCGCCAACCCCAAACAAAATGTCGACTACGGCCGTATCATTAATGAGCGACATTACAGACGTTTGAACCACTATCTAGAGGGACAGAATGTTATTTATGGCGGTGACGTAGACCCTGTAAGCCACTATATTGCCCCCACTATTGTCATGTCACCTAAACTTGATAGCCCTGTGATGCAAGAAGAAATATTTGGACCGATTTTGGTTATTCTAACTGTGGATAAAATCCAACAAGCCATTGATATCATTAACGATCGCCCTAAACCATTAGCCTTGTATCTTTACACCAAAGACAAAAATTTAGAACAGGCGGTATTGCAGCAAACCAGTGCCGGAAACGTGGGCATTAATGATGGCATGATGTTTATGGCTAACCCTAACTTACCCTTTGGCGGCGTGGGCAACAGTGGCATGGGCGCTTATCATGGCCAATTTGGTTTTGATACCTTTAGTCATTTAAAAACCGTTCTCAAACGCAGTTTTTGGTTTGATGTGGCTTTACGCTACCCACCATTTAACAGCACTAAGTTAAACTGGCTTAAAAAGTTGCTGTAATTTCACTCACTGATAAGGAAACAAACTTACATGACTATCATGCCTTTTCATCTTGCCGTTCCAGTAGATTGTTTAGATAACGCGCGCGCCTTTTATGGTGAGTTGTTAGGGTGTCAGCAAGGGCGTAGCTCTGCACAATGGATAGACTGGGACTTTTTTGGACATCAATTGGTGACGCATTTGGTTGAGCAAATGCCCAGTGCCCCTAAACATAATCAAGTCGACGAGCATGCGGTACCCGTTCCGCACTTTGGCGTTGTGCTAGGCTGGGAAACTTGGCAACAGTTGGCCGATAAGCTGCAAAAAGCACAGATAAGGTTTGTTATTGAACCTTATATTCGGTTTAAAGGCCAAGTGGGCGAACAAGCCACCTTATTTTTTCTTGACCCCGCAGGCAATGCTCTGGAATTTAAAGCGTTTAAAGACATGTCTCAATTGTTTGCTCACTCATCATACACCACTGGTAACAATCCATAATGTGTTGCGCTATCAGTAGCCAGTAGATTGTTTAGATTACAGTGAAAAGCTGGCTGACATTCACCTTTTTAAAACCTTAAGCCTTATTCATTAAAGCGATTTTTTTGTTGGCATCACTACGTTAGCAAAAATAAGCCCTGCGACTAGCGACATGAAAATTAAAAACACTTCTTGGCCAATATGATCAGCTTGTACAAAATCTTGGCCCGAAATAAAGGAGTTTAAACCAATATAGGTTTTTGAGCCTGGCACCAGCACAATCAATCCGTGCATGGCAACAATCGCCGAAGGCGCATTAGCAAACTTGGTAAATAAGTTGGCGTATACGCCCAGCGCAAAAGCACCTACAAAGGTACCCAAGCCAAAATCTAAATAAGCCGAACTCCACGTTGACGCACCATAAGCAATAAAAGCAGAAAGGAGGGCCCAGGGAATGTGTTTGACCCGTGTACGAAAGATGGCAACCAAAGCAAAACACAACAAAAATACCGCAAGCCAAGTCGCCCAAAAAGGCAGAGAAGCTTCAGGTAAAAATTCATTTGTGCCAAACAAACTAAAACCAACACTGATCCCCAAAAATGCACCAAAATACAATTTGAATAGCTGCATCATCGCGTCCATTACCCGTGCAGTGCCTGACATTAAGTTGCGAGAAGACAGCTCTGCCAAGCCCATGGTCAAAGACAAACCAGGCACTAAAATAATGACCGATGACAACACCATCAAGGGGATATTGATACCCGGCGCAATATAGTAGCTAATGGCGCAGGCAAGTAAACCAGCCACAAAAGACGTCACAGGCTCTAACATCAAGTTAACGCGTTTAGAATATTGCGCCCATAAGGTCCAGATATACGCCACTAAGCCCAACAAGCCTGACCAAATGACTTCTCGCAAACTCGCCCCCATCAGCATAGCGAAAGCGCCGGTCGACAAACCGAAGGCCAAACCAGTAAGTAACTTACCGTAGGGGCTTGGCATTAAGCTGATCTCGTCTAAACGTTTATCCGCTTCCGTTAACGATAATTCACCGGATAATAATTGAATCGCCAATTCATCGGTGAGCGAAAGTAAATTCATATCTAAATCACCGGGCTCAACTCGCGCGGCATGATTATACTCGTCTTCGTGTTTATCACTCCAGATAACAAAGGTAAGAGACGTCGGTGTTGATAAAAACGAGGCATGCACACCCAAGTAAGCAGCAACTTCATGCAAATACGCCTCAAGACGAAACGCAGGCGTCCCGTACTTATGCAACATTTTGCCAAGCTTAACGATAAATCGACGTATTTGAATAAACTCGCTTTTGTTCACTACTTTGTACTCTGTATATAAGCCATTGACACGATGTCATTAAAGCGCGGATTGTAGTGTTTGCAGTAGGTTTGAGCAATGCACAATTTTTGCTCAATCGAATTATAAAAACTAATGCTTTTAAGACTAAGCTGGTGACTCAGTAAGCAATAGTTAAGGCATGGTAATTAGACAGGAAAGAGCACCACTCCAGCAGGCGTCATGGTAAAATTTTCCAAGCCAGCTAAACTCGATAGCACTGACTTTCACAGATCATTTTAAGCATTAACTGAAACGAGATTGCTCTATGTTTGAACCTATTCATGGCGAATATTCAATTAAGTTAATCGGCAATATTGTGTATTGTGATTACTCTCATGGCTTTAATAAAGCAGGGGTGATTGCCATTACAGAGGAAATGCTCAGAGTCGCCGAGCCAGTCAAACAATGGGTTATGCTGCAGCGCCCTGAGCCAAGTGCGGGTATTACCAGTGACGCCATAGAAACCATGTACCGAGGTTATATCAAGTTACAGCAATCCGGCTGTTTAGGGGTTGGCATAGTGGATAACAGTATTTTTGTACGAGCAGGTAATTTCCCTAAAGATGGGCCACTTACAATGCCAATACACATTCACAAAGATGAAAAAGTGTTAATGGCTTATTTACACGATATTTTACGAGATAACACATTAGCCTAAAGACAAAAAAGCTCGCGTTCCACGCCAAAACATAACATAGCTACTCGCGCTTACCGAAAATACGTCACCGTTCGCTCACCCTCATTAATTGCTAACTCATGGCAAAACTAGATTACTACAATCGTTTTTACTGCTTAGCGCTAAGCACTTGATTAATGTTAACTTAGCCTCATGTCTTGTTACGACATCAATTTTTTTGTTTTGGGCTGGCACGTCAAGATTAGCAACATTAAGTTGAACTTGAATGTGGTGAAATGCCTCAAGCATCAGAGCGTAAACTAATCTAATTAAGGAGCTAACTATGAGCACTATTGATATTGGAATTAATCAAGCGGATCGTCAAACTATTGCTGAGGGTCTAAAACGCTTACTGGCTGATACCTATACTCTGTACTTACAAACCCATAACTTCCACTGGAATGTAACAGGCGCACGTTTCCGTGAACTACATTTAATGTTTGAAGAGCACTACACCGAATTAGCGGTAGCGGTAGATGACATAGCAGAACGTATCCGTACCTTAGATGTAGCAGCACCGGGCACCTATAAAGAGTTTGTACGTTTAAGCTCAATTGAAGAAGTTGAAGGTGTTCCGCAAGCAGCAGAAATGGTGCAGATATTAGTTAAAAGCCATGAATCAGTGGTGAAAACCTGCCGAACAGTGTTGAAATCAGCACAAGAAGCTGACGATGAGTCAACTGCCGCGTTAGTGTCTGACCGCATGCGCTTGCATGAAAAAACCGCTTGGATGTTACGTGCATTAACGCAATAAGCGGTTTAAAAATTAAAAAAGGTGCATTGATTGCACCTTTTTTATTGAACTTGGTTTATTTAAAGGTGCTGCACACCGACTCATGTAACTCAATATCTTTTTGCTCGCTTGGTTTTTTCGCTTTGACTTCAACAAAGGCTTGATAACGACCGGGTTTGTGATTCACCGCTATTAGCAAGTTTAAGGTAATCGCCCCCATTACGGATAACAGCACCACATCAAAAGAATACATCAATAGCGAAGAACTCAAGATTAAAGTGTCAACTAACAAACCAAAGTTGCCGGCGCGGATTGAATACTTATTTTGTAAAAAAAGCGCCAAAATACCTAAACCACCTAAGCTCGATTTATGCCTGAACATAATAAGTAAACCCACCCCAATTAACATGCCGCCTACTGTGGCCGCGAAGACCGGATGTACCTCTTCAATTTTAATCAACATCGGCATGTACTCGGTCATTAATGACACCATAGTCACCGAAATAAAGGTATTGATGGTGAAGCGCTTTGAAAGCTGAGTCCATGCAATAAAGTAAAAGGGCACATTAATTAAGAAAAATAGAGCACCGAAACTTAACGAGGTAAAGTGCATACCGATAATGGCTAATCCAGCTGTTCCTCCGGTGATCAGCTGATGACTGTTAAACAGGGTTACGCCAAAAGACACCATGACACCTGCACAGAATAAAGCCATGACATCTTCATAAAATCGGTGGGTAGGAAATTGCATGAAAAGAAACACCTTTAGCTGCGTAATGAACGAAATCACTGACCGTGTCACGGCCAGCAAGCCCTAAGTGAAACAAGACGGTTTCAAGGGTGCGCAGTTTACCGAACCAGACTCATTTTAATAGTCTGCTCAGCAAGACACTTGCTGCTATTTTATACAGCACTGTTCACACAGCTTTACGACTTTCGACACTATGGTAAACAGGGTGTTGACGGATTGTTATCGCGCCCGAAATTTGCCAAGGCACTCATGTTGAACGAGCATAAATAAGGGCTAAACTTAGGCGGTTAAAAAGGCGGAAAACAAGGGTTGAAGCAGCAAAGAGATGCAAAACATTCAGCATACTAGCTGATTACGCCCACGTTCTTTTGCCATGTAGAGATTTTCATCGGCACGACTGATAAGCCCTTGCAAGCTAATGTCGGTATTCGGGTCAAATTGTGCAACCCCCATTGAAAACGTCACGTTTTCGCTATCGGGTAAACCAATAATTAGCTGCGAATTTAAGGCTTCACGCAGGCGCTCAAATGCAGACTTAATTGCCCCTTGGCTGCCATGTTGAAATACTATCAGCCATTCTTCACCGCCATAGCGTCCAAAGGCATCCGTACCTCGCAAATTCTCTTTACACACTTGCGCGAACGCTTTTAGCACATTATCACCGGTATTATGACCAAATTTATCGTTGATCACTTTAAACTTGTCTATATCAATAATAGCGATGGTTAAGGTATTTTTTTCGTCCTGCTGCGCGTTGTCAAATATGCGCTTAGCGTGCTCAAGAATATACCGCCGGTTTGGCGACGACGTCAGTGGGTCAACAAATGCCATCGCCTTAAAACGATTACTGTGTTTAATCTTCGTCATCAAGATCCACAGCATGAAAAGCAATAACACTACGGTTAACGCAATGACTAACAGCCAAATGTTGGCTTGCTTTTTTTGCTGCTCGATAGTTAATGAGTTCAGTTGATTTTGCATGCGCAAGGCAGCGTTTTGCTCTTCTGTCAGTTGAGACTCAAACTGCACTTTATATTTTTGAATTTCTTTTTCTTGCTCTAAGATTTTCAATTCACTCATTAGCTGTACGTTCTTTTTCAAGGTTTCAAAGGCCAAAGCATGCTCACCTTGTAAAAACAGAGCATCTGCCAGCACCGCGTTGTATTTAACTTGATTATAAGGGTCATCTAAGTTGGCGAGGAGCATTGCTATTTTTTCTATCGTTTGCATGGCACGAACATCATCCTTTAATCCCAGATAACACTTACTCAGCCCGATTAAAATAACAACTTGACGGCGATAATTACCGGTTTCTACAAATTTTTCATAGCTTTTTTTATACAACTCAATGGCAGTTTGCCATTCTTCGTTTACCGCAAAAATATCAGCCAAGGCTGCTTGCGAATAGGCGATACCGCTCTCATCTTTCAATGAGACACTCAGTGCTAATGCAGCCTCGTGATTACGTAAAGCCTCCACTAAATCCTTGCTCTCAAAGTAGGCTTCGCCGATATTATAATAAATAATAGATGCTCTAAAAACATCCCCTTGTTTGTTAGCTATATCGATGGCTTCTTGGAAATATTTAACCGCGGATTCGAAGTTTTTGAGCGAAATATTGATGCTGCCTAGCATATTTAGCACCCCGCCTAGCCCCTCTAAATCATTGCTCTGTAAATACAGATCGTGAGCTTTATTTAACGATAAAATTGCCCCTGTCCAGTTAGAAAGCACGATTTGACTTCGGCCAACCTCACTGTAGATATCTGCAGCAAGACGCTTGTCCTCAATCTTTACAGCCTCCTCAAGAAGATAAAGTTGTTTTGTCACCGTGACCTTGGTGTTGTCATGAAAAGACAGTGAATTAAGCTCAAGAAGATCAAGTCGAATAAGGTTGTTGCCACTGTTAAGTAACTTTGCCTGCTGTTTAAGAGACTTAAGCTCAGCCGACGAAATACCAGATTCATCCAGTTTATGGAGCAACTCAAATTTAAGTACATTGGCGGTCAAATTGGCTAATTGCCAATCGTTATGAGTGCTTTTTTGGATATAATTTTGTGTCTGGGATAATTTATCCACAGGTGACTTGCCCGCGTTATTACGTAAAGCCTCAAGCTCTTTAAGAAGCTGAGTTTCATTAAAAAATTCAGTATTCGCATATCCTTTAAGGCAAATAAAAAGGTGGCAACCGAGGATTAAACAACATAAGAATTTCGATGATATTTTCACTATTCCGTATCCAATTTAGTCCACCCAACACCTGTATGGCATGCCACTACACTAACCCCTCATATTTTTACTCTGGCGAGTTAGCATTACCCGTAAGTCCTATCTGTGTAGCAATAACAATATTAGCTTATATAACCAACAGGATTTATCTACTCATTTACCTTATTTTAGCTAACACTAAGAGTTATGGGACTGAAAGTTTGGTGAATTATCTTTTCCTTGATACTTAATAAATAACGCCATACTGTAAGTCATAGGTACAAAATAGCATGGTAAAACCTGACATGAAAATTCCCCGTAACCTTAGCGCTTATTTGTGTCTCTGCACTGCTTCATTCTCGTTCAATATTGCAAATGCACAGCCGCAAACTATAGATACTTTAGAAGCATTAGCATGGCAAAATCGGCTTATATTGCTAAACGGCAGCGTGTTACCAAAAGAAACCATGACTCTATTAGCTACAGAAGACGCAGCTATCGCTGAACGTGAAATAGTTTGGTTTTGGCTCGACGGCGAGCAGCTCGATAGCAATTTTATCAGCCCATTATCTATTACCGCTAAACAACAAATACGCAATGAACTTATTAGCTCCAATGTTGTTTTGATTGGTAAAGATGGTGGAATAAAATTACGCCGCCAAACGTTTACACTTGCCGAGGTATTGCAGCGTATTGATAGCATGCCTATGCGCCAACAAGAGATGCAAAAGCACAATTGATCTTTTCAACTCAATACTCGTTTAGATCAGGCTTAACGGAGATCAAAATATGCGCAACAAAAATGTAGCAAAAATTCCACAACAGGCCTTTGACTGGTATGACGAATATGCCCATGGCGATATCGATCGCCGTACTTTTTTGAGCCGCTTAGCCTCTTTATCGGTGGTAGGTTTGACTTTAGGCACGTTAACGCAAGCGTTAACACCTAACTACGCATTGGCTGAGCAAGTGTCTTTTAATGACCCAGATATCACAGCGCAATATCATGAGTTTTTGTCACCTCATGGTCATGGGAAAGGTCGTGGCTATTTAGTGACGCCTAAACAACTAGACAAAAAGTTACCTGGCGTGTTGGTTGTGCATGAGAACCGCGGACTCAATCCCTATATTGAAGATGTCGCGAGGCGACTGGCTAAACAGGGATACATTGCATTTGCGCCAGACGCGTTATTTCCAGTGGGAGGTTATCCTGGCAACGACGACGAAGGCAGAGCCCTGCAACGTGAACTTGAGCGCAGTAAAATTGAACAAGACTTTATTGCTGGCGCTGGATTTTTGAAAAACCACGAGCTAGCCAATGGCAAATTAGGCGTAGTAGGATTTTGTTTTGGTGCTTACATCAGTAATTATTTGGCCGCGGCAGTGCCTGAACTCATTCATGCCGCCGTCCCTTTTTACGGTACACCGGCAAGCGACGACTTAGTTAAACACGTAAAGGCCCCTATCCTCTTACAATTTGCCGAACAAGACAAACGGGTTAACGATACGTGGCCACAATACAAATCTGTACTAGAAGCCAACAAGGTTAAGTTTCAGGCTTTTACCTACCCCGGCACTCAACATGGTTTTCACAATGATTCTACTAGTCGATATGATGCAGCGGCCGCAGAACTTGCGTGGGAGCGCACGCTACACTTTTTTGCCAGCCACTTAGTCGGGTAAGAAAAACTTAACGCAGAGTAAACTGTTCAATGTTAGCAGGGCGATAGAAATAGTAGCCCTGCATGTGTGTGCAACCTAGTGCTAATAACAAATCTTTTTGCTCTTCGCTTTCCACCCCTTCAACGGTGCAGCTAACATTGAAGCTTTCGCACAAGGCGAGTATGGTTTTAACAATGCCCTGACTGCGTTGATCAACATGTAAGTTGTGTACAAAACTACGGTCGATTTTTAGGGTATCAAATGCTAATTTATGCAAATAACTTAAGCTTGAATAACCCGAGCCAAAGTCATCAAGGGCTATTTTGAAGCCCATTTGTTGTAATTCTCTGGTGATGTTGGAGCAATGTTCTAAGTCCGACATCATGGTGGTTTCGGTTATCTCAAACTGCACTCTGGAGCTGGCAACTCCATGCTTATCGAGAATATGTTTGAGTTGAACCAATGTTTTACGATTAATCACGTCGTGTACCGATAAGTTAAAGGATAGGTACAAGGGTTCCGGCCATAAACTCAGTTGTTGGATAGCTTGTTCAAATAAGCTGAGCGTGATTTCAGTGACGATACCGGTTTTTTCTGCAATGGCAATAAACTGGTCGGGTGGAATATGGCCCAACTCACTGTGGAACCAGCGAGCTAAAGCCTCTAAACCCACTATTTTTCCGGTATTGCCATCCACAATAGGTTGGTAGTGCAAGGTCATTTGCTGACTACTGACGCTTTGGGTTAAGGCTAATTCGACTTGTGATTTTTGCCTAATAAGTTGCTCGTGTTCTGTAGAAAAAATAATAGAGCAACCTCGTGCCCTGCTTTTTGCTTCATACAAGGCAAAGTCTGCTCGATCCATTAATTCATCGGCGGTGTTACCTGCTTCTGGGTATATGGCAAAACCACATGAACCGGATATTTGAACAAGGCCGGTGCGCATAGTGAAAGGTTTCTGTAGTACTTCGGTTATCCCTTTACCTAAGAGTTGGATTTCTTTGTGATCCGTACTGTGGTCAATCACTAAGGCAAATTCGTCACCGCCGATTCTGGCTAACATAATGTCCTTTGGCAGCAATTTTTTGAGTCTAGCGCTGACTTCCGTCAACACTCGGTCACCTGCTGCATGGCCATGTATATCATTGACCGGCTTAAACCCGTCTAAATCAATTAACCCCACTATAAAACTATCTTGCTGATTTTCATCGGCTAATTTTTTATTTAAAAAGTTGGCAAAACTGCGCCTATTTGCCAACTTAGTCAAACCGTCTTGGTTCGCTAATAATTCATTTTGCGCATTCAGTTTTCGGGTTTGCCTATTTTGGAGTTCTAAGGTTTGTTTGGCGTCAATAACACTAGAAAAGGCGCGGTAATAACTCAGGGTGATCATGACTAATACCGCTACGACCATGATAAAATTACTAGCAATAGCAATAAACACCGGCTCGCCTGAAGACGTGAAAAATATCACAAAGGGAACGCCGACTGTCACTGAGGCTGACCACGCGGCAGCAGGCAAGTGAATCAAGCAAATAATAATTCCGATGACCGTGATGGATAGATAATAAGCCACATGGGACTGCAGCGCGAAATCCCCATATTGATATAAGGTATAGGCCCACCACGAGAAGCCTATTCCCATAACATTAGCGAAAAACACCGTCATTCTTATTTGATGTATTGCCTGCTCTAAACTGAAAGTGAGATTTTTAAATCGATACCAGCGAATAGCCCGCGTAACACAGGTTACACACAAAAATGCCGAAACATAAATAGTCAAATAATCGGGTGCAATCGCATAATGGGTGTAAGCCAAACTAAGGGAGTTGACCAGTAATATGGCATACAACAAAGGGACTTTTGTAATGAGTTCATTAAATTGCGCAAAGACAACTTGCGGGCTTCTCGCCCCGCCATCCGCCAAGCGCATCAGGTACTTTAAGATTTTAATAAAGACTCCAATTCCATTGTGTCGACGCCACTAAACCGTGCTACATATTAACAAAAGTACAACAATTATCCGCCAGTTGTAAACGTTATACTCTCCTGCTAAGCGAGTTTTTTCCGGAACTTTTCTAATTCCGCAATGCGCTTTTCGTCACTAACTGGATAGTGCATATCCAAAGATTTAAATGCTTCAACGATTATTTTAGCTATGATGATACGAGCATTTTTTTTATCGTCTGCTGGGATAATATGCCAAGGCGCATTATCGCTACTGGTAGCGCTCAAGCAGGCACCATAAGCTTCCATGTATTTAGGCCAAAATTGTCTTTCTTTGATATCAGCTTCACTAAACTTCCAATTTTTATTTGGATTATCAATGCGTGCAAGAAAACGTTGACGTTGTTCTTCTTGGGATAAATGCAAAAAGAACTTCAAAATTGTAGTGCCATTTCTATTTAAGTGCTGCTCGGACTGCACGATAGATTGATAACGCTCTTGCCAAATATGGTTAGTGTCCAATTTTTGGTCGGGAATACGCTGACTTTCAAGAATTTCAGGATGCACTCTTACAATTAATACCTCTTCATAATAAGAGCGATTAAAAATGCCGATGCGACCGCGCTCTGGCAGTGCCTGATTAGTACGCCACATAAAATCATGATCAAGCTCGGTGGCGGTTGGATGTTTAAAACTGGTGACCTGACAGCCCTGAGGGTTAATCCCCGACATCACATGACGAATTGCTCCATCCTTACCGGCGGCGTCCATAGCCTGAAAAATCAATAACACCGAGTGCTCATTGGTGGCATACAACAGACGCTGTAACTTACTTAATTTCTTAATCTGTTTTTTCAGTTTTTTATGATAATGTTTTTTAGAGTCATATAAGGCTTCGGTTAAGGTTGGCCATTGGCTGAGATCGCACTCATGCCCCTCTTTTACCCTAAAGTCGCTGATATCAAATTTCATTATTCATCCTGCGTGAGAGTCAAAAAGTAGTGCTACCAGTGAATACCTATCAAGCGAGATTTACAAGTCATGGTTTACCCTCAGACGGCCTTATTTAACACGACGTTTAAGACGAAATGAATGAAACAACAACACAATGCCAGTGATAGTAAAGAGTAGGGCACTGGCCGAAAAACCAATGAGCAGTGGATTATTGATATTCTCTCTTTCATCATAATCCATAATATGCAGCATCCAGAAGAAATCAAAAATGCGCCAAATGTCACTGCGCACTTTTACCACTTGCGCTGTGCTAGGTGATACATACAGGGTTGTTGTCCACGCATCAGTAAACTCGACCGACCAAATAGGCTCATTAGCTTTACCCACCTCTTGAGGTGACTGCTCAAGTAAAGTAACCATTTTTATTACACCAGAGCCCAAATAATGTTGTTGCGCAATGTGTCCAATGGTGTCGTTGTCAAAATGTGTTAGGTATTCACCGGTTTGCGCATCGTAGGCTCGCTGCCCTTTTGACGTATCAAACAAATATACCGGACGCGCTAAGATTGACCTGTAGTGAATAGCATGGATCAACGCTGGCGTGTCTTTAACAAGCGCGTCAAGGGAGTAGGTGTACTCATGCAATTTAAAGGGATTCGCTAAGTGCAGCGTGGCTAAATGTTTGCCATGCACTTTCTCTAACGGAATCGCGCTCATGACCAGACCACCCAGTATCCAAAACAGTAATTGAATGGCTAACAATAAACCCGCCCATTTATGGATAAAACGGGCAACTCTTAGTACTTTTCTATTCATGAAATAACAGCGCAATATCCTTAATGACGCTACTTTACTGTAAATAGTGAACGATGTGCACTGGCATTACAATGCGCCTTACTAGCAAGGTATATTGTGACTGAAAACCTGATTAAACTATCCGATGGTATCGGGCACAAAAAAGGCGCCGTAGGCGCCTTTTTTATCATGTTATAAGGTTTATACCCGTTCAAACACCGTGGCAATACCTTGGCCTAAGCCGATACACATGGTGGCCAAACCAATCGTTTTATCTTGCGCTTCCATCAAGTTAATCAAGGTGGTGGATATACGCGAGCCAGAACAACCCAATGGGTGACCAAGTGCGATAGCTCCACCGTTAAGATTGACTTTATCTTCATAGGTATCAATCCAACCAAGCTGTTTAATACACGACAAGGCTTGCGCGGCAAAGGCTTCATTAAATTCAGCAAGTTCAATATCAGCCATACTCAAACCCGCACGTTGCAGGGCTTTTTTGGTGGCTGGTACAGGTCCGTAACCCATGATCGCCGCATCACACCCTGCGACCGCCATTGAGCGAATTTTTGCACGCGGTTTTAAACCCAAGGCTTTAGCGCGCTCAGCAGACATTAACAACATGGCTGATGCGCCATCTGATAGTGCGGAAGACGTTCCTGCGGTGACGGTGCCATTAACTGGATCAAATACCGGACGTAAGGTCGCCATAGTTTCAACGGTTGATTCAGGACGAATCACTTCATCAATATCAATGAGCTTTAAAACGCCATCAGCATCATGGCCTAGGGTAGGCACGATCTCATTAGCCCAACGACCTTCAACAGTAGCAGCATGGGCTTTTTGATGTGAACGCGCTCCAAAGGCATCTTGCATCTCACGAGTAATACCGTTTTGACGACCTAATAACTCAGCAGTCATACCCATGCTGCCAGAGGCGCGTGCCGCGTGCAGAGCAATACCTGGGTGAAAGTCTAAGTTAAAGTCCATGGGTACGTGGCCCATGTGTTCAACCCCACCAATCATATACACGTCACCACGGCCACTCATGATGCCACTAGCTGCATCATGTAAGGCTTGCATGGATGAACCGCATAAACGGTTTACTGTGACGGCGGCGACAGTGCGGGGAATGTCCGTTAACAACTGTGCATTACGAGCAATGTTAAAGCCTTGCTCTTTAGTTTGTTGTACACAGCCCCAAATAATGTCTTCAATTTCGCTTGGATCAAGTCCAGGGTTACGTGCGACTAACTGACTCATCAAATGAGCTGACAGTGTTTCAGCTCTAACGTTACGGAAAATCCCACCCTTAGAACGACCCATTGGGGTACGAATACAATCGACTATTACTACTTCTTTCATGTTCTGATCCTCAGGTTGGGATTATGCTGATTTAACATCGGCGGAAAAATACGATTTACCGGCATCGGCCATAGCACGAACACCATCAGTAATCTGATAAATAGGGCCTAAATGCGCATACTTATCGGCCATAACGACAAATTTATCTAAGCCTAATGTTTCAATGTAACGGAAAATACCACCTCTAAAAGGAGGGAAGCCCAGACCATACAACAAGGCCATATCCGCTTCTGCTGCACTAGCAACAATACCTTCTTCTAGACAACGGATCGCTTCATTAGCCATGGGTACCATCACGCGAGCAATAATTTCGTCAGCGTCAAACTCACGTTTATCCGCACAGTGGCCTGCAAACAATTCGTAGGCTTCTTGTGCTGCGGCCTTAGCGGGACGACCTCGTTTGTCTACGCTGAAATTATAGAAACCTTTACCATTTTTTTGACCCAAACGCTGCGCCTTGTATAACAAAGTAACCGGGTCGTTTTCAATTTTTTGCATGCGCTGTGGAATACCATCTGCCATCACACTAGAAGCGTGATCAGCCGTGTCCATACCCACAACATCAAGCAAATAAGCAGGCCCCATCGGCCAACCAAAGACTTTTTCCATGACTTTATCAACAGCAGTAAAATCAGCACCGTCCATGACTAACTTGCTAAAACCGGCAAAATAAGGGAACAAAACGCGATTCACCAAAAAGCCTGGGCAATCATTCACAACAATAGGGGTTTTACCCATGGCTAGTGTGGCAGCAACAACGGTTGATATGGTGTCTTGTGAAGTATTTTCGCCACGAATAATTTCTACTAATGGCATTTTGTGTACAGGGTTGAAAAAGTGCATACCGCAAAAACGTTCTGGCTTTTTCAAACTCTTAGCTAACTGATTGATTGAAATCGTGGAGGTGTTTGAGCAGATGACGGTATCGTCGCTGACATGTTGTTCAGTCTCGGCTAAAACAATACCTTTGACCTTCGGGTTTTCAACCACGGCTTCGATGACGAGATCAACATCTTTTATCGCACTGTATTCTAGCGTAGGCACGATATTGTTTAGAGTCGACGCCATGGTTTTAGCATCAACCTTGCCGCGTTCCATGCCTTTACCGAGGATTTTGGCCGCTTCTTTCAACCCTAAGTCTAAAGCAGCTTGATTAATATCTTTCATGATAACTGGCGTGCCTTTGACCGCCGACTGATAAGCAATCCCACCACCCATGATGCCTGCACCCAATACCGCCGTTTGCTTGATGGCTTTGGTGGCGGCTTTAGCTTGTTTTTTACCTTTAGACTTGACTAATTGGTCAGCTAAAAAAATCCCCACTTGGGCCTTAGCTGCATCGCTCTTAGCCAACGTAGTAAAACCTTGGTTTTCTAGTTTCAGGGCACCATCGCGATCTAAACCTGCTGCTTTTGCAACGGTATCTACCATCATATGAGGCGCAGGGTAGTGCTTACCTGCTTGCGCAAACACCATGGCTTTTGCTGTTGAGAAGCTCATCATGCTTTCATTTTTGTTTAACTTAAGCGGGGCTTGTTTCTGCGCGCGGCGCGCTTGCCAATCAAACTTACCCGCAATCGCATCTTTGAGCATACTGAGTGCGGCATCTAACAGTTTATCTGGGGCAACAACCGCATCTACTGCGCCTTCAGCCAATGCTTTAGCTGCTTTACGATCACGGCCAGTGGTCATCCACTCTAGTGCATTATCGGCACCAATTAAACGCGGTAAACGCACGGTTCCGCCGAACCCTGGCATCAAACCTAATTTTACTTCGGGTAAACCGATACTTGCTGTGGTATCCGCCACACGTAAGTCACAGGCTAAGGTCATTTCACAACCGCCACCTAGAGCAAAACCATTAACCGCGGCAATAGTTGGGAAAGGTAAATCTTCAAAATGATCGAAAACCTGCGACGTGTGGGCAACCCAAGTGAGTATTTCTGACTCAGGCATATCAAATAAACCAGTGAATTCGGTAATATCAGCACCAACAATAAAGGTTGATTTTGCTGAACGCACTATGACCCCTTTTACGTCTGCTTTAGCTTTTAATGCTTCAGTAGCTTCGGCCAATTCAGTCACTGTCTGTCGATCGAATTTATTTACTGAGCCTTGAGCATCAAATACAACTTCTGCAATACCATCTTGCAACAAGTTAACCTTAAGGCTTGAACCTGCATATATCATTATTATCTCCTGTGGCTTAAGCCAGAGCGATGAAAAGAAAAGTGAATACCACTTCTCGGTGTAGGGTGAGGCTGATTCTTATTAAAGATTGTACAAAGATCAACCTAACTTTTAACAAATAAGCTGCAACATACTAACATGTGGGTAGTTAACTTCTTTTCAACTGGTCATTCCAGTTAAATCTGACATTTTTTACAATTTATCTAAAATAGCTAGGCAGTAGCGGGTATTAATTTGCTAAGATGAGTTTCGGTTTTTATTCAACCAATGGTATGACAGTAAAAATTATTTTTCCTTTTGTCCTCAGTTTTACCCTCCTAACAACGCTTGTTACTGTTGTGTGTGCAGCAGAGCCAAACACGCAAAGTAAATTAGAATTACAGCGGGCTTACTTTTTAGAAGCGGAACGCCTGGCAGACCAACCTAATAGTAATCGTTTCAAAGCATTAATGCTTGAACTGGCTGATTATCCACTCAAGCCTTACTTGCAGCAAAAGTCGCTTATCGCTTTTCCTTACATGGCTAACCGTAGCATGATCGAACAGTTTTTAACTGACTATGCTGGCTCCCCCCTTGACCGCTCTTTACGGGCCAAGTGGTTAAATTACTTAGGACAGAAAAACCAAGCAGATATATTTTTAGCCGCTTATCGCGATACTGGCGATGCCGAGCTGGCTTGTCAAAAAGCTGAATTTATGTTGGCCAATCCCAATCAACAAGCAGAGGCTCTCAAACTCATTGAGCAGCTTTGGGTAGTAGGAGAATCACAACCCAAAGCCTGCGATAAGGTGTTTTTAGCATGGCAACGTTTAGGTATGCGCACTGACGAATTGGTGTGGCAACGTTTATCGTTAGCGGCAGATGGCGGCAGTACCACCCTGATTCCGTATTTAAAATCTTTGCTGCCAAAAGAACAACAGTATTTAGCTGATCTATGGTTAAAAGTGAGACGTTCACCTAGCCAAGTGAGCCGTATATCGAATTTTCCAGGGCGCAATCTAGCGTACGAAACGCAAATAATCACTTACGGTTTAACCCGCCTCGTTTGGGATAATCGTGATCTTGCACTAACCAGTTGGCATAAACTGTCCACTCGATTTGAGTTCACTCAAGAGCAGCAGCAAAGCATTGCCACCAAATTTGCACTTGCTTTAACTATCATCGACCATCCCGATGCAGAAGAATGGTTAGAAAGAGCCAGTGCAACCAGTCAAGACGAAGAGTTAGTGCGGTGGCATCTAGCCCATATATTGCGGGAAAAAGACTGGAAACATGCTTTAGATGTGATTGAGTTTGCCCCAGACATTCTGACCAAAGATTATTTGTTCCAGTATTGGCAAGCGAGAGCTTTTGATGAAATGGGCGCGCCGCAACAAGCCAAGCTCAATTATGAAAAAATAGCTGATCATCGTCACTATTATGGCTTTATGGCCAGCGGTAAATTAGCTCGCCAAACCAATTTAAACAATACGCCATTGGTTTATAGCCAACAAGAATTAGACTCAGTTGCAACTATGCCGGCTGCTCAGCGAGCCTTTGAATTTCGTGAGTTAGGACGTAACGTTAGTGCGAGACGAGAGTGGTTTTTTCTGCAATCGCAACTCAGTGATGAGCAACTTAAAATTGCTGCAGTACTTGCCGATCAAAAAGGGTGGCACGACCAAGCGATTTTCACTTTTTCAAAAGCGGGATATTTAGATGATCTACCACGACGTTTTCCCATGGCTTTTGATCAAACGTTAAAAATCAATGCCGAGAAAAATAATATCGACCCAGCGTGGGCGTTTGCCATTGTGAGACGAGAAAGCTCCTTTATGCCAGATGCAAACTCAGGCGCCGGAGCGAGAGGATTGATGCAAGTAATGCCTAGTACCGCGCGTTATTTGGCTAAAGAAAAATTCAACAGCTCGCGCTTGTTCGATCCAGAGACCAACCTTGAATTGGGAACCCAATACATGCGTTATTTAATGGACAAAATGGATAACAATCCTATCCTAGTCACTGCATCGTATAATGCTGGCTGGCGCCGGGTACAAAACTGGTTGCCAGAAAAAGACAGTATGCCGATGGATTTATGGGTTGAAACCATCCCGTATAAGGAGACCCGTAATTACGTAAAAGCGGTGTTGGCATACCAACAAATTTACCGTGAGCAATTAGGTCACCGCGAGAATCGCTTTAAAGAACTCGCCAACATGCAAATTTTACCCAAAAGCTAAACCTGACGTTTTATTGTTTTAACTCAAGTTTATCTTTAGAAATCATTGTTATACTCAAGTTCAAGAGATAAGTATGTGGTCACCCACAACGTGAGCGAAATTTAAAAAATAAGGGCCTGTATGAAAATCGATTCTATTTTAGTCATCGCCGACAAACAAAATGCTGAACAAAAAGCCTTGTTACACAGCGCAAGTATGGCTGCTAAATTTGGCGCCAGTTTGCATATTGTCGCTTTTATTTATGAAGACCTGGCCAGTCTTGCTAAAGAGTTGGATAGCACTCAAGTTGACGACATCAAAGCTAAATTACTGCTCGCTCATCAACAATGGCTAAACCATAAAATAACCGAGTTAAAAATCGACGCAAACCTTACGTCTGAAGTGGTATGGGAAAAGGACATCAGCCGCTGGGTCAAGCAACAAAGTAAAACCACACACTATGATTTGATTGTCAAAACCGGACACCGCAGTGAAGGCGCATTTTATGTGCCCACTGATTGGCATTTAATGCGTAATGGTGTAACACCAGTAATGTTGGTTGCAGAAAAAAAGTGGCGCAAAAAACGCGCTATCATGGTGGCCCTAGATATGGCGACTCAAGTCAAATCGAAACAAGCGCTCAACCAAAAATTAGTTGATGCCGCAGCAACACTTGGCACAATCACCGGCATGCCTGTGCATTACTGCTGTAGCGTAGCGATATCGCCAGTATTAAAAGATTTAGGCTTAATTGATAAAAATAAAACCCTGAAAAGAGCCAAAGAATTATACATGCCTGCCTTACAAAAAATGCTAGGGGAGAATGCGGTATCCACTGAGCAAATTCATATAAAAGCCGGCGATGCGAGTACCGTAATTCCAAGCCTTGCCTCTAAAGTGCAAGCTGAACTGGTGGTAATTGGAAGCGTAGGGCGCAAAGGTGTGAGAGCCAAACTTATGGGTAATACCGCTGAGAGTGTTTTAGCCTTACTCAAAACGGATGTGTTGATCATTCAACCCTAGAGAGTGATAACGCCTTACAAGGCAAGAGCAAATAACAAGGTTCAACTTTGCAGCCACATTCTTCTATTTGCTGTTTTCGCGGGTGATTTTGCGCTGTGATCATCCCATGCATGTTACGCACCCAGCAAAACGGGAACGACCCACGCGCAATTGTTAGATTTTATAATACGTAACTTTGCACTTTTTGCTTCACCTGCGTATAAATATACCATAATGCATGAAGTTTTTGCTCAGGAGCACGATGCTTGCAAACTAGCTTAAGGTTTCTTTTCATAGGTCTTTCACTTTACTTTTGGTTACCTGCGTCTCAGGCTAAGACTCAAGACATACCTGGCACAATTATATTAGCAACAACTGATTGGTGCCCCTACGCTTGTGAAAAAGAGCCAATTAAAAAGGGCATTGTGCATGATTATATAGAGCACCTTGTCGCCCAACAAAATCGTAATCTAGAATTGGTTTTTCTTCCTTGGGCCAGAGCCGTTCAAGAAGTTAATAATGGTAATAACCACGGTTTGTTGACTGCGGTTCCCGCTGAAGCGCCAAACTTATTATTTACTCGCCAACCCCTCATGGCCTATCAAATGTGTTTTTACGGCTTAGCTGATGCCACTTGGCGTTACCAAGGTCATTCTTCTCTGTCCTCAACTATTTTTGGGGTTATGGCAAACTACGGCTACGGCGAACCCTTAGACAGCTTTGTCAGTAACTACCGCAATACCAATGTGGTAAAACTGGCAGGCAGTGACGGCTTAGAACGTTTAGTGGCAATGCTTGAGAAAGGCCGACTAGACTCATTTGTTGCAGATTCACATGTTATTGATTGGCATTTAAAACAAAGACAAAAAGCCCCCTTTCAATCCTTAGGTTGTTTATCACAAAATCCATTTTATTTAGCACTTTCACCTAAATTACCCTGGGCTGCTGAGTTTCTTGCTTCGTTAGATAAGGCATTGGCAGATACCAAAAATCGTGCGTGGTTGGCGCAGCAAATCAAAATTCAATATCAATAGGGCCTTTGTCCAAAGTGATTCGTTTATTTTAAATGCTCGCTTAAATAATCCACCAGCAAGCGTATTTTGGGCGACAGGTGGCGATTTTGTGGATAAACCGCCCAAATACCCTCATCAGGCTCACTGAATTCATCTAACAAGACAACTAAATCTCCACTTTGCAAGTGGGTTTCAACATAGTAGTGAGGTAATTGCACAATGCCTAAGCCTTTTAACGCCGCATCCACCAAACCAAAACCACTGTTGTAACGCAGGGTCCCACTGACTCGAATGTGTCGGTCTTTACCTTTTTCTTTAAATCGCCAGTAATCTAAGGTTCCCAGTAAACAACTGTGGTTGTGCAAGTCAGACAGTGAAACAGGGCTGCCGTGTTGTGCTAAATAGCTCGGTGATGCACACACATAATTGGTACGCTGGCCGAGCATTTTAGCCATTAGGGTGGAATCCACTAACTTGCCCAACCGTATAGCCAGATCGTAGCCTTGCTCTAATAAGTCGAGTTTGTCGTTACTTAGATTAACGGTAATTTGTACCTCTTCATATAAACTCATAAAGTCATTTAGTAAGGGTAAAATATGCCGTTCACCGTAAGTAACTGGTGCTGTCATCTTAATTTTACCTTGCGGCTTCACTTGCAAGTTGGTGATAGCCTGCTCTGCAGCCTCTAAACTGTCTACAAGGCCACGGCAATGGCGATAAAACAGACGCCCTTCTTCTGTCAAAGTGACCTTTCGCGTGGTGCGATAAAAAAGTCTTGTTTTGAGGCGCTTTTCAAGTTCACTGATTTGGCGACTGACCTGGGCGGTAGAGATCCCCATTTGCTGCGAAGCCTTGGTAAAGCTTTGTGTTTCAGCCACAGACACAAATTCACTGATCCCATCCCAAGCCATGATTATTACCTATATGTAAAACTGAATTACAATTACACGATATTATCATCGATTAAGTAACAGATATAATAGTCACTCACTTATCAAGTTTGATGAAAATCGTTAACGCTTGGTCGTCACCTGCAAACCAATCTTTTTTTAATTACACGAGATACATAATGTCTGAGCAATTTATAAAATCTAGAGCCGCCGTTGCCTGGGGACCCAATCAGCCTTTGTCCATAGAAGAAGTGGATGTAATGTTGCCCAAAAAAGGTGAAGTGCTGATTAAAATTCTCGCTTCTGGGGTGTGTCATACTGACGCGTTTACGTTGTCAGGTGAAGATCCAGAAGGTTTATTTCCTTGCATATTGGGCCATGAAGGTGGCGGTATTGTTGAACAAGTCGGTGAAGGTGTAAGCAGTGTTCAAGTTGGCGACCATGTTATTCCTTTGTACACACCGGAGTGTGGCGAGTGTAAATTTTGTTTGTCGGGTAAAACCAATCTTTGCCAAAAAATCCGCGCAACTCAAGGTAAGGGTCTCATGCCCGATGGTACGACTCGTTTTTACAAAGATGGCAAACCCATCTTTCATTATATGGGCTGCTCTACCTTTTCTGAATACACAGTATTACCTGACATTGCCTTAGCTAAAGTCAATCCTAACGCACCCTTAGAAGAAGTCTGCTTATTAGGTTGCGGTGTTACCACTGGTATGGGCGCAGTAATGAACACTGCCAAAGTAGAAGAAGGTGCAAGCGTGGCTATCTTTGGTTTAGGCGGCATTGGTTTATCAGCTATCATTGGCGCAACCATGGCGAAAGCCTCACGCATCATTGCCATTGACATTAACGAAAGTAAATTTGCCCTAGCCACAAAGTTAGGTGCAACTGATTGCATCAATCCTAAGAACCTAGATAAACCCATTCAAGACGTAATCGTTGAGATGACGGACGGTGGAGTGGATTATTCATTTGAATGCATTGGCAACGTGAACGTGATGCGTTCAGCGCTAGAATGCTGCCATAAAGGCTGGGGTGAATCAGTAATAATTGGGGTTGCCGGTGCGGGTCAGGAAATATCTACGCGCCCCTTCCAGTTAGTCACGGGCCGAGTATGGCGTGGCTCTGCTTTTGGTGGTGTTAAAGGTCGTTCAGAATTACCCGATTATGTTGAACGTTATCTGCAAGGCGAGTTTAAATTGCATGATTTTATCACTCACACCATGCCACTAGACAACATTAACCATGCTTTTGAGTTGCTTCACAAAGGCGAAAGTATTCGCACCGTCATTCACTTCTAATTCGTGGGTGGAAGCTAAACGAGCACTTTAGCCCTTACTGATTAACAGTCAGGGCTAAGAGTCTCAATAGTAAATATATAATGACAGCCTAAGCTTATTTGTCTCAAGCCCAGATGCAAGTCACCTAGCGCGTATGGTAGGCTATGGTCAATTAAGATTTAGAAGAGATTTTTGCATGTCTGTGTTTGCGCAATCCTACCCTCAACATATTCAAGAATTGCAGCATCGTACTCGCGATGCCTTAGCCCGTGAAGGAATCGACGGTTTGATTATCCACTCGGGCCAGGGAAAACGTCTGTTCCTTGATGACAATAATTACCCTTTTCACGTAAACCCGCAGTTTAAAGCGTGGCTACCCATCGTTGATAACCCCAATTGCTGGTTAGTTGTAAACGGTGTCGATAAACCTAAGTTGATTTTTTATCGGCCCAAAGATTTTTGGCATAAAGTGCCTGCGAAACCCAGCGCATTTTGGGTCGATCAATTTGATATTGTGTATTTAACTCAGGCTAATTTAGTTGAAAAACACCTGCCATTTGATAAAAGTCGTCATGCTTATGTAGGCGAATACATTGAAGTCGCTAAAGCCTTAGGGTTTGAGCTGGTCAATCCTGATCGTGTCATGCACTACTTGCATTATCAACGCGCTTACAAAACCGACTATGAATTGCACTGCATGCGCGAAGCGAATCGCTTGGCGGTAACCGGCCATCGCGCGGCAAAAATAGCATTTGAGCAAGGCCTAAGCGAATTTGAGATCAACTTGGCTTACCTAAGCGCTGTAGGGCAAGGTGAAAATGAGGTGCCTTATAACAGTATTGTGGCCTTAAATGAGAATGCCGCGATACTGCATAATATGCAGGTAGACAAAGTGGCGCCTGCGCAAAGTCGTTCATTTTTGATTGATGCTGGCGCCAGCTTTCATGGTTATGCGGCAGACATCACGCGAACCTATACCCAACACGCCGGCGTGTTTGCAGAACTTATTAAGGCCATGCATAAACTGACTTTAGCGTTAGCTGAAGAGCTTAAACCAGGCATTGCTTACACAGAGATCCATTTAAGCGCTTACCGACAAATTGCTAAGATGTTGGCAGATTTTGGTATCGTTAACTTAAACGCAGACGATATCGTGGCACAAGGTATTGTAAGCACGTTTTTTCCGCACGGCATAGGGCACTTTTTAGGACTGCAAGTGCATGACGTAGCAGGCCATTCTGCAGACGATTGGGGTACACCTAATCCACCACCACAAGCCCATCCTTTTTTACGTACCACTCGTTTAGTTGAACCCCGCCAGGTTTTTACCATTGAACCGGGTTTATATTTTATTGATAGTTTACTGGCCGATTTAAAAGCCACTGAGCAGTCTAAATTTATCAACTGGGATGTGATTGACACACTTAAGCCTTACGGTGGTATTCGAATCGAAGACAATATTGTGGTGCACCGAGAACGCAATGAAAATTTAACACGAGATTTGGGTTTGAACTAAGTATGCCTTAGCTAAATTAAGTCAATAAAAGGGGCGAAGCTGCCCCTTCCTTACGGCTTAACGTGGCCTTCTTCAAGCATAATTTGCGTTAAGGTAGCATCGATGACTGGCATATCTACGGTTCCTTTGCGAAAAGCCAAATAAACTGGCAACTCAAATTCTGATACGACAAATGAATCGATATTATGCTTAAATGAACTACGTTCTAATAAAAACCGCCCCACTTCATCGTTTAATACGGAAGCATCAACTCGACCAGTAGTGAGAATTTCCAGTAAGGTTTCATTTGAATCTAAATAAATGATGGTAGCTTGGCCAAGACCATATTTATTTAATACGTGTTCATCTAATGGAATGCCTCGTAGCACCGCAACGACTTTGCCAGCCAAGTTTTTCTGTTGTATTTGCGCATTCTGTTTTGCATAAAATACTGCGTATTGCGTCACATGCAAAGGGTGAGCGGTATAGTCTAAAAACTCAGACCGTCGCTGATTATAGGCGAGTGAAAAAATACAATTATATTGGTCTTTTTCAATTTCAAGTTTGACCCGACCCCATGGAAAATTAAGCACTGTCAGATGCCAATTCAATCTACTGGCCAACTGATTAAGGTAGTGCATATCTCGCCCCACAAAATCACGTTGTTTTTCACGGTAAATGGTGTAAGGCGGATAATGTGTAGTGAGGCATACCATCTCTTTTACTGTGTCGTCTTCAGCAATTGCAGGCCAAGCACAAAGCATCAAGTAAGGTAAAAATAGTAGAATGAATTGTTTAATACCCATTAATTCCACTTAGCAAGTACAAAATAGAGTGTCATCCTGATACCCAAAACTAATTAACAAAACAGGGAGCATACCAGTCACGCCCTGTACAAGAAAAAATATGCTCAATGAAGGAAAAGAGCCGCTATATTGAAAATGGTAACAGCTTTCACCACACAGGTCATTGCGCGCTTTATCATTCAGCAACTAAACCTAATTTAGTGACGCAAAATCTACACTTTGTTTACCTACTTTTTATCTCGAAGATCAAACGATGAACTCAAAGTAATGCCGCGACAACCGCTTCTTTCACGCGTCAGAAATTTATATAAAATTGAACAATCTTTATTGCTCAAATATACGTTATGCTTAGTTGAATTAATGTGTAATTGCACAGATAGTAAAATCGTGGCTGATCGTGCCACCCGCTGTAAGGAAGAATGACATGGAATTAATATTCGAATATCTATTGAGCCCACAAACCTTAGTTTTGGTTTTTGTAATTGTCCTACTAAAAACATCTATTAAATTTGTGCCACAAAACCGTGCCTATGTGATTGAGCGATTTGGTAAATATCAATCAACCAAAGAAGCAGGACTGAATTTTATTTTGCCCTTTGTTGACCGTATTTCAGCTGACCGCTCGCTTAAAGAACAAGCTGTAGATGTACCAGAACAAAGTGCTATCACCAAAGACAACATATCCTTGCACGTCGACGGCGTATTGTACTTTAGGGTGCTCGACCCTTACAAAGCCACCTATGGCGTAGACGACTATGTGTTTGCTGTTACTCAACTTGCCCAAACCACTATGCGTTCAGAGTTGGGTAAGATGGAGCTAGATAAAACCTTTGAAGAGCGTGATATTCTTAACACCAATATTGTTGCCGCCATCAATCAAGCCTCAGGCCCTTGGGGCATTCAAGTACTGCGTTACGAGATAAAAGACATTGTACCGCCACATTCTGTGATGGAAGCCATGGAAGCACAGATGAAAGCTGAGCGGGTAAAACGCGCACAGATCCTTGAATCAGAAGGTGACAGACAAGCTGCCATTAACCGCGCTGAAGGTCAAAAAGCCTCCGTCGTATTAGCTGCTGAAGCCGATAAAGCCGAAGCCGTGCTGCGTGCTGAAGGTGAGGCGAAGGCAATTATTGCGGTAGCCACGGCCCAAGCCGAAGCGTTACGCCAAGTAGGTGAAGCTGCTGCGACGGAAGAAGGCCAAAAAGCCATACAACTCGATTTGGCCAGCAAAGCGATTGAAGCCAAACGCGCTATTGCCAAAGAATCATCTGTGGTGCTTTTGCCCGATGGAGGAACCGAAGCGGCGAGCATAGTAGCGCAAGCCATGACCATCATTAACACCTTAAATAAAAAGGTTTAAGTCATGGATTGGGCAATTAACAACCTAAGCCAAATCCTATTTATTCTCGGTTTAGCCTTATTGGCTATCGAGATTGCGGTGTTAGGCTTTTCAACTTTTGTACTGTTTTTTGTCGGTGTAGCCGCACTACTATCAGGAGTACTCATTTTTATCGGTGCGATACCTGAAACCTTATTAAGCGCGTCATTGTCTGTAGCCGTGATTACAGCATTAGCCGCTATATTATTGTGGAAACCCTTAAAGAACATGCAGAACAAAGTAGATACCAAAAAAGCTAAAGGCGATTTAGTCGGTCATCGTTTTGTGGTGGATGCAGCCGTAAGTCCCACTGAAAACCCAACGTATCGGTACTCAGGCATTGATTGGAAGTTAGTCAGCACAGAGCTTATACCCGCTGGTAGCAAGGTTGAAGTTACTGAAGCTGATGTTGGCGTATTTCACATCGATAAGGTCGTAAATTAAACACCTCTTTTTAATGCAACATCGTATTCTTGTCGTAACCCGCTACCTTAGCGGGTTACTTTTTAACATCGCACAATAAACCACCTTACAACCAGTAAGGAAACACACTAATCCGGCTGATCAAGGTAAGAACTTGGCAAAAAAAGCATTCACATCTTGTGCGTTTTCGATATCAAAGATCCAAGTCATTTCTGCTGCGTCAGAAAAATCAAAGCCACCTAAGGCAATTGATTCGTTGTTATAACGGCCATCTTGACCGTTGTATTTATCTGCTATTTGTTGTGCAGTTTGCCACAATGCACCCTGGTCTTTATGCGTCAAAGCGACTTCCCACGCACTTGCATCATCAGACTTATAACCTGCCGTGCCATTATTAAGGGCATTGCCATCAGCAATTTTGTGGTAGTCACTGTGGGCTTTAACATAGTTTAACGCCTCAACCGAGGTGTTGTTTTGATTCCAGTCACTGTGCTGCACAATATGCACTCGTTGCCGAGTGGCTATATTAGGATCGTGACTTAATAGGGCTTTAATCAACAAAGCTGAAAAATCGGATTGACCCGCTTCTGCTATCCAGATATCTCCTCCTTGTTGCAAGGTTGACATTGCTAAACTAAAAACTTCTTCAAGAGCTTGCTTTTGATTCGCATGAGCATCTGACCAGTGATTAGCAAAGGCTAATTTAAATAACGCGGGGGACGGCACATATTCGCCCTCTTGCATACCATAAGCGCCTGCAACGGCATGATAGTTAATTTTTGCAAATTCGGGATGTCGTAAAATACTGGCTACCGCAGCAATACTATGAATGTCGTCTACATCGGTTTTACTATCGAACTGAGCTAACAACAAATCCCGTTGTGAATTAAATTTTCCGATTACAGCGGGTGGTTCTGCTGGCCGGTGTTGCGCTTGGCAAGCAACTAGCAAAATTGAAAAAATAATCATAATTGAACATGTGATTGGCCTTCTAGAAAATTGGCGCATCATAATCATTCCCTTCGTTTTTTATTTATTGTCGCTGAGTTAATCGGCAGATTCCCATTGCGAATACCTGCAAGCTTAGTTACTTTATTCAACAAAATGGCTGATTAAATACCGTCGCGTATTAGCTAAACCTTATCTTCAGGGAGAGACATTTATATGGCCATTCACCGTCCTTTGTTTAAACATATTCGTGATCACGATGCCCTGTTTACTGAACTTGCGATGATTCGCAATGATTTCGCTAACACCCTTGGTTTGATGCATCATGACTATCATAAAACACCAAAGTTTGTGACTCCTGAGGGTCAACGACTCACAATTGAGCCTGAGCGCAGTATTGTGGTACCCAGTTTTAAAAACTTACGCGGGGTAAAACGTTTACTCGAACAACACATTCCCGGTTTTAATATTGTCGCTAAAAGTGATATCGGCTTTCGTTATCCTACAGCCGCCATTGCCGGACTTGACGCCCCCTTTATTAAACGTTTTCGTTCGGAGTTTTTTCATAAAGAGGGTGAAAATAGAAATATATGTCGGCCTATCAACCTATCCTACGGCATAAAAAGCCGTGGTAAAGGTGATGCCCGCCAAGAATACGAAGTATGGGTACCTAACGAAAATCTGCAGCAAGATCCCTCGCCATTATTTATCGATAAATACGGTGAAGATTTACCCGACGATGTGCGTGACTTTGCGGCCTTAGAACCGGTGGTTTACGGCTGGATGGGCGTTAAACGCAGTGCCTTTGAAGCCATATATATCAATAAATCGGTGATGGGCGACATCGCGATTATCGTTGGCTTGTCGGTAGATGCCTATAACATTGGCGCACGGCCTGATTTGTCATATTCACCACGAGTCGGCAGTTCGATAGCGGTAGGCAATGCCGAGTTAGAGTGGGAAGTAATGGGCTACTATGCACCTAAGGGAGTGCACCATAGCCACGATGATATTTGGCTGGCTATTAACCATACCATTGATGTCATTAGTCAACCTCTAACTGAACTCTATCAAGCTATTATTTTGCCCATAAACGAGAGTAAAACAGAGCGAATACTCAGTACCGTGAGCCAACTGGATATTCCCTTAGAGGAGTTACTTGAATGGAACCTCAAACCCTGGGAGTTTTTACAAACCAGCAGCTTACACCGGCGTAAGGCGCACGATCCCTCACGTTCAGTTAATTTGCTAGGCCGGCTTAATCGTTTGTTTTATCAAGAGTCGCACATATTGCCGTCGCTAAATGAGATCCATGACCTGATTGCACAATAGGCTTGGCAACCATTTGGCTCGGGTAGGACGGATATGAGTTGTTAGATAAGCTGACTAAGACTAACCTGTATAAATTATCATCGCTTAATATGGATATTCGCATGAAGTATGTATCTTTAATCGTTTCTATCTCTTGGTCTTTTATTTTTTTATCAAAACTGGTCCACAGCTCAGAGTGGCCTTACCCGCAAGATACACCGCAAATAAAACCCATTAATGTGGGTATGGCGAGCGATCGCCCGGTGGATATTTCACGTTTTTTGCAAGCCCGTGGTCCGTCACGCGCCACCATGAATAAGCAAGGTTCCTTAGTCGCTTACATCAGCAATGTGACTGGTGTGCCTCAAGTGTGGTTATTGTCTTTAGAAGGGGGGCAAACCACCCAACTAACCTATGGCAATGGTGTGACATTTTATCGCTGGCATCCAGATGGTGAGCATATTGTTTATGGCGCAGATAATGAAGGTAATGAACGCGAAGCTTATTACCTGATCGCAAAGGATGGACTTAGCGAGGAAGTGCTTCTTGAACACAGCAACGCTTATCGTGTCTTCGGCGACTTTGACCAACAAGGTCAACAATTTACTTATGCTTCTACTGAACGAAACGGTCGAGATTTTGATATCTACTTGTTGGATCTAAACGCAAGCACCAATAAACCCAAAATGATTTATCAATCTGAGTTTGGCTTTTATCCACGTCAATGGCAGCCCAAGGGTAAACTATCGATAGTGACTGAAGTGGTGGGCGAAGATGGCGCAAATGTGTATTTGCTTAATACACAATCAGGTAAAATGGAGAATATATTCAAACCCGAAATTTCCTCTGATTACAGTCAGTTCGTCTGGTCTGCATCGGGTAAGGCATTCTATTTCACCTCCGACCAAGATGGCGAAATGAAATCATTACGCCAACACCAACTCGACACAGGCTCCACTACAACCTTATTTAGTCATCAGTTTGACATTGAAAATGTACAAAGCTGTATGCAAGAAAAATATCTTGTTTGGACCACCAATGAATACGGTTTTGACACATTACATGTCTATGAGCAACAAACCAAATCACTGAATACAGTGGCGTTACCCGATGGTGTGTACTCACTTTCATGCAGTGAAGTGGGTAAGGAACTAGTAGTACGTATAAGCGGGCCAGCGACGCCCGGCAGTTTGTATTTAGTCGACTTAACGAAGCAACAAACGCGCTTGCTGATGGCGCCTGATATGGCGGGTATTGATTCTCAACAGATGATTACTCCAGAGGTTATCGAATTTCCCGCCAGAGACGGGTTAGCTATCAGCGGTTTGTTGTATTTACCGGCTATCGAAACAGCCAAACTGCCACCCATTGTGATTGACGTACATGGCGGCCCAACGGGTCAGTCTCGAGCTTCGTGGGGGCCATTGATCCAATATTTGTTAGGCCAAGGCATAGCAGTACTCGATATCAACGTAAGAGGCTCAACGGGCTTTGGCAAAACCTATGCGCGGCTAGATAACCAAGAGAAGCGTTTAGACAGTGTACGTGATTTAGTAGATGCACTGGCATGGTTAAAAACGCAAGGCAAGGTTAATGCTGATGAAGCGGCGGTAATGGGGGGCTCTTACGGCGGTTACATGGTTAATGCTGTTATGGGTGCTTATCCTGACGCCTTTAAAGCAGGTTTGTCCTTTGTTGGTGTGGCTGACTGGGTAAAAGCCTTACAAACCGCTTCACCTGCGCTTAAAGCCTCAGATCGGATTGAATATGGCGATATTCGCGAACAACGCTGGATAGACTTTTACGCTAAAAACTCACCGGTTAATACCGTGCATAAAATCAAAGCGCCAATGTTTTATGAACATGGCGTTAACGACCCACGTGACCCGGTTACCGAATCAGACACTATGGTTCAGGCCTTACGCGATAAAAATATACCCGTGACGTATTTACGCTTTCCTGACGAGGGTCATGGCATTGCTAAATTAGCCAATAGAATTACCTTTTATCAACAAGTTGCTGCTTTCTTAAAACAACATTTAGCAGAAGAACGGTAACCTCAAAGGCGCAGCACTTGGGTTAGACACAAGAACTGTCATTATTTATTCAAGAATGGTTAAAATCACTGGTAAAGCAGGTTTTGCAGACCCATCATGATTACACAGTAGGAAGGGAATGAGTTCGATTAGGAATGGCGTAAGTGTTTTCCACGACATGCTGTCGTCCACGCCCCATAAGGTCACACTGTCAATTTTAACTCTGCGCGGCAAGCCCCGCGCAGAAAAGAAAAACAATCGAACGATATGACTTAAAAACCTTAGTCACCCGCCACTTGCATGTTATCAATCAGGATTGAACCAGTTTGAATCGCACCACGTGTTTCAGTTTGCGCACCAATGGCAACAATATTTTTCAACATGTCAGCTAAGTTACCGGCAATGGTGATTTCATGCACAGGATACTGAATAATGCCGTTCTCTACCCAAAAGCCCGCTGCACCCCGTGAATAATCTCCGGTCACCACATTCACGCCTTGGCCCATCAGTTCAGTCACTAATAAACCAGTACCGAGTTTGGCCAACATTTCTTTATCGGATTCGCCGGTATGTTTGATATACCAATTGTGGATACCACCTGCATGCCCAGTGGTTTGCATACCCAATTTTCGAGCTGAGTAGCTCGTAAGCAAATAGGTATTTAATCGGCCATTAGTTACCACATCAAGATCTTTGGTTATCACCCCTTCATGATCAAAAGGCGAACTGGCTAGACCGCGTAAAACATGGGGTTTTTCGACGATGTTGAGCCAACTAGGCAAGACTTGCTCACCTAATTTATCGAGTAGAAAAGACGATTGACGATATAAATTGCCACCACTAATGGCACTGACAAAATGACCAAATAAGCCCGAGGCGATTTCGCGATGAAACAAAACCGGGACTTTTGCGGTTTTAATTTTTTTAGCACCAAGTCTATCAAGGGTAAATTGTGCGGCTTCACGGCCCACTTGCTCTGGCGACAACAACAAGTTTGCTTCGCGATCAACGGTATAGCTGTAGTCACGTTGCATATCGCCGTTTTGTTCGCCAATCACTACACAGCTTAAACTATAACGGCTGCTGTTGTAACCGGCATTCAAGCCATGGCTATTACCGTAAACCTTAGTGCCTAAATTGGCATTATATGACGCGCCATCAGAGTTGGTAATGCGCTTATCAACACTCAATGCGGCCTCTTCCGCGGCAATAACTTGTTTGATGGCAAGCTCGGTATCGAGTTCTTGAGGATGAAATAAATCTAAATCGGGGTAATTAAAGGCCATTAAGGTTTTATCGGCCAAGCCTGAATAAGGATCTTCACTGGTGTGTTTAGCAATTTCGACGGCTTTTTCAACGGTTAATTTAAGCGCTTGAGGCGACAAATCAGCTGTAGAAGCACTGCCTTTTTTCTGACCGTGATACACCGTGATGCCTAAACCTCCGTCATTGGTAAACTCAACGGTTTCGACTTCTTTTAGGCGTGAAGACACGGCTATGCCCTGAACCTTAGACATACTGGCTTCAGCTTGGCTTGCGCCCATTTTTTTGGCTAATTTTAAGACATCTTCGACGATATTTTGAATTTCAGATAATTGTTGTTGCATACGACCTGCGTTATCGAACTATATTAATAGTGCTTTCAAGGTTACAATCTACCCATAGTGTAACACTAAAGATCATGCCATGGCCGCCCCTAAAAAGCACAAAGATGTAGAAAGCGATTTTCAAATAGACGACGAAACGGAAATTCTGAGTAAAACCCAGTTAAAACAGCAAATGCTTGACCAGCAAAAATTAGGTGTATCCCTAATTGAGTTAAGCCCCACTGAATTGGCAAAGATCCCCATGGACGAGGCACTGTTAGATGCGGTGATGTTAGCTCGTCGAATTACCGGTAAAAAAGAAGGGTTTCGCCGCCAGTTGCAACTCATCGGCAAGATGATGCGCCAGCGTGACAATGTGGCTATTGAGCAAGCGGTTCAGGTGATCAAATCGGCTCATCAAACCTCAAGCGCTGCTTTTCACAAAATAGAAGTGCTGCGTGATAACATCATCAACATTGGCGATGAGAAAATCGCAGAGGCCGTTGAAAAGTACCCCTTACTTGATAGACAAAAGTTACGTCAATTGTCACGTCAGGCAAACAAAGAAAAGGCCAGTAACAAGCCGCCAAAAGCTGCAAGAGAGCTTTTCAAATATTTACAGCAAGCCATTAATGGTTAAATAGCATGATGAAGTACGCACAGCATTTTTTGATGCTTATCATCACTTGCGGTTTATTGAGCTGCGGAGGAGGTGTTTCTGGCGACAATGGCACCGATCCTTTTAATAATAGTGGTGCTGACAACAATTTAGATCTTGTGTCTTACAAGCTTGGTTATTTCGATACTGATGGACAGTTTGTTGAAGGTAAATTAGGCATCAGCTTTGACGTCAATGGTATTGCGCAAACAAGTGCAGGCGGTGCCATTGATGTCACAGCGGTATTGGTTGATGCCAATTTTGCTAGAGTGCAAGAGGCCACTCCCGTTAGCTTTAGTTCTAACTGTCTTGAATCCAACTTGGCAAGCCTAAGTCAGTCGTTAGTTACCGTCAATGGTCAGGTCAGCAATACCTTTATTGACCGAGGTTGCGGCGGTAATAGTGGCACAAGCGATCAGATTACGGCTTCAGTGACTATTGACGATACCACCAGCACGGCCATCGCGTATGTCGACATTTTGCCCGATGCAATCGGCAGTATTCGTTTTTCGGCGCTTAGTGCTGCCCAAATTGTTATGTTCAATACCGCCGATAACACCACTCAAGCAAAAACCATTGCCACGTTTTCCATTAATAGTGCCAATAATATTGCCTTGGCAGGCCAAGAGGTGCATTTTTCATTATCAACTCAGATTGGTGGACTTAGCCTCAATAAAACTTCCGCTTTAAGTGATGAAAATGGCATAGTAAGTGTTGAGCTTACTGCCGGCACTGTGCCTACTTCACTTAGAATCAACGCCAGCATTATCGGGGCAAATGGCGAAATTATTACCTCACAATCCGAGCTAATAACAGTCAGCACTGGCCTCCCAACTCAACGCGGGTTTTCACTTAGTAGCAATTTATTCAACAGTGAGTCACTCCATTTTGATGGTGAGCAAATATCCATTACGGCGAGATTATCCGACACGTTTGGTAATCCCGCGCCCGATGGAACTGCAGTTCTTTTCACTGCTGAAGGCGGCCAAATAAGCTCGCAATGCTTAATCACTAATGGCTCGTGTAGTGTGACTTGGACCAGCGCAGCGCCAAGACCTCATGACGGCAGAGTCAGTATATTGGCCACTTCGGTTGGGCATGAATCGTTTATTGACAGTAATGGAAATAACACATTTGACGATGAAGATGGCAGCGCTGTGGTTATTCAAAATGTATCCAGTGGCTTAGGCAACTATCAAAATATCAGTTCTGGGTTTATCGACATGTCTGAATCGTGGCGGGATGACAACGAAGATAATTTACGTTCTAGCAATGAATTCTTTTATGATTACAATAATAATGGCGCCTTTGACGAAGCAGACTCACTGTTTAGCGGGCCTCAATGTGCAGCCTCAAATTTATGTCAACTACGTGCAGATACCATACATGTGCGCAAAGCACTGGTATTGGTGATGTCGGGTAAAGACGCCCATATTGATGTCGTAAATAAAAACAACGACACCCTAGCGAGCAACCATAGCGCAGTCACGCACTCGCCAAAAGATTCTATAGCACGAGGGGAAACAGCCCAATTTGTTGTTTTTATTGCCGATGAAAACGCAAACCCTATGCCGGTAAATACCACCGTTAGCATGACGACAAATAAAGGCTCCTTAGCAATCATCGAGGGACAAACTGTAGCTAATACCTCTGTGCCTGGCGGCACTATCACAAGATTTGAATTAACAAACACGCTAACTGATGAGGACCCTGCAAGTGAAGCGACAGTCAGCGTTACGGTAACAACACCGAAACAAAACAGTTCAAGTTTAACCTTGTCAATAAACTTACTTTAAGGGGTAACGCGGGCTGCAATCATCAGGGCGCTATAGAATATTGTTTAAGGCAATACCCAGGCCAAAACGCGTTTGCCGATAATTATAATCAATCAAACTCTCTCCATAACCATCAGACGCGGTAACATAGCCTTTTAGTTTTCCCAATAATGGAAAGGTGAAACCAATCTCTATAAAACCTTTGTTAGTATCAACATTCCGCCTACCCAAAAAACTGACTTCAATGGTGTCCCATTTATACGCCATGCCTAATTCAAAATGGCCCATATAATCTTCAATGTCAGGATTATCGTCACCATCTGGATCGAGTTCATACTGCTTCTGACTCTCTGACAGCCTTATCCAAGGTCTAAAGGAGAGCGCAAAATTTTCTTTTTCAAAGAGAAAATTACTATAGATGCGATTCCAGCTTCGCGATAAGCCTTGGCCTCTGCCGTTCGATTGGTGCTCAATGCCAACCATCACTCCGGTATTACCGCCTAATGGATGAAAACCCAATGGCGCTGCATAGAATATTTCAGGTTGATAGTTAGTCTCTCTAAATGGCCTTGATATACCTTGGGCGTATATTTGCCACCACGCTTGTAGGGTAAAACCAAGGTACACGCCGTCGCCTTCAATAAATAGGTCGTTTCTATTAAGCGGGGCTTTGAGGCTGATTTGAAACTTGGCTTCAATATCTTCTAAATTCTCTTCAAAGCCTTCAAGACTGCGGTAAGCATGTTTATTAATCGAGTTTGTGGTCAGGGCTGGAAGAATATAGGTCATGCGATGGGGCGTAATAACGTAGGGATTTAATTCAGTCTTTTTTTCGCCCATGATCCGATCGTGTAGCGCACCAGTCATAATTAAAGGTTCTACAGATGTGGTATCTGCAATTTCAACTTCAGCAATTGTCGCTTTAATACACTGTCGTCTTATTTCGGCCACGGTTAAGGTATCGCTTGCTTCTTTGACTATTTTTAGAATACAAGCGTCGTCAATATCCTGAGCAACAGACCCAGAGCTCATTAACATTGCGACTAACGCGCTCAGTAGTAAAGCCTTGTTTTGATTAATTGAAATAAACAAAGTGAACATAGCAAATAGCTTAGTTAGAAGGGGTTTGCATCACTTTAAAACGGTCGTGCCTGCATTTCATCCTTTTTTGTCAATAAACCCTGCCAAACTCACTGGGCAATCGCAGTGAAAGTGGTATTCATAGGGTAAAATTAGCAATAAAAGCACTTTGTGCCGGTAGACATCAAGTGTGGTTATTTTCGCCAGAAACTCGTGGACTTGAAGAATGTGCGGCTATCTTTGTGGCTCAAAAGCAACGTAGATTGATAGCCGCAATAATACGGATAATGTAAAGCCGCTTTAACTTTATGCAGTACCGCCAACAGTCAATTCATCAACCTTGAGGGTAGGCTGCCCCACACCTACAGGTACTGATTGACCATCTTTACCACACACGCCTACACCTTTATCTAATGACAAATCGTTACCTATCATTGAGACCTTTTGCATGGCTTCTGGGCCATTGCCAATTAAGGTTGCGCCTTTAATAGGTTTAGTAATTTTTCCCTTCTCGATTAAATACGCTTCTGAAGTAGAGAAGACAAATTTACCTGAGGTGATATCGACTTGCCCACCCCCAAAATTAGGTGCGTATATGCCTTTATCGATAGAGGCGATGATTTCTTCTGGCGAGTACTGACCTGCTAACATGTAGGTATTGGTCATCCGCGGCATGGGCAACTGCGCATAAGACTCACGGCGACCATTACCAGTGGGTTTCACCCCCATCAAACGGGCATTAAGTTTGTCTTGCATGTAACCTTTAAGAATACCGTCTTCAATCAATACGTTGTACTGACTTGGCGTTCCCTCGTCATCTACACTCAATGAACCACGACGATTAGCCAGAGTGCCATCATCAACAATAGTACAACCTCGCGCAGCCACTTGCTGGCCAATACGGCCACTAAAGGTAGAGGCGCCTTTACGATTAAAGTCACCTTCTAAACCATGGCCGACTGCTTCATGCAGTAAAACACCTGGCCAGCCGCTACCCAGCACAACTGGCATTTGTCCAGCCGGTGCGGCTATAGCTTGCATATTCACTCTTGCCATATGAATCGCTTCATCGGCTAATTGTTCGTAGCGTTTACGGCCATCTTCTTGCTGTACAAAATAATCGTATGCGTAACGTCCACCCATGCCAGAACTGCCTTTTTCACGGCGGCCGTCTTTTTCCATTAACACTGAACAATTCAAACGAATCAACGGGCGAATATCGGTACAAAAAGTACCGTCAGTAGCAGCAATCAGGATTTCTTCATATACACCACTGATGCTCACGCTAACTTGGGTTAGGCCGGGTTCTTCTCTACGCAGGTACTCATCAACTGCGCGTAACAGAGCGATTTTTTCTTGTTCTTGCATACCCAATAATGGGTTTTGTTGGTAATAGCGGGGATCGATTTTAGTTTCTTTGATGGGTGCAACTTTATGTTTACCACCGGCGCCCGTGATAGTACGCGCTGCTGTCGCTGCTTTTATCAAGGCTTCAGGCGAAATATCGTCAGAATAGGCAAAGCCGGTCTTTTCACCACTCACGGCACGTACACCAACGCCCCGTTCGATGTTATAACTCCCCTCTTTGATAATGCCGTCTTCCAATGCCCAAGTTTCATGCTGGCTTGACTGAAAATACAGATCAGCAAAATCGTTGTCATGTTGATAAATAATATCCAGAGCTGAAGACAATGATGAACGATTGAGATTTGAGGCGTCGAGTAAGTTTGCTTCTACCAAGTTAGACAAGGTAACTCCTGAATTTGTTATGTTGAGCAATAGGCATATTGCGACGAATTGTCGTTAGCGCCTGAGTATCGATAATGGTGCTAATTGTACCTGTTTCTGTGGCTAATTGCGCCAAGGTCTCACCCCAAGGTGAAATTATACTGGAGTGGCCATAGGTTTGCCGTTGGTTAGCGTGTTCACCCGTTTGATTAGCTGCGATTAAATAACACTGGTTTTCAATCGCTCTGGCAGTTATCAATGCGTGCCAATGTGCCTGACCAGTTAACTGCGTAAAGGCAGCAGGTAAGGCCAACATATCAAGCTGTGCTAATTGACTCATAGCCTGAAACAGTCCGGCAAAACGGATATCGTAACAAATAGCCAAACCCAATTTACCAAAGGGGGTATCCACTACCACTACATTTTGTCCAGCCTCAGTAGTGCGAGATTCTAAATAACTACCGGTATTATCTGCTACTTGCACATCAAACAAATGGATCTTTTGGTATTCGGCCTGCACATGCCCCAAGTCATCAATCAGCAAACTTGACGCGGTATACTTATCTGATGTCGCACATTTAAGAGGAAAACTGCCTGCCACCAGCCAAATGCCATACTTTTTTGCCAAAGCACATAACTGGCTTTGCACAGGTCCATCATGCGGTGTTTCAGCGATGCCTAAGATGGCTTTATCGCCAGCCCCAAAACACGCAAAACATTCTGGCAATACCACTAAAGTCGGTTCATTTACTTCAAGTTGCTGTAATTGTTGTTCGACAAATCTTAAATTGTCGGCCACCACAGGGCTTGAGGTCATTTGTACGGCAACAAGTTTAGCCACTGATTAACTCCTCTGGCACTATTTGCAAACTAACCGGCTGGCTATCAATATTGCTGCCTTGAATACTGGGGTTTGATTCACCGCTAGTTGGCGCAGTGCGCGCGGGCAAAGTAATTTCTTTACTGTCGCGGCCTAATTCTTCAATCACCGGCTCATCAAAGGTACCCGTTAACGAAAATTTTATGTTTGAAATCACCTTTGCAGAGGTTAACACTTGATCCAGTGCTAATGCTGCTAAGGCCGTTGCCGGGTTGACCATCCACGCCACAATGACAGGTAAACTTGACGTTACTTTGGGCACAAATGAAATATGATAATTTAATTCTTGGCTATTTAAATCGGTGTAGCCCAACATAGTGATTTCTCCCGCACCACCGTCAACCAGAGTATCGCGAGTATCCACCAGGCCATTTTGAATTTGAAATGAGCCGGTCATTTTGTCGTAGAAAAAGCCCTTCGCAAACACGTCTCTAAAGTCGAGCTTTAGTTTGCGCACCAAAGAGTCCAAGCTCAGAATGCTAAAAATACGCGAGCCTTTATCCGTAATTTCAGTTAAATAGCCATCACTTAAACGCCAATCCATATTGCCACTTAAGGTCGCAAAATTAAATTCATAGGGCGCTTGCTGCCAACTTAAATCAAATTTAGCTGATGCATTTGAATCTTTGATGCCCGAATTAAATTGAAAACCTTTTAACAAGGCACCAAAATCGCTGCTACTTAACTCACCTTTTAAGCGTGTACTGCTTTGCCCTTGATTGATAAACCAATCACCTTCGGCATACAACACACCATTGCTATTATTCAACCTTAGGCTATCAATATGCATACCATTTGCACTGCGCTGTAACACAAAATCTATCTTGCCCAAATCGTTGTTTAATATACTGCATCGCTGACAAGAGAAATTGATGGGCGGGAAGCGATTTGGGTCAAGCTCTGGCTTAACCTGAGGCTCGTCAGTTTCACTCGTGCTTTGCCAGCTTGCAACATCGATAAAGTCAGCATTGATATTCACGCCTTGGCCTAACCAATCTTTGTATAAAGCCACTTCCATGCGTGTTTCTTTGGCATTGATATCAAGTAACCAACTGTCATTGGTGTTTTTGGCTACGACTTCTAAATTTGTTACTTTTTGTCCCGCCAACAAGGCCGTGTTTGCACTGACAAAAACACGTTTAGGAGCGTCTAAAACCGGTGAAGAATCGCCTAACTGTTCGGTTTGAGACAGTAAGTCGCTGATGGTTTGATACCAAGCATCGGCATCCAGTTGTTCAACTTTTGCTGAAATACTAAAACCTAAGCCCATGCCGACTAAATCCGACTCCCCAATAGCCAAGTGCGCACGTGAAAACTGCATACTCTCATGGGGTAAATTGCCGCTAAAACTGACCTTATCACCTAAGTTTAGTTTGACTGTAGTGGCTTGTTTATTCCCTTTCGCTTCCAGTATAAGAGAGCGAGATTGACTGGCTTTTTTATCAAAAGGGGCAGGAAAAGACGAGCTCAGATCAACTAAATCAGATTTTATGACAGCACTATATTCATAGCCCTCTTCCGGCAAGCTCAGGGCAACATCAGCTTGCCATTGACTATGACCTTTAAGGTAAGTGGCAATGGCTGGAAATGTCTCATCAAATAAGGCTTGTGCCTGCCAATTTCCACGTAGTTTAATATCGGCCTGATACTGCTCATCTCGCTGTTGACCGGTAAAAGACGCCTTGACTGCTTGCCCCAACAATGTAGCGTTTAAATCCGTAAATGTGACCTTGTCATTAATAAAACTCACCTGGCCCTGTGCGTGCTCTAATTCCATACCTAAACTGGTAATAATAACGTTGCTATCAGCGAGTTTAACCTTGCCACTGGCCACCACATTTGGCTCAGCTAAAGGAATAACCAGCTTCAGTGTCGCCTCTAACTGATTATCTATCTGCACTTGTTGCAGCGCTTGCCCTAAACTATTCGCCAAGCTACTTTGCGCCATTAAATCGCGAACATGTTGACCGCTGGCTAAGCCTTTGGCATCAATAGTTAACACCGCACCTTTGGATAAACTGGGTATTGCGGCATACAAGTTGGCTAACTTCACATCCAGTAATTTGCCATGTACAGCAGATTCCTTGCGGCCTGTCATCCACAGCCCTTCATTCTCAAATAACAGATTAATATCTAATTCGCTTAAAGCTGGCCACTCACTGGCAAAACGCAAATTACCGTCTTCAATATCCACGCTAGTCTGAAAAATACCTTGCTGCTGTTTAAACGGAAATTGATCCAATTGACCAAACCACAGCACTTGTGCGCCTTTTACTGTGCCTGTTCTCAGGGCATCAGTTAAATACGCTTGCGTATCTGCACCCATCAATTCTGCGGGGTAATAATGCTGAAGGTCTGCCACGTCCATTTTGGCCACATTGGCACTAACGCTTAAAAACTGGTTTTTACTGTTAAAGTAAAACTGCGGACTGAGATTGATTTCTTTGCTCTGCAGCTTAATATCTTCACTGCTAAGAACAATGCCATCATTGCTAGCATCTAAAAACAGGGTGGCCGTTAACGTCGAAAAATCAATATTCTGCGGTAAAAGTTGGTCTACAGCCAAAGTGCTGTCGTCACTTTGCAAACGTATTTTGCCCTTATTATTTGACCATGTAATATTCGCTTTAGCCCCAGTCAAACCAGGCACCGCAGTGAGTTGCTGCCAAGAAATTGTGCTTAAATCGGCCTGTAAATTGAGCCCGTCCCGTAAACTCAAGCCTAACTGCAGGTTGTCGAGTTGGGCCTTAGGCTGCAATTTTTTAATCAAGTCACTGGTTGCTGAATCTAATAACAGCGGAGTGAGCGCCACATAAGGGCTTAAATCAATTGGCTCTGCGTTAGCAATCGTGACATTGCCATGCTCATCTACCTTACTCAGCCAATTGGTGTTTGTCAGTTGATCATTAATTTGCAGCATAAAGTGGTCTAAATTCATGACCCAATCACTGCCGTCGGGCGCGGCGTTTATTTGTCCGCCCAGCACCGCAGCTTGAATCGTTTCGTCATCCACCGCCCAACTAAAACGACTATTCGACAAATCTAACTGGATAGAGGTGAGCGCTTTTTGCCCAATGCTGGCCCACATAACAAAGCTGCCACGACTTTCAGTTAATTGATATGGGGTGAGTAACCATTGATTAATCCAAGGTGATAAATCTAACTCTTCACCTTTAGCAAAAAAGGTTCCAGACAAGTCTTCGTCTTTGCCGTGCAAATCAAGAATAAATGAAGCTGAGTTCCGGGCAATTTCTTCTACTTGCATTTGCCCCTTACCTTGGTGCCGCCCTTCTTTGTTGATCCACGACACTTGGTCAATCAACACGGTTTGGCTGTCATTTGGGGTAATGAGAACAAAACTACTATCACTAATAGAGAACGACTGCAGTTGTTGCAAAAATAGTTTTTCGAGTGCCGCAACAATGGGATAGTCACTGTTTTCTTGTCGTAACGAGCCTAAATTAAGGGTGATCCGCATGCCTTGTAAATCAAACTTATTAGACTGAAATTGCCGTTGTAGTATTGAATCCCAAAAGTCTAATTCAATCACCGTTTCGGCTATATCCAACTGCACCGGAGATTCTGGGTCTTGCACTAATATCACGTCTTTCAACACAATAGCTGGGCCCGTACCTTGCCATTTAGCGGTGATAGTGCCAATGCTAAGTTCTGTTTCAAACTGTTTGCTTAGATAGTCCTCAAGAACGTGTTTTTGTTCATCGAGGTAAGGCAACGAAAAGCGTAATAAACTGAGCGCTACGGCGACCACGACTAAGCTCAGAGCAAATAAAGCCCAGATTTTTCTGACTATGTAGGCGACATAAAATGAAGGCTTGCGCATGTTGCTCTATGAGTTTCCTTACATCATCACAACGTCAAATTGATCTTGGTTATATAACAATTCAGTATGTACCTTAATTTGTTTGGTCACAAAAACTTCTAATTCGGCCAACATGTGTGATTCTTCACCTAGCAAGGCTTCTGCTACTGCAGGTGAGGCGTACACCACAAATTTGTCAGCGTCGTAGGCGCGATTCACTCTAACGATTTCTCGCATAATTTCAAAACAAACTGTTTCGACTGTTTTGATTGAGCCGCGCCCCTTACAGACAGGACACTCGCCACACAAGATATGTTCTAAACTTTCGCGTGTTCTTTTGCGGGTCATCTCAATTAAGCCCAGCGCAGTAAAGCCATGGATATTAATTTTAGCCCGATCTTTTGCGGTAGCTGCCTCTAAACTATGCATCACGCGACGTTGATGATCTTGGTCTGTCATATCAATGAAGTCGATTAAGATCATGCCGCCTAAATTCCGTAAGCGTAGTTGTCGAGCAATGGCTAAGGTGGCTTCAATATTGGTGTTAAAGATGGTTTCTTCGAGATTACGATGACCAACAAAAGCACCAGTATTGATATCGATGGTCGTCATGGCTTCAGTTTGATCAATAATCAAATAGCCACCGGATTTTAAATCGACTCGACGTTCTAAGGAGCGCTGACATTCGTTTTCTACATCGTACAGATCAAAAATAGGGCGATCACCCGGATAGTATTCAAGTAAACGATTCAGCTCTGGCACGTATTCTTTAGTGAATTGTTGCAACTCTTGCAAAGACAATTTCGAGTCAATACGAATACGGTCAAGGGTTGTGCCCACAAAATCACGCAGAACACGACGAGCTAAGGGCAAATCTTCATACAAAATGTGCGATTTGTTTTTCATTCTTGAACGGATTTTTTCCCACAAACGGCGCAAAAAATCGGCATCTTGCACTAACTCTTGCTCTTTTACGCCTTCGGCAGCGGTGCGTAAGATAAAACCACCATTTTCGCTGCAAAAACACTGTACTAAGGATTTTAAACGTTCACGCTCATTTTCGTCTTCAATACGTTGTGATACTCCAACATGAGTGACACTTGGCATAAACACCAAATAACGGGAAGGAATGGTAATATCGGTGGTTAAGCGCGCACCTTTGGTGCCAATTTGGTCTTTGACCACTTGCACCACAATGTTTTGTCCGTCTCTGACTAACTCACGGATATCGCGTTTAATGATGTGGCTGGTAGACACCTCTTCTTCTACTTCACTGTGTATCGCAATGTCCGAAGCGTGTAAAAAGGCGGCTTTATCTAGGCCAATGTCCACAAAAGCGGCCTGCATGCCAGGTAACACACGGCTTACTTTTCCGCGATAGATGTTGCCCACCAGACCACGTTTGGTGTGCCTTTCAATATGAATTTCTTGTAAAATACCATTTTCAATTAGAGCAACACGAGACTCAGATGGCGTCACATTAATCAGTAGTTCTGCACTCATGGCTTATACCCTATTTTATTTAATAGTTGGCGGGTTTCAAACAATGGTAAACCTACCACTGCGCTATAACTGCCTGTGATACTTTGTACAAACTGGCCACCTATGCCTTGTATTGCATAACTACCCGCTTTATCCACAGGCTCACCCGAATGCCAATAGTCGCTAATTTGTTGCGCTGATAAGGGCCCAAATTTAACTTCGGTAGACACCACACAATGAACTTGCCCAGTATCCGTAGTAATAGCAAGTCCGGTGTACACATAATGGGTATTATCAGACAGTAAACTTAACATACGCTGAGCGTCGGCTTGGTCTTGCGGCTTACCCAGAACCTCTTGACCAATTGCCACGATAGTATCAGCACCAAGCACCGGCATGTCTTGCGCTGAATTCTGCCAGCCTAGGGCTGATTTAGCACAAGCCAGACGCATGACGTAATCTTGGGGTGGTTCATGAGTAAACCGTGTTTCGTCTAAGTTTATGGGCAAGGTGTGAAACGCGATACCCATTTGTTGTAACAATTCAGCTCGACGGGGAGACTGTGAGGCTAGTAATAACATAGGCAAATCAACTTAAGCGTAACTGGCGGCGCAATTTACGCAATAACCAAAATAGCCAAGGCCAGATCACCATCGAGCTCACTACAGGCCACATGTAGGTAATGAGAAAATAAACATCGGTGAGCATATGCTGCAACCAAAATACGATCAGGTTGTAAAAAGCAGATGTCACCCCGATAACAATAGCTTGTTGCCAGACCGAATAATTGCGCAAACGTTGATAGTTGGCTGCCAATACATAGATACTGACACACATCGCTAAACTGTGAACACCAAGGCTAGAGCCCAATAAAATATCAAGAATAAGACCGTTGATAAACGCAATACCGATGTTAACGCGATGGGGCAGGGCAAGGGTCCAATAACTCAATACCAGCAATACCCATTCAGGACGATACAGGTCAACGGATGCAGGCATGGGCATAATTTGTAATACCAATGCACACAGCAGACTAAGGGCAATGGCATATGCTCTAAATTGCATTAGGGGGCTTCCTCCTCAGCGCTTATTTGGCTATTTTCGTCGTCTTCAGACCATAAAAGCAGCAAATATTTTAAACGGTCAAGTTGGGCTACTGGTTTGGCTCGTACAACCGCAAAAGGTCGGGTTTCATCACGTACAATCGAGGTAATTTCTGCTACGGGATACCCTTCAGGAAACACTCTACCTAGACCGGAAGAAAGTAGTAAATCCCCTTCTTTGAGGTCGGCACTGTGCGATACATGCTGAATGTGCAACTCATCTAAACTACCAGAGCCTGATACGACCAAACGCAAATTATTGCGTGCTACTCGCACTGGAATAGCATGGGTGATATCTGCGATCAGCAATACTCGGCTATTGGTTGAACTAACTTGCATGATTTGACCAACAATGCCGTTTTCATCCAGTACCGCTTGGCCTTCGTAGACGCCATTTAACGCGCCTTTATTAATCAAGATCTGATGACTATAGGGATTGTTATCTACCGCCATCAGTTCAGCTACTTCTTTACGGGTGTGTTGCTTAGCAGGAGAATTTAACAAGCGCCGTAAACGGCTATTTTCTTCTTTTAAAAATGTCATGCGCTGCAACTCTTGGCTCATTAAGGTTGCTTGCAAGGTCAATTGGGCATTTTCATCAAGGAGTTGTTCATGAGAAGACAAGCGGGTTAGGCTGGCATCAATGAGTTCACCGGGCAAATTGGCTAGATACTGCAAGGGACTAACCAAAGAATTGAGGTAGACACGGGTGGTCCCAAACCCGTTAAATTTATGATCAAAAATGATAAGCGAAACAGATAAAATCAAGCCAAAGGCAAGCTTGTTTTGTAACGAGGGACCTGAAGAAAAAATCGGATTCATAAAGTAATGCCAGTTAGGTGACTTGAACTCTTTGGCTATCAAGCCACCTTGATTAAGAAGTTATTCGTAGCTAAATAAATCGCCTCCGTGTAAATCAATCATTTCGAAAGCTTTACCGCCGCCTCGTGCTACACAGGTAAGCGGATCATCTGCTATGACAACAGGAATACCCGTTTCTTCCATTAATAAACGATCTAAGTCTTTCAGTAAGGCACCACCACCGGTGAGTACCATGCCGCGCTCAGAAATATCAGAGGCTAATTCAGGCGGCGATTGCTCTAATGCCACCATAACCGCTGAAACAATACCCGTTAAAGGCTCTTGCAAGGCTTCAAGAATTTCATTGCTGTTTAAGGTAAAACTACGGGGTACACCTTCCGCTAAATTACGTCCGCGTACTTCAATTTCTTTGACTTCTTCAGCAGGATAAGCTGCGCCGATTTCGTGTTTAATGCGCTCGGCCGTTGCTTCACCGATAAGTGAACCAAAGTTACGGCGAATATAAGAAATAATGGCTTCATCAAATTTATCACCACCAATACGCACTGATGACGAATACACAATACCGTTCAACGAGATAATAGCGACTTCAGTGGTACCGCCACCTATATCAACTACCATGGAACCTGTTGCCTCTGATACAGGTAAACCTGCACCGATTGCAGCGGCCATTGGCTCATCAATCAAAAATACTTCGCGCGCACCGGCACCCAATGCTGATTCACGAATCGCTCTGCGCTCTACTTGGGTAGAGCCACAAGGCACACATACCAAAACACGAGGACTTGGACGTAAGAAATTATTATCGTGAACTTGTTTGATAAAGTGCTGTAACATCTTTTCAGTCACATAAAAGTCGGCAATTACCCCATCTTTCATCGGACGAATTGCTTTTATGTTACCTGGCGTTCGACCCAACATACGTTTGGCCTCAGTCCCCACAGCAGCAACACTTTTCGGTCCCCCTGCTCTTTCTTGACGAATTGCCACAACCGAAGGCTCATTTAAGACGATACCTTTGTCTTTGATATAAATAAGCGTATTGGCTGTGCCGAGGTCGATTGATAAATCGTTGGAAAACATTCCTCGAAGCTTTTTGAACATGGAAGAAACCGCATCCTAGTTGGTGAGAGAGATAATCAGCAACTTTACCAATAGCCCCCTGAATGGGCAAGCAAACAGGTAAAACAAAAACATAAAAAGCGGGGTTTGAGCAAATAAATTAACTAGTTTCTAGAAATTCAGCCCAATCCGCAGCAAGACTGGTGAAATAATAAGCTATTGTGTTTATTACATGATAATGACGACGGGCCGACTGAGCAGCTCATTAAGGTCACGCTATATTAAATTTGTTCTGGCCATACGAGTATCGCCGGAGCCTTTTAACTTAATAACATTCACAAAGCTGATACCAATGTCAGTTGAATATCTCACGCCATTGGATAACCCGGTCATTCCCCCTAAATTGCCCAAAGGTAATCACGGCATTGGGATAATCTACCCCTTCTGAACCCAGACAAGTACTGGCTTCGTTGCAAATATAACCGTCGGCATTCCAATCATAGTTAAGATAACTCGGCCACGCCAAAGGAGTAAGCACTGGATTAAGCCTCAATAGCACCTCACCGACTTGGCCCGGGGCACTGAGAGTAAAATCGTTATTATTCATTGGTACACCCGACAACAATGAGCCTGAGCTACTTACGGAGTCAATTAAGCCGGTCAGATCATTTGCGCTGGCATTACCGCGTTTACTTAACAATAATTGCCCATTGGCTTCACTAAAATTAATGAGGCTATCACTGTCTAAGGTGTTCGTCAGCCACTGTCCACCTTGATAATACTGCGCAGAGAACGGCACCGTTAAAGAATCGGCAGCCGGCCCATGCGTCCCATTCATATTAAATCGACCAAAACGTAAATCAGCGCCACTCACATCGCTATACGTAAAATCGTTGCAGGTGTTATCCGCATAATTATCACGAAAACATACCCCGTTAATATCGGTAAAAAATGGCACAGTTAATACGATATCTAGTAGTGCACCAAAGGGATCTACGGGGCTATGCATAACCCCATTTTCATCTACTTTATTGTAGGTAATAGTGGTACCGGATACTTCAACGAACACCGACCCATCGTAATTATTATCTCCAACGATTAAAGGTGTAGGGCTATTGTTAACGGTCCAGTCACCGCCATAAACGCTCTTATCAATGTAAGTCAAATCAAGTGCTGAAGGACGCAGTAACCACGCTGAAGAGTCATTATTGAGAGTGGTGTCATCCAATGCATTTTTAGCGGCAATTTTGACAATTGGATTTTGTGAAAATGAGATAGCTTGGCCTACATACGTAAAATGCGTTTGCACATTAAGCAAGCTAGGCGAGCTAGACAGCGCTTCGACTGCATAATACGCCGGTATAAAGGGGTCTAAAGTCACCTCGCTGCGAGCACGGATAGGGTTACCGAGATAGCTGACATCCATGACATTTAAGCTTATTTGGCCTGTTTCTGTGTAGTAGGCCCCATTAAAAGCATACACGCCTTGATTAAATTCGAGCGAATCAAGTGCGCTAAAGCCCTGCGCATCAAGGCTGCTGTTAATCACAGCACTGGCGCTTCCACCGTATTTGAATTGGCCATCGACTGTGCCTACAGCCAGCGGTGCAAGCCGCTGGACTTTTAGTTTCAGTTGCTCAGGTTGGTAATTGGGTAAAAGATTATCTAGTGCACCATAGGCACCAATGTGAAATTCAAAGGGCGCACCCGCAGTAAATACACCTGAGTCACCCGCACCGCTTAATATCAGAGTATTTGGTGAAACGTTAAGCTGTAAATAGGCTGGATACACATCAACAAATCCTGTGCCACGAATAATCTGCGCACCATTTAAGGTGGTTTGAGCACTGAGTTTTAAGCGGCCTGCATCTCCATACTGGAGACTACTCAACGAAGCTATACCATCAGAATTAAAGCTCAAATTTACGCTGCCTGTGCTTTCGCCATTCGCATTACTAATGGGAATAGCGGCCAATGGTGTTAAACAAGTATTAGGCGAGTCACAATCATAGCCAAAGGTAATCGCCCGACTGCCATTAAGTGCCGCTTTACACACACCATTGGTATTTTGCACCGCTCGCAGTTGAATATTGCTAAAGTTAGTTTCAGCTACCTGATCGGGTAAAATTTTATCGTTTGCAGTAGCACCAATAAACTCAAAACCAGCGTCAACAAACTCGATATCACAGGTTTCAACGCTCCCTTTAAAGCAGCGTAAGGGGGCGTCTATTGATGATCCCGTTTTGCTCAAAGTATAACTGCCCGCGGTCACAATGCTTAAATTTACTGCTGTAGAACCAACGAAGTCGACGGTATCTGTTCCGTTCCATGTGCCCGGCGACAAAGTTAGACTGGTCGATTGGTCGTAGAGTGCAGCATCGGTGCAATCGCTGTCTGTGCATGCTTTGATAGTGACAACTTCTGTTTCGCAAGTTAAGCCCTGACCATCATGTTCAATCCGAAAATGGTCAACAAAATCGCAGGGCGCCAAGCTGTTCATATCACCAACAATGTCACTGTCTGCCTGCACAGTTTTATAAATTCTGACATCATCAAATTGCCCGTTGGCAGAGTTTTGTGTGCTGACGATACTGGGCGTGTATTCAGGATAAACAAAGATATAATTACTTCGGTTATCGCCTATGTACAAGGTGTTTAGTGGGGGGAGTTGCCCACTTAAATTTGATAATATCCGTGTGGCAACACGATTGCCATTGAGATAAAGCTGCACTTTGCCTACTTGCATGTCCCACGTGGCGGCGACATGTACCCAGTCATCAGCGGCGTAGTTCAGGCCGGTAGCACTGACCACTAAATCATCATCATTGGTATCTTCAATGCCAAATTGTAAGATACCGCTGCTCAAACTCATGTAAAACCACTTGGCTGATACAACGTCATCGGCAGGCCAAGTTGAAGCGTCAAAGAGTTGCCGGGCGATTGCGTCGTTCCAAGGCGCATTACTGCGATACCAAAAGGAGATTGTTCCTCTGGAGCCAATATCATTTTTTACATTAATATTGGTGTTTAACGCGGTATTACTAATAACAGATGAACTGCTCGGCACATCTAACACTCTACAGGATTTTTGATCACCCATCGGAAACTGAGAACTAACGTCGCCCAAAGGTGAGCCATGATTAGCGTTCAACGATGAATCTTGTACGCTATTGCTGTTTTGCCAATCGCTCGCTTCAAATTTGTAAAATGCGATTAAGTTACTGCTAGACGCTTTTTCGCAAACCTTGGCAAAATCAAAATCGTTTAAAGTACTGCTTTGGTACCGTACCTGGACATACGGATTTAACTGTAAATTGTTACTCGACATTACCCCACTTACTACAGTGCTACTTCCAGCAATCATATTGCCATTAACGTAAATCAAACCAGACGCTTTTGCATAACTGTTCAGGGTAAAATTGTTATACAAATTTAAGCTCAGTGCTGCATTCTCGCGCAAACCATTAATTTCGGTCTTCGAGCCTAATACCGCACTATTTTTTATATATAAATAAACCTCTCCTGCTCCCTCGACATTTATTTGAAGGTCGCCTTGGTTGCTCGCTCCATCCATTGTAAGCTGCTCAACCCAATAGGTACCCGGTTTTAGATACAATTTCCCACGATTTTGAATTATCAGCTTCCTGATATAATACGTCGAAAAATCAGACGAAAATCGACCATAACCGCCATCAATATAAATATCACCAAAGAAATTAGTATCAGCAATCCCTTGCCCCAAGGTACCATTTGTTACGATATAGTTACGTGTACTGGAATTAGCAGGAAAGCTGGGCAAGGTTAAACTTGCAGCGGCAGAGCCTGTTGCGCTGCATTCAGCAGTGTCACAACTTGTCCCAATGGGACTATTCACATTAACGCGATAAAAAGGTAAAGCTGTGGAAGGTGGCGCAATAAATTTAGCCCCAACATCAATATACAACTGCCCTGACGACACATGACTTTGCGCCACAGAAGGAAAAACCGAATTACATTGCGGCAAGCTAGGCGTAGTCGATTGGGTTCTGATAGGCAAGCTAAAATACACTAAGCTGTCACTATAAGGGGCCGAGGTCCAAATCCAGCTGGCGCTGGATGATATACTGGGTCTGGTTCCCCACGGACTGACTCCATTAGTACCTTGAATACGCGAAGGGGCAGTATAATTACCCCAACCCGTTTTACTCACTTTCCAATTGCTAACATCGCTATTAACCGCAGATTGCCCATTACCAAAGACGTGTCCACTGCCACTGAGATTAAACTGCCCGATAAATCCAGCAATGTCGCCGTCATTTCTAGCGACAATATGCAGATAATAGTTTTTATTATTATCTAAGTTGTAATCGAAGGTATATGTCGTACGCCAGTCACTTCCAGACCCCAGATAAACCCCGCGCACACTATCATCAGTGCTAAAATAAACGTCAAATCGGTTGTCTGCCGTCAGATACCCTTTGATTGAGCTTGCAGCAGCAAATACTGACCAAAAGAGTGACAGCAACAAAAGCGATAAGGCGTTGTTTAAGTTTCGTTGAAATCTCTTTTGCCAAGCTGGATTCTGCATCTTAAGCCTTCCGCCTTTTACAGCATCGCATCGATGTAAAGTGTGCGACTAACCACTATCTTGCCCACGATACATTGTCCGGTGCTGGTAAATTGATAGTAGTTTTTTATAATTAAATCATCTTGTACCACTTTACTCACCACCGAGGTATTGTAGGCACAATTTTCAAGGCCTGGCACATCGCCAAAAGAATAAGATGCGGGGCTTACGCAATAAGCTGGCTGAGGATCTGATAAGGGAAATGTGACAGCCAATTGGCATTCAATGCCTGTTCTAGCGGCATTTAGCGCTCTTTGACCCAACACTTCATAGCTCACTGCTTCACTCGCTGTGGATAACAATTTTGTCATTGCCACGCCCAAAAAAGCCATAACCACAATAACAAACAAGGCCAAGACCAACATACTCCCGCGACTGCCCCTCTGACCATGTAAGTATCTTATGTTAAGGCGCATTGGGAATATGCACTTCAAGATTGTAATTAATCTGCTCTTTGTTCAATTCAAAAGCCAGTTTAATATTCACTAGACCATTGCGATCTGCCGTTGCGCCGGACATTGCAAAAGGTAGTTGAGTTGTCTGGCTTAGATCATTTTTGATTTTTTCAGCCATCACGTCCCCCCCTGTTAAATATAAGGTTTGCTCGGTTTTAATCGTATCTTCATGACGAGAGATAGTGTCATCATTCACACAAAAACTGACGCTCTTGCGACCAAAGTACATCCGAGATGCGGGCGACTGACCTTGAAAACTATCATCCACTGTTAACTCTACTACATTACTGCTGCTGCCTACGGTATTGCAGTTGCCGTCACCATCCGCTAGCCCGTCATTATCAGCGTCAATATTAGATGAGCAAGCTAAAATAGAACGGCGTTTTTCACTGGCGCTAGCGTAAATATCAGCATCAGTTGTGGGGTAAACAAAGGCGTAATCATTCGCTTGTAAATTAAACTGCGCGGTATTGCCCGCTATCTCCACCACTCTTGCACGCAAATCGGTATCCGGAAAAACGGGTATCCGTGTATAAAACGCCACCCATTCGGCTGGTACAAATTCTAAACACTGAACCTCTTGGCTGAGATCATGTTTTATTCTTAAACTGTTAGGGATCGATTTACGCAGTTCTCGATTTAAGCGCTCTATCACAAAGCGACTTTCGCTCAACAATTGATCACGCTCAGTTGTACCCGCATAGATTTCAAACCCTTTGCGTAAAAAAGCGGAAATACCAATCGATACTATCGCCAACACTACAATGACCGTGACTAATTCAATAAGTGTTAGACCGAATTGTTTATCACGAAAACGTGGAACTCTGGGCATCAGTAGTTGCTCCGGTAACTACTAAAGATAAGGGCTTGTTGACTGGGGCTTGTGATAGAAATTTGGATATACTTCGTATTACCCACATAATTGCTGTTACCTGAACTGATAGCATCATCAACGCCATCCATGTTGTCATCATAATAAACCACAACCTGAGCACGAAAGCCCTGATAAAGGGCATCACCGTCAAGGCTTACCTCTGTTCCGAAACTATTTTTGATATCAGCGCCCTCTTCGTCAAGGCCGTTGTAATCATCAACATCATTATAATGTGTCCGCGACTCACTGCCATCAGCACCTAAGCTGTTAGACGCTGTGCAGGGATTGGCGTTTTCATTGCAGCGGGCTTCGCCGCCTACTCTAGAAGATTGTTGATCAAATGATTTACTCGATATCTCATTCATCATCGATTGCGCTAGTTCAGTCGCTCTAACTTGCAATATAGGATCTGCACTTCGACTCGCTTGCGGCACAATCAAAGCAGCAAACAGACTTAAGGCTACAGCAAAAACCACAATGCCTATTATTAATTCGATTAAGCTAAATCCGCCATCAAGGCGTGAATGGCTAACAAGCATGCACGTATCCTTGGGCTTCTACGCACACTGACACCGTTTTCTCGCCTAGGACATCAATTTTACAACCCGCTGCACAGTTTGTTTCTGCAGTTAAAGGCCGTCCCAAGTTATCAAAACCAATAAAATCAAGTGGAACACTACCATCTGTGACGGCGCTAAAAGACACATTATTGGCCAACATTTCAGCGTCACTAGTGAATAGATTATCTGGATTGGTGGTGTCGATGATAGTACTGCAGGTATCACTACTGGCACCACCGGTGTAATTTAATGATGGCGGCCCAAAGGAAGAAGGCGAGGAATCAAAATTCACTTGAAAGCAATAACCAGGTCGGGTGTCATGCATTGCTCGGGTTTGCATGACTCGTAATACTGCAATAACTTTCGCTTGATAAACATACTCAGCAAAACCATTACCACCAATAAAACGACTGCCAACGAAAACCGACAGTACACCTATCAAAATAACGACAGTAATAAGTTCAACCAAACTAAAACCACGTTGTTGACCAGCCCTTGGTTTAGGTCCCATACACATCACGAGTTTGTCGTATTTAACAAAAAGGCCATTAAAATCACTTTAATGGCCTAAAAAATATCAAGATTGATGACGGTTAATTACATCCATCAGTCTTGGCGGTGATAGTGGGGGTTGCACCAGAAGCAGCATCGGTATACAAAATAAAGCAGCCTGCATCAGAGCTAGAATAGTCATAACTGGTGTCATCAAAACCGTAAAAAGTCAACGCTATCGAACCTGCAGCTGGACTTCCACTTCCTGCGCTGTCTATTCCTAAGGTTGAGCTTGGAGCAAATTCACCGTCTAGCTCTAACAGATTAAGAATATTACTACCAGATGTCGTTTGGTCTGCAGCCAAATAACCATTAACTAAATCGTAGTCACTTCCATTTACGGCAACAGTGCCAGCTGCTGCTGTTTCGCCAGCAATTAGGGCTTTACCATACACGATTGAATTTACTGATTTTAATGACGCTTCTACTGCGCTAATGGTCGCACCTTTGGCATCATTCTGAATATCAAGAAACTTAGGCGCAGCAGTGACGGCTAAGATGCCTAAAATCACAATGACGATAATAAGTTCGATTAATGTAAAACCTTTTTGCTGTTGCATGTTGCTGTCCTCAAAAGAAATTTTAATATTTTCAGCTATAACCTTGGTTTATAACACTAAAAGCTTAGCGTATACCAGCATCTATAATTATCTCGTCTTATCCAAAGGTATGATTAATTATTACTAAACACAATGACTTGGCCTATTCGTGGATCATAAATAAAGCCATTGCCACTTAAATTGTCATTGGGTTCACTACTTTGGTTTTTGATCGTTTGCGTTAAATAATAATAACAAACGTCATTCCCCCCTGCGCCAGTCCCCGCTCGAAGATTAGTAAAATAACGATAATTGTCAAAGGGTCTATTGTCCCAATCTGAAGAAATAGTTGGTGCACTTTGCATAATCAAATTGAAAATACTTTCACAGTCCAAGGTGCTCACTTGATTGTCTTCCGAACTACTATCGGTATCTAACTGGCCTGTGGGATAACCCGTATCCTTGTCTACCCCAATCTGAATACCGTTGATAGAAACAAAAGTAGAATTAGTCCCGTTATTTTCTTGCGGGCGCCCTTCCAACTCCCACTGTGCTCGCACAAGGCCAACAGCAGAAGCAAAACCACCTGCAACACCATCGACGGTAGCATCTTCAGCATCTTTTGTAACATCTAACAATCTGGGCAACGCAGTGGCGGCCAACAAGCCCAAAATCACCACCACAATCACCAACTCAATTAAGGTAAAACCTTTTGTGTGTTGCCTTGCTGACATAAACCTTGCTGCACTACTATGTTGAATGTTATTCATTTAAACCTCTGAATACGTTTTAAATTACTGTTACTGACTAATGCTTGATCACTTCACCGGTGAACACTTTATATTCGAAATACTGCCCCGTTGATAGCCGATACCGACACCGGCTTTGCAGAGTATCACCACTGAGTTTTACACCGTCGTAAAACTCTGCGATCACCCTAAATCCCTCGCTTTCCAGGGCTGTATTTAACACCATACTCCAAATTTCTTCACAGCCTTGGCCAGTAAATTCGGCCTTGGGCCAGCCTTGGGCATTCATGAAAACAGGGTGTTTGTCGACTTCAACCAGGGTTTTTTCATCATCCAACCGCGGCGCAAAGGTACTCATAATAATAATTTCTGGCCGACCTTGCGCTTGCCACTGCCAATGCGCACTGTTTACGCTGGTGGTAAAACTATTGGCTAAGTTATCTAAATTTACCCGTTTTATATTGGGGGCCGTGACATAAAAATACACAATAAAAATCACCATCAATGCCACAAACACAAAAACGACACTGACATTAAAAAAGACGGATCGATTACGCTCCTCACTCGCTTGATTTTTTTGCATAAGGTTAGCCTTTTATCGCCCCCATCATATCCCACATGGGCGTAAAAATGCCTAAGGCTAATACTAAGACCATGCCTGCAACAACTGAAATCAAAATTGGTTCGATTTTAGCCGTTAAACTCTTTAGATCATAATCGACTTCGCGCTCATAAAATTCTGCCACTTCGGCTAGTAGCTCATCGACCCGTCCGGTTTCTTCTCCCACACTGATCATTTGTAACACGAGCGGAGTAAATAACTGACTGCCCGCTGCTACACGAGAGAGATTCTCACCTTTTTCAATGTTTTTTCGCATCGCGATAATACGCTCGGCCATGAAAGTATTGTTAACGGCCTCTGCAACTAAGTTAAGCGCGCTTGTCATGGGAACGCCAGCCACTAACATCATGGAAAAACTTCGTGAGAAACGCCCAAGTAGGGTTCGTTCAAATATATTACCGACGATGGGTAAACGGAGTTTCAGTTTATCCCACCTGTACTGTCCTGAGGGCGTGTGCAGATAACGACGTAATAAAAACGCTCCGGCCAACGTACCCAGTAATAACACATGCCATTGTGTCGTAAAAAAATGCGACGTGGCCAATAAAACACGCGTCATTAGGGGCAGTTCTGCCCCTAATGACGTAAACATATTGGCAAAAATGGGAATGACCACAATATTCATTATTACCATAGCAATAATGATGGAAAAAATAACAAACAAAGGATAACGGGTGGCGGCCTTGATCTGTTTACGGGTTTCTTGCTCACGTTCTAAATAAAACGATAGCTGTATGAAGGCATCATCAAGCCTGCCTGTATTTTCGCCCACATGAACAATACTGATAAATAACTGGCTAAAGGTATCTTTATGCATGTTTAACGCTGCAGACAGAGTTCGACCTCTTTCAAGCTGTAAACTTACATCGTCCAAGGCAAGAGCCATTCGTTTAGAAGCCGTTGTATCAGCTAGCCCTTTTACAGCCCTTAAAATAGGGATACCTGACTTGACTAAGGAGTGCATTTGCCGCGAAAAAATCACCAAATCATCTAACGTCACTTTGGGGGTAAAAAAAGAAAGTTCGCTATTTAAGGTCACAACATCTTGCTGTTGTTCAGAAATAGTCAAGGGTACAAAGCTTCTACCTGCCAGTACTTGCGCGACGGTGGCGGCATCGCCGGCCTCCAATATACCGGATACAAGTTCACCAGAACTTTTACGAGCAGTGTAGTTAAACTGGGCCATTGTGGTCATCCGATTTGGGTATTGGCTCCAATTCAAAGCTTGGGTGTTGCGTTAATGAAGTGTCATTTGGTGCCTCTTTTTTAACATGGGCAACTTCTGCAAGCTCTTGCTCCAATGAAACAGTTGTTGCTTGAGTAGTATCCTCATTCACTTGCTCTACTATCATTTCACTTAATTTAAGCACTTCATGCACCGAGGTAATGCCCATCTTGGCATATGTTAAGGCCACTTTTGCTAAGGGCACAAAACCCGGACTTTGTTTAGCGACATCGGCAAACAAACTGGTGTTGTTGAGCTTCAATGCGTTCATCATGTTCTCGGTCATTTCTAACAACTCAAATACGCCAAGCCGTCCCCGATAACCGGTATGACTGCAATTTGAACATCCCTTGCCATGTTTAAAGTTAAGGTCTGCTGCCTTGCTGTCTAAACTATTCAACCACAACAGCTCTTCTTTGTCGGGCCGGTAAGGCTCCTTGCAGTTTTCACAGATTTTTCTGACTAATCGTTGCGCAACAATAGCCCTTAAAGAACTAGCGACCAAGTAACCCGGCGCCCCCATATCGATAAGACGAACTGCGCTACTGATCGCATCATTGGTGTGTAAGGTTGATAACACTAAGTGACCGGTTAGTGCGCCGCGTAAACCAATTTCAGCGGTTTCTTGGTCACGCATCTCCCCCACCATAATAATATCGGGGTCTTGGCGTAAGGTGGTTCTGAGTATTTTGGCAAAGTTCAAGCCAATCTTATTGTTGGTTTGCACTTGGTTAATTCTGGGCAAACGATATTCCACCGGATCTTCAACGGTAATAATTTTAGTTGCGGCGCTGTTGAGTTCACTTAAGGCGCCATAAAGTGTGGTGGTTTTACCTGAGCCCGTAGGCCCGGTTACCAAGATCATACCGTGGGGGCGTTTTAATAAACGTCGAAAACGGTTTAACAAACTAGCCGGCATACCCGTTTGATCAAGAGTTAATATACCAGCAGACTGGTCGAGCAATCGCATCACCACCGATTCACCATTTTGAATCGGCATCGTGGATACTCTGACATCAACGTTGTGCCCTTTAATTCTAATGTGCGTGCGACCGTCTTGTGGCAAGCGTTTTTCAGAAATATCCAGCCCTGACATCAGTTTTAAACGAAGTACTAACGCTGAGGCAACGTTCTTCTCTTTGATGACGTTTTCTTGTAATACCCCATCAACTCGCATCCGAATGCGCAGTAAGTGTTCGTCTGGCTCAATGTGAATATCAGAGGCTTTAGCTTGCATTGCATCCTCAAAAATAGAAGAGAGCAAACGTGCAACCGCGGTATCTTGCTCGCCCATGACGCCGGCATCTAAATTAAAGTCATTGCCTTCCTCATATTCTTCCGCTAACTCTTGGGCAAATGACGCAATTTCTTCTGTCCGTCGATAATAGGTGTCGTAGGCTTGCAATAACTGGCTATCACTGACTACCGCTAGCTTAATCGGTTTGGCAAACAAACCGGACAACAGGTCGACACTCGCTAAGTCTGCAGGGTCACTCATGCCAACTAATAGATGATCACTTTTGTCATCTAGCACTATGGCGCGATAACGGCGGGCTTGTACTTCGGGCAATAAAGCTACGGCACTAGGTGAGATGTTGTACTTGGCAATATCCACTAATGGCACATTTAAATGTTGAGATAATAAGCTAAGGATTTGTTTTTCAGTTACAAACCCTAATTCAATAAGTTCAACCCCAAGCTTACGACCTGACTGCTTTTGCACAGCCAAGGTTTGCATCAATTGCTCTTCAGAAATAACCCCTTGATTGACTAATAAGTCGCCTAAGCGGATTTTTATTTTTGGACTTATTGCGCTCACTGTGCCCCCTCCAAAACCTTGAGTCGCTGCCGTATAAAATCGTTAACCGTTGACTCTAGCTGTGCTAAACCGAGTGCTGCTTGATAAGCTTTTAGCGCTTCTTGCTGCGCGCCGAATTTGTCATGTGTAATCGCTAAGCCAAGCCACCAGCGTGCATTTTGCTTATCTATTTCAGTTAATCTCAGATAGTCTGACTGGGCTTGTTCGGCATCCCCAAGCTGCTGAGCCAATGCAGCACGATACGCCAAAAAACTCTCGTCTAATAGGCGTTCGTCAGGCGTGCTTTTGAGGATAACTAGTGCAGCGCTAGGCTTATCTTGACTGGCAGATAAGCGGGCAAGCATCAAGCGTAAATCATTTCTCGAGGGATCGTTTTGCAAACTCTGTTGCAATAACTGACTCGCTTCAACACTATTACCCTGAGCAAATAATAACGAGGCGAGCTTTTTAACACCGTCAATGTTGTCGGGCTCTTGCTGCACTAACGTTTTTAATAAACGAATGGCTAACTCACTGTCACCTGCAGTAATAGCATCTTGTGTTCGTTGTTTAAAATTAACTGACTGACTAGCCTGAGTACTGTCTTTTATCGTGAACGCGCCTTTGCCCTCACTGATTGACGGGCTCTCCTTGCTCACTAGCGGAGTAATCTCAGCTTGTGTCTGTGCTGGTGCTGCTGATATAGGTAATACAACTGGCTTTTCATCACTGAGGACTTGAATTACCTTTTGAGAGCCAGCAGCTTCTTCTGTTACCGCGGCCAATAATCTGACCTTATCGGGGCTTAGTAAAACCGGTGGTTCAACGTCAGCCTTTTGATTTTGTAGTACCTCATCCGCTGACAAAGAACGAGTAGTGGTGAGCATTTCAACATGGCTTACCTCATTGCTTACATTTGTATTGTTAAGCAGATGAGTCGAGTTCTTAATTAAGTTGAAGCCTATGTAGAGCAAAACAATGAGGATTAACACACCTAGCGCAGTCAACCACATCTGCGCTTTTGCGGGTTTCACCCTAGGCACATAGTTGGCTGGCGTTGTTTCATCTTGGCTCTGCCTAGCCTCTAAGTCTCGCAGCATTTTATTCACTACACTCATTATAGTGGCCACTCAAACACAATTAACGTCACTACTAATATCGCCATCACACCCACTATTAGTGGCGCATAAAAACTTACACCTCGCAGGTTTTGCGTGGCTTCTGTATCCTTAATAGCCAGTTTAAGGTGCTCAGTAGATACTTGATAAGTACCTTCTCCAAATGCAAGCATCAGCGCTTTATGACACAGTATATTCACGATTCGAGGGGTACCTTTACTGGCTTTAAATAGTAACTTACTGCAACTTGCAGAAAAAATGTCTACGCCACTATAACCGGCAATTTTCATGCGATGTCTGACATATTGATACACTTGATCAGCATCCATCAAACGCAAGGTATAAGAGAATGTCACTCGCTGCTTCAGTTGCCTTAACTCCGGCAACGCTAACTTTTGGTCTAATTCAGGCTGACCAAATAAGACCACTTGCAAGAGTTTGCGAGACTCGGTTTCTAGATTAGTCATCAACCGCAGGGCTTCGATGCTTTCTATAGGCAAAGCTTGTGCTTCATCAATAATCAATACTGCTGAGCGGTTTTGCTGATGAATTTCAATCAGCCGTTGCTGTATCCGATGCGTAAACTCTTGCTGATCCACTAAGGCGGTCAATTCCACATTGAGCTCACTGGCCACTGCCCGTCTTAATTCGACTGGTGTTAAAGAAGGGTTGGGAATGTAAGCGGCCACAAAGTGATCGGGTAGCTCGTTTAATAACTTGCGACAAATTAAGGTTTTGCCTGTACCCACTTCCCCCGTCACTTTAATGAAACCCTCTCCACATTTGAGTGCTGTCATTAACACCGCAATGGCCTCTTTATGACTGGGCAGACCAAAAAAATAGCTGGTGTTCGGCGTGAGTGTGAAGGGCAGCTCTTTGATACCAAAATGGTAAAGGTACATAGTTACTCCACGTGCAACCAATCTGCCATTTGGTCACGACTGCGCTGCAACTGCTTGCGCCACGTTTGAGTATCAACGACCGTCGGTTTAAGCAAAATAACCAATTCTTTTTTAATCTCTGAGTCTTTTTTCGAACGGAACAGATTGCCGAAAAACGGAATATCACCCAGCAATGGTGTTTTAGATTCTGATTCAGAAATAATAGATTGCATTAAACCACCGATTACCACTATTTCGCCTGATTTAGCATGAATAATGGTGTCAGATTCTCGAATATTGCTTTGCGCCAGGGGTAAGATAAATTGCTCTTGATTTAAGGTAACGATTTTCTCTTGCTCTTGGGTTTCAATCACAGAGGGATGAACGTGTAACAAGACGCCGCCGTTTTTATCTATCTGCGGTGTTACATCTAGAGCAATACCAGAGAAAAATGGCGTTAATTCAATATTGGGTACTACGGAAGTTGTGCTAGATGAAATAGTACTTTGGCTAGAGACATCGGTTACAAAATACTCATCGTCACCCACCTTAATGACCGCTTTCTGATTGTTTATTGCAGTCACTCTGGGGCTAGACAGTACTTGCACATTGCCTTGTGTCGACAATAAAGAAAGGACCCCAGAGAAGTCTTTATTGATAAATGACAAGCTAGTGATATTGCCTAAAGCGGCACTGATGTTATCGCCAATACTGCCTGAGGTAGTTGAGAACTGTACATCGGTACTGCCAACATGACTCAGTATTTGATTCCAGTTTATCCCTTGCTGATAGCCATCACTTAATGACACTTCGATAATGCGCGCCTCTAAAATAACTTGGCGTTGGACAATTTCTTCGGACACATTTAAGAAGTTCTTCACCGCCCGAATTTCATCAGGCATGGCTCGTACAGTAACAAGCCCTGCTTGTGGCGTTACCATTACATTTTTACCTTGCTCTTCAGGAACCATCGTTTTTAAGGTGCTGAGCAACTCTTTCCAAAAATCAGTTTCAGTGCTGGTAGCGATATTGGTGCCATTGTTGTTTGTACCCATATTATTATTGTTATTACTGCTGTTGCGACTACTTGAATTGCCAGAAAAATTATTCTGGCTGTTGCTGGTATTATTGTTGTTACTTTGCCCCTGGGAAACACCACCAGAGGTAATACTGGTTTGGGTTGAACCATCACGTTTCATGAGTAAATAGTTAACAGGTATCGTTTCAGTGCGTAAACCAGCCGGATAGATACGGTAAATATTTTGCTTGCGCTGAATGTCGTAGCCATATAAATCAGAAACCAAGTCAAAAATGTCAGCTAAAGCCACTTGTTTTAGCTCTAAAGAAATGGTGCCCGACACCTCAGGATGAATCGCGACACTGTATGGTGTGCCTTGCACAATCCCCGAAAAAAATGTTGCGGCATCAAGCTGGTGAGCGCTAATGTCATACTTTGATTCGCTAAAAAAAGGTTGTTCTGCGTTGTTTAAGTCCGGCAATAAGGCCTGAGTAACCGCGGCAGGCAAGGTATCTAGTTTGTTAGGTGCGTTTGGCACTTCTTGGGCATATTCAGCAATGGCCGCATCCATCGCGGTTGAGGATTGCGATTTTTTTTGCGGTGCTTGGCATGCACACACTAAGGCACCTAAGGTGAATAAAACTGTTTTCCTAAAAGCCATTATATGCATCTTTTTTAATCGAAATGTTATTAAAGAAAAGCGTTTCAGTGCCCTCAGGGCCACGCAATTCGACTTTATCTGCACTAATTTCTAGCACTTCAAATCCTGAAATTGTTTGCCCTACAATACACGTTTCACCATTTATAATAGCGTGTTTACCGTTTTCACTGATAAAGATAGCAGACAAAGACATGGTACGGTTATGTTGCTCATTGTCATTTAGGCCCAGCTGGGATTTAGCAGGTTTAGTTGGGTCCTGTAATTCTTGTATAACACTATTTTTTGCAAACGCCGTCTCAGCCCCTATCTCAGCGGAAAATAGCAATGAAATCATTACGCACATTTCATGAGCTTTCATCTATACCCCTATAAAAGCTTTGTTGGTACTTAAAGTGTACAACTCCAATTCAATTTTGGCATTGGGGTGTTGCTCTACTTGGTAATCAAACTTTTTCCAATAAAATTGCCAGGGCAATGACTCAATCGCTTGCAAATAACCTTGGATCTCAAAAAAACTGCCCGATAACACCAGCTTCACCCCATGTCGATATAACACCAGCTGGCTATTCTCTGCATCAGACTGACTTGCATTAAGCGCGACAGGCGCAATGGATTGCAAACTTAGTAACCTTAACTTCTTGGAGTTGCTTAACACACTTTCGAGTACTTGCGGCATTTTAGTTGCGGGGACTAAATTCGCTGTTTGCTGGGCCAAAGCCTCATCTGTTTGTAAGAGTGCTTGCTGAATATCGGCAAGCCTTGTTTGAGCAGCAAAATTTGGATCAATAGCTAACCCGTCAGTTAACTCAGCCATTTGAGCAGCAATGGTATTCAAGTCCTTTGATTTACGCTCAATTTGCTGGAGGGTTTTTTCCGTCGCTTCTGATTGTGGCTGTATCAAAAGCATGTAAAAAACAAACACCACCACCCCTGAGCCGCACAACAGAAGTAGCACTTGTTCTCGAACAGATAGTTTTTCAAACTCTCTGTAGATCTTCAGAAAAGAGGTATTGACAGCCTTACTCAATTGCTTGCCCTCCTTTACTTGAGTCGTTACTTTGAACCTCACTAGAAATGACAAAGTTAAGGGTTTGCTCTGCGTCTCTGAATAACCGCGCCTCTGAAAATTGCTGCCCTTTAAAATATTCTGTTGCACTTAAGCCACTTAGCCAACTAGGTACAAGGGATGATTCTGTAGCAGAGCCAGCCAATTTAACGTCATAGCCATCAATTAATATATGCGTTAACCACACCCCAGTTTGGTGGTGATTAGCCAAGTCGAGCATTAAGGTAGAAAACGTTTTAGATTTTAGGTCTTCTTGACCGAGCACGTCTCGCAATAATTGTTTTCTAAAAACCAAATTGCGCTGCTGCTCATCAACAAGTTGATTCAGCTTTTCATCCGCTTTAATACTGGCAAACTCTGTTTGCATGCTTTTTAGCACTATAGCTTGCTCTTTTTGTTGTTGCTCTATTTTGCTCAGTGTCGCCTTAAGTTCATCGTGTTTAAAATAATCAAATAGATAAATACCAAGTAATACTAGCGATAAGATTAGCCAAACTGATAGTGCTAAAGGTAAAGACAGCAACTGTAACTTAGGATGAAACTCTGAACTGTATAAGTTTACTGTCGTTTTCATGAGATATTACTACCTTTGCTTAGCCCTAGGGCCGCCCCCAAACTTGCAAAATGGGTAGTTTTGGCGGAAATGCTATCAGCCTTTGCTAGCGAAGGGCTTAGCAATACCATATCGATTAAAATCTCGCGTTTAATTAAGTTGACGATTGTCTGTTGAAATGGCGAATCGAGGGCAACATAAGCTCTTTTAATCGGCGCTTGACGCAGCTGACTCTCAAAATAATCAAGAGAACGTTGAATTTCTAAGGCTAAATTATCAGCGATGCCTAGTTGTAATTCCTGCTCTGAAAAACTAGATAGGTTTTCATAGCCTTTTAGTCTTCTCGAAAAATACAGAAGGCCATTTTTAACAATGCTAAGGTTGATTTGATCACCAAGATCTTGGTGTAAAAAGACGCTGGCTTCTTCAGACTTTGGCAGAAGCTGACAGGCTGACAATTCCTCTATCGTAATTGCTTCTAAGTTCAGTTCAGCCGCCAGTATTCCATTTCGAATGACCTTTACTTCGTCTTTCGGGAGGCTTACTACATAAAGTTTTTTAGCATTTGCTGGCGATGCGGGTAATTCAAAATGATCGATTGCCAGTTCAATATCTTGGCCAAGCTGCTCTTTTACAACCCACTGTAGAGCTTGATTAATTTCACTCTCTTCAACGGCTGGTTTATCAAGTTGTAAAAGGGGATATTTGGCAATAGATAAGGTAACTCGACACGGCGTGTTGTGAAGCTCATGTTTGTCAACATAGTGTTTTAATTGGTTTGCCCAATCTGTTATATGAATTTTCGATTGTTTTACCCAATTCAATTTGCCTTCAATCAATTGCAATGTGCTGATTTGTAATTCTTCAATACCAAATTCAATACCAACACTGTGGTACTTGGAGGCTCTTTTGAACCGGCGTTTTATGTACTCTCGCCAACCTATACGCATTTGTATTGATAGCCCTCGAAAATTTTCAACATTACAGCAAAGTTTATACAGAAGTGCCAGATATATCAGCCGCTTAGAAAAAGAATACAGGCTAAAATAATAGTTCAATTCATGAAAAAATCATGGACACATGCTCTGTATGACACTTTGATTAAAGCGCACTTTTACGAAAAGCGTAAATGGCTTTGTGCACTTGCTGTTCTTCATTATCAAATCTGTTTGAATCTAATGAGACAGACAAAAGATCCTTGAAGCTCTCTCTTATGGGTGCTTAACTACGCCCGTTAACTCGGTGTATAAACATATAAACAAAGCGTTATGAATGATAAATTAGCCTTAGAAAATCAAGATTTTCTGCAAAACGTTTTAGGTTTAAAACAAATATTAACGATGTTTGATCTCTTGCCTGACATCATTTTTTGGATTAAAAACGCCAACAGTGAAATCATTTATGCAAATAATAAATTTGTTGAGCATATTGGTCTTCATTCACTGCAACAGGTTTATGGTAAGTCAGATGTTGCTTTTTTCCCGCCTCATATTGCCAAACAATTTATCAACGATGATAAAAGCGTTATGAGTGGGCAAGTGATCACGGACCGCATTGAGTTAAATATGTTGAAAACCGGCGACTTTGCGTGGTTCTCTACCTCAAAGCGGCCTCTTTATGATCATAATCAACACATTGTTGGGTCTTATGGTTTCACTCAACTAATGAATAAAACCTCACAGGTGTTATCAAGCATTGATGCAATTAAGGCACCGGTAGAATTTGTGCGAGAAAATTACCACAAAGATATTTGTGTAGAGCAACTCGCCCAAACGGCCTTTTTATCTGTCAGTGCGTTAGAACGTCGCTTCAAAAAATATTTGTCAAAAACCCCGAAACAATTTATCAATGAAATCCGCTTAGAAAATGCTAGACGTCTGTTAATTGAAACTCGCCTTCCTATTGTTGAGGTGGCTTATCGCTGCGGATTTTCTGAACACAGCTATTTTAGTCGCCAGTTCAAAGCCCTTTTTGGCACCTTGCCTTCACAATTACGCGATACCCTTCATAAAGACAGTTAAAACCTTATCTCTACTATACTTTAAGATTGACTTAAGCATCGCGCAGTAGATTAGCCTTCTAAAGTGCAGCTCTTAATAAGTAATAAAATATGTATTTAAATCATAGGTCTATCTGGTCAGTATTCACCAAAATAACCATAAGCCCTTTTAGCTTAATCTTGCTTGCTAGCCTGTTTATCACGGCGACCAGCAACCTCAGTTTTATCGAGCATTTTTCGCAAGAATATATTGTGCAAAACAATGTTGCTTTTTTAGTGGCCTTAATGACGATTATTTGGGCCTTGAACACTGTGATTATCGCTATTGTATATAGTCTTTTACCGCTGCGATGGGCCCTTGCAATTATCTTGTTGGTGAGTGTGACTTGTGCCTATTTCGCGGACAATTTTGGCGTAGTCATTGACGTTGAAATGATCCGGAATAGCCTTCAAACCAATGCGGCCGAGGCATCTGACTTACTCTCGCTTAACCTCGTTATGCGTCTGCTTTTACTTGGCGTAGTACCAATAGTTCTGATCAATTCAGTGACTATTAACGCAGCAAAAAATTCTGCAGCTTGGCTTAGAAAAGTAAAAACAGTCGCGGGCTTGTTGGCAGTCTCAGTACTTTTGATTGCCTTAAGCATGGGTGTTTTTAGCGCCCAGTTCAGCAGCTTTATTCGCCAACATAAAGAATTACGCTATTACATAAACCCTATTCAGGCTATCTACTCTGCCGGCAAGTACCTTGGGGGCCAATTTAAAACCTCAGGTAAGCAACCCTACTCAACTTTGTCTAATAACTCACAAATCCCCCTTAGCGATATACATCGAGAACTCGTTATTATGGTGGTAGGTGAAACAGTGAGAGCCGATCATTGGGGCCTAAACGGCTACAAGCGTAACACTACGCCATTACTTAGCCAGGAAGAAAATGTCACTAATTACCCCAATATTTCGTCTTGCGGCACCTCTACTGCCATATCAGTGCCTTGCATGTTTTCGTTTTCAGGCCGTGATAATTTTGACGTGGATACTTCAGCCAAGACTGAAAATGCCTTTGATGTTTTAGCCAAAGCCAAGGGAGGATTGAGTGTGCTGTGGCGTGACAATAACTCTGACTCTAAAGGTGTGGCTATTCGTCAACAATTTGAAGATTTTAGGACATCACAGAACAATACCCTGTGCGATGACGAATGCCGTGACGTAGGCATGTTAGTGGGTCTACAAGAGTACATAGACCAGCAAGCGAAAGACATCTTTATTGTACTTCATCAAATGGGCAGTCACGGACCCGCTTATTTCAAACGCTATCCAAAAGCCTTTGAAATATATCGCCCTGCATGCCAAACCGCAGAGCTCTCTCAATGCAGTGATGAAGAAATCATCAATGGGTATGACAATACTATTGTGTATACCGATTACTTTTTATCTCAGGTTATTGCTTTACTTAAAAACAACACTGAACAATTTGAAACCAGCATGATTTATGTCAGCGACCATGGCGAGTCAATGGGAGAAAATGGTATTTACCTGCATGGTCTGCCTTACTCATTTGCACCAGATAGTCAAACTAAAGTGCCGCTTGTAGTCTGGACTGATGTCAATTCAGACATCGATATTGCAGCTACACGGCAACTCGCTGAGCAAGAAAACTCTCACGATGCCATAGCAAAAACACTGATCACTTTATTTGAACTGGAAACTGATGTGAAATTCAATGATGCAAACAACTTGCTTAAATTTAAACAACGCCCGTAAAGGTTAGTTAAAGGTGATTGGCCTTAAACCGCCAGTCACCTTGTTGAATTACTTAGCAAGATGATATTGGTGAACATCATCATTTGGTACAGCACATTGTACCAACCGACTCTCAACGCCTAAAATAAGCCAATGCACTCGGTGGGCATAACCCACGTCTAAGGCTTTTGTAGGATCAAAGCATAGGGTCACTTCATTTTCGTCTATTAATATAAAGCGCTTAGTATCATCACCTTGCCAATGCCAAGCGGCCTTGACTTGCTCTTGATTGTCGGTGTGATAGCCGAAATGTGTAATAGAGTAGGGAGAAAATAATATAAATTGTTCTGAGAAGTCTACTAAGGCCAGTTCAGCGTCACTTGGTACTGAGTCAGACATAGCGTCAAACACCGATTTTGGCGTTTTTACTGGACCTAAGAGTGCGTAGCCCCACGTACTATATATAATCCATAGGGCCATGATAAATAGTGGCCAGCTCGCCAGTTTTAACTGGGTTTTTTTCAACCATGTCAAAGCAATGATTAATAGGCCAGTCAGGCCAATAGTCGCTAAAAAACCCCAAGGCTCAACTTGATATTTTTCAACCAATTTACTGGCCGCCTTAATTTCCATCCAACCGGCTAGCGCGGCGAGTAACATGATAACTGAAATAAAACTAACTAGTAAAAATAGCAAACGATTTGGCCATTTATGTTTAAGTACTGCCGCTAGGTAAGGGGCTGTTACTAAGGCCAACATGGGTAAAGCTGGCAAAATATAGACGCCACGCTTACCGGGGCTAACACTAAAAAACACTAGCACCAAAGCTACCCATACTAGGGGCAAAATAATACGAAAATCTCGCTCTTTAAACGCTAATTTCCAATGAGAAAATAACCAGGGTAACAGCAAGGAAATAGGTAACCAAAACACCGGCACAACCGACGTGACATAATAATAAAAGGGTTTGATGTGATGCCATGAATCCGCATACCGTTTTACGGTTTGTTTAAACAGTATATTGTCGCGGTAGGTTTCAAATAAGGGATTTTGGCTATGTTCTACCAGTAATAACATGGGTAAAAACCACAAACTGATTGCGCCTAACATCACCAATGGACCCAGCCACCAACGCCAACCACCTTCAATTTGAGGGGCTGCAATATGAGAATTTTGTACTTTAAAACCTCGAAGTAAAGCAAAGGGTAACAACATTAACAAAGGTAAAAAACCGACACCCTTGGTAATTACACCTATTCCCATAAAAAACCACGCCATGAAATACCAGCGCCAAAGACCGTCAATCAATAAAAAACGCAATAAGCCATAACATCCTAATGTGATCCACATGCAAACCATGGCATCAATCTGTGCCGTTTTAGCTTGCAAGGTAAATTGCACACTAAAAATTAAAAGTATCGCAGCGTAAAAGCCAATCCGATTAGACCACAAACGACGACCAAGACTATACACTAAGTACATTGTCACTAAGCCCGACAGGGCTGAGGGCAATAGAAAGGCGATATTAATTGAGCCGGTCAACCAATAGAAAAAAGCAATTGACCACATAAAAATAGGGGGTTTGTCTGGATATAATTCACCCGCTCTAGAAGGGAAAAACCATTGCCCTGAATGCACCATTTCCATAGCAATTTGGGCAAAACGAGGTTCATCAGCAGGCCAAGGATCGCGTAAACCGAGCCCTATAAAGATCATAAAAACCGCTAAACCAAAAAGCCAGTACATATTACTCAAGTGGTTTTGACCAAAGTCAGCATTAAAGTAGGGGAGAGGTTGTTTCATTGGCTGCACCTTGAATAAGAGAGTAGGACGATTAACAAACTAAACGGGGGTATTTCCAATAACATCAGCAGATTCATCATCCAATAAACGTGCTGCCTTATATTGTTTATACAATCGCAAGCTTAATGCCCCAGAGATGATTAACAGCACTACGCTGAGCGCTATTTTCCACGCTGATAACACCACGATACCTTTGCCCATCAAAGCAAATATCGCCATCTGTGGTATGTATCCAATAAAAGAGCCAAACACAAAGCGACTGGCTCTAACATGAGTGACACCCGCAATTAGATTAGTTACTAGGTTGTTACCCACCGGCAGTAGACGGATTACAATTGTTTTAGTGAGTGGGTCTTTGTGCAAAAACTGATCGATGCGTTTAATTTTGTGCGCAAAGCGTTTCTGAATGAACCGCTTGGCTAAAAGGCGAGAAAAGTAGAAACTAAAAAAACAACTTAAAGCAGTCGCCAAGGTCGACAATAAGCAACCAAGAGCAAAGCCAAAAGCATAACCACCTAAAAAGGCGATCATTTGTCGCGGGGCCCCAAGCGCAGTCGCGGTCGCTCCAATCACTAAAAATACCAACATACCTGTCATGCCGCTATCGCGGATATGCACATCAACCCAGTTTTTATTTAGCACTTCATTGTAAGGCAGTAAACTGACTAAAAAGCCGACTAAGGCACAAACCACCAGCAGTATTAAGCTACTCTTAAACCAAGGTGCAGCAAAAAGACCTGTACTAGTTGTCTTGGTTGACACTAACAACCTCAGCTATTTTTACCCTACGCTGCAGCCACATCACCCCGAACATATCAATTAAACCTACACCCAAACGACCTAACATGTTGTATTTTGATACGCCATGTTGCCGGTCAAGATGATTCACTTCTACCACCACGATATGACCTCCTAAACGGCGCACCAAGGCAGGTAAAAAACGATGCATATGATTAAAATAAGGCAGTTTTAAAAATGTCGATTTAGGGAACACTTTTAGGCCGCAGCCAGTATCTGGGGTACCGTCATGAAGCAGAGTACTACGCACTTTATTCGCAATTTTAGATTGAAATCGTTTCCAACTGGTGTCTTTCCGATTTTTACGAAACCCGGCAATACAAAAATCAGTGCCGAATGGTTGTAACATGGCTTGATCGATTAGTTTGGGAATATCCGCTGGGTCATTTTGGCCATCAGCATCCAAGGTAACAATCAGTTGGCCTTGAGCTAACTGAACGCCTGTATGAATAGCCGTACTTTGACCCACAGAATAACGATGTTTGACTGGAGTAATTTGCTCAATACCTTGGGCGATTAAACGTTGAAGTTCACCGTAGGTTTGGTCATCACTGCCATCATCTACGTAGACAATTTCAAAAGACACTTTGTCAGTTAAGGCACTGACAATGGCTTCAATAACAGGAGCGACATTTTCCTCCTCGTTTTTGGCCGGAATTACGACTGAAACATCCAACGTTTTTTTATTCATTTTTTGCTCAAAAATTTTAAGTTAATCAATACAATATATAACAAAACTTAAGTCACTATTAACCCAGTATGTAACTTAATCGTATGATTATCGCCAGTTCATTTATTGCACTATCTGTAGATATTCTTGCAACTTAAACAACAAAAAGCCCCTAAAGGTTAGAGGCTCATACATACTGTTCATCTAATTTAAAAAGGGATGTCATCATCAAAATCAAAGTCTGGCTCAACCATAGGAGGCTGATTTTTTTGACCTGCTGGAGCCTGATTGAAACCTTGATTTGCTGGCGCTTGATTAGCTCCACCTTGATTAGGCATCTTCTGATAACTCGGTTGTTGGCCCTGATTGTAGCCGCCTTGATTACCTTGAGGTGCTTGACGAGGCTGAAAACCACCTTCAGATTGACCACCACCTTGTCCACCTTTACCGCCCAACATTTGTAACTGATCGGCAATGACTTCTGTGGTGTAACGATCTTGACCTTGTTGATCTTGCCACTTACGAGTCTGCAATTTTCCTTCAATATAAATTTGCGAACCTTTACGCAAGTATTCACCGGCAATTTCTGCCAAGCGACGGTACATGGTAATTCTGTGCCATTCAGTGCGTTCTTGTAATTGTCCCGCTTGATCTTTCCAACTTTCACTGGTGGCCAAGGTTAAATTTGCCACTGCATTGCCGTTAGGCATATAACGAACTTCAGGATCTTGCCCTAAATTACCCACTAAAATTACTTTGTTTACACCTTTAGTCGCCATTTTTTCTCCTCTTATTCTTCTAAATTCAGGGAATTGCGAGCCCGCTGAATATCAAATTTCTGCCCATCGACTTTAATATAAATAACCTGTTCACTTGGCATGAAGGTTAAATCTTCAACACCATCCAATTCGGCTATTTGTTGCATGGCGTGCTCAGCAGTTTGACTGTTAACCTTAAGTGTATAACGTTTTAAGCGCTGTGTACTATGCAAACCTTTGATTAAATATACCCACACTACACATAAGACCGCGGCAAGACCAAATACCCACTGACTACCAAAAAATTGACTGATTGAAGCCGACAACATACCACCTAAAAAGGCTCCAAAAAACTGGCAACTGGCGTATATACCCATTGCAGAGCCTTTTTTACCCGCTGGCGCCACACTAGACACCATAGCCGGAAAATTCGCTTCCAAGTAATTGAAGCAAGTAAAAAACACACTTACCAGAACCAATAACCACAGTAGTGATACGTGTTCGATACTCAGTAAAGCAAAAACAATTGCGAGGCCCATCACACTGGCTACCATTAAGCTGACCTGATTAATCTTACGGCCAAGGCCCATGATAAGCGCCAAACCCGCAATAGAAACCAATAGAATACCTAGATATAACTGCCAGTGCTGCGACATTGGCCAGCCCAAGGCCACAAAAAACTTTGGAATGTGCACAAACAATAAGGTGATTAGCATGTGCAGCACCAAGACGCTCAGGTCAAGCCTCATAAGCTGAGGATGGGCAAGCAATCTCTTAATGTCTTTGATAACAGGCAGCGTGTCGCCTTTAGGTGCGACATCATAAGGGTTCGGCACCACCAACCAAACTAACAACATACATAAAATGGCGAGTACACCTGTGGCTAAAAAGATGCCTTTTAGGCCATATGCATTAGCGATGGTAGGTCCTAATAGAAGTGCTATGTAAAATGAAAAGCCAATAGCAATGCCGATAATTGCCATGACCTTGGGCCGCTGCTTTTCACGGCTTAGATCTCCTGCCAAAGCCATAATTGCTCCGGCTATCGCCCCCGCCCCTTGTAGAAAACGACCAAGCACTATCCACATTAAACTATCAGAAAACGCAGCTAATAAACTTCCAAGGGCAAAAAACACCAAACCTATAATAATAACGGGTTTGCGACCAATTTTGTCTGACAATACTCCCATAGGTATTTGCAACATCGCCTGGGTTAAACCATAACCGCCAATGGCTAAGCCGACTAACATAACAGAGTAATCAGGGTAATCTCGGGCTGCAACGGCCATGACAGGCATAATCATAAATAAGCCTAGCATGCGCAGAACATAGATAAATGCGAGCGAAAAAGCCGCGCGAAGTTCAGTTGAATTCAAAGTAATTACTATTCGGTTAAAGTCGTTAATTAGAGGCGTTTTTAGCGCGCTATAATATCACAGCAAGTCAGTTTTGCCGATAGCTTAAACTGTCTATTCCAGCTAATTTGCTAGCGCTACAAAAGATAATCACGGTTGCCGTAGAGCTACTTTGCAGAGTATGTAATACTACTCTTTTGCCCGCAAATATGGTTAAAAATGGACAGAATTGAAGTACGTGGTGCTCGCACCCACAATCTGAAAAACATCAGCTTAGACATCCCACGAGACAAACTCACCGTTATTACTGGTTTATCAGGCTCAGGTAAATCATCACTGGCATTTGATACCCTGTATGCAGAAGGTCAGCGTCGTTATGTGGAATCATTGTCTGCTTACGCTAGACAATTTTTATCAATGATGGAAAAGCCTGATGTGGATCACATCGAAGGCTTATCACCCGCCATTTCCATCGAGCAAAAATCCACATCACACAACCCTCGCTCAACAGTGGGCACAATCACTGAAATATATGATTACTTACGGTTGTTATACGCTCGGGTAGGTGAGCCACGTTGTCCTGACCATCACGTGCCACTAAACGCCCAAACCATCAGTCAAATGGTTGATCGTGTATTGGATATGGAGCCAGAAACAAAATTAATGTTGCTCGGCCCAGTCGTGCAGGATCGTAAGGGAGAACACGTTAAAACCTTAGAAAATTTATCTGCTCAAGGCTTTATTCGTGCTCGTATTGACGGTGAGGTATGTGACTTATCTGACCCGCCACCATTAGATTTACATAAAAAACACACCATCGAAGTGGTGGTCGATCGCTTTAAAGTAAGAGAAGATTTAAAACTTCGACTGGCTGAGTCCTTTGAAACCGCGCTGAATTTATCTGGCGGCACCGCTAAAATTGCCTTTATGGACGATCCGAGTAAAAAAGAACTGGTGTTTTCATCCAACTTTGCCTGCCCGCATTGCGGCTACAGCATGGCCGAACTTGAACCTCGTTTATTTTCTTTCAATAATCCGGCTGGCGCGTGTCAAACTTGTGATGGCTTAGGTACTAAGCAGTTTTTTGATCCGACGCGAATTGTTGGCAATGACGAGTTAAGTTTGTCTGGTGGCGCTATTCGTGGCTGGGACAAGCGCAGTTATTATTATTTTCAGATGTTACAAGCGGTCGCTGATCACTATAAGTTCGATTTAACTAAGCCCTACAAAGAGCTCGATGCCAAAGCCAAAGATTTGATTCTATTTGGTAGTAAAGGGACTTCGCTGAAATTTAAGTACATCAACGACCGTGGCGATATTATGGAGCGCAAGCATCCTTTCGAAGGGATAATTCCTAATATGGAACGCCGCTATAAAGAAACGGAATCAAATGCGGTTCGGGACGAATTAGCCAAATATCTGAGTCAACAAAGCTGCACTAGCTGTGGCGGCACCCGTTTACGTTTAGAAGCTCGCAATGTGTTTATCGGTGACACGCCCCTACCTACGATCACTGATATGTCTATTGCCGAGGCATTAGCGTTTTTTGCCAGTGTCACCTTAACCGGTAGTCGTGAGCAGATTGCTGAAAAAATCTTTAAAGAAATAAACGACAGACTGACCTTTTTAGTAAACGTGGGGCTAAATTACCTGTCATTATCACGCAGCGCCGATACCTTATCCGGCGGTGAAGCGCAGCGAATCCGTCTGGCTAGTCAAATTGGCGCAGGATTAGTGGGTGTTATGTACGTGCTGGATGAACCTTCCATTGGTTTGCATCAACGAGACAATGAGCGCTTGTTAAAAACCTTGATTCACTTACGTGATTTGGGCAATACCGTTATCGTGGTAGAACATGATGAGGATGCCATACGCGCTGCCGATTTTGTGCTTGATATTGGTCCTGGAGCAGGGGTACACGGAGGCGAAATTGTTGCTCAAGGCACGATTGAGGATATTAAAAACAGTGAGCACTCATTAACCGGTAAATACCTATCTGGCCGAGAGCGAATTGAAATTCCAACGGTTCGTACGCCCATCGACCAAAGCAAATGGATCGAGATGACGGGCGCCACTGGCAATAATTTAAAAAATGTCACTTTTCGCGCCCCAATTGGATTAATGACCTGTGTAACCGGTGTGTCGGGCTCAGGTAAATCGACCTTAATCAATGATACTTTTTATCGTATTGCACATCGTGAATTAAACGGCGCCACGACGGGTGAGCCTGCACCCTACGCCAGCATAGATGGCATGCAGTATCTGGATAAAGTGGTCGACATTGATCAAAGCCCAATTGGTCGTACCCCTCGTTCTAACCCGGCTACCTATGCTGGCATATTCACACCAGTTCGCGAATTATTTGCAGGTACGCAAGAGTCTCGCTCAAGAGGTTACCAAGCCGGTCGTTTCAGCTTTAATGTAAAAGGCGGACGTTGTGAAGCGTGCCAAGGTGACGGTGTTATCAAAGTAGAAATGCACTTTTTACCTGACGTGTACGTGCCTTGTGATGTGTGTAAAGGTAAGCGCTACAACCGCGAAACCCTTGAAATTCAGTACAAAGGATTGAACATTCACCAAGTATTAGAGATGACCATTGAAGAAGCCAGACCGTTCTTTGATGCCATTCCTGCCATCGCGCGTAAATTACAAACTCTGATCGATGTGGGTTTATCTTATGTACGTCTGGGTCAAGCAGCGACCACCCTTTCTGGTGGTGAAGCCCAGCGCGTTAAACTTGCAAAAGAGCTATCTAAGCGCGACACAGGACAAACGCTTTACATACTCGATGAGCCCACTACGGGTTTACATTTTCACGATATTAAGCAGCTACTAGCGGTACTGCATAGACTTCGCGATCATGGCAATACTGTGGTGGTCATTGAACATAATTTGGATGTGATTAAAACCGCTGACTGGGTCATTGATTTAGGGCCTGAAGGGGGCTCTGGCGGGGGGCAAATTATCGCACAGGGCATCCCTGAAGATATTTGTCATGTCGACGCTTCGCATACCGGACGTTTTCTTAAGCCATTGTTGTTTAAAGAAGGCTAGGAATGTTACGTGAAGAAATAAAAGTGCGCTTTTGTGAAACGGATGCCCTTGCACATGTGAGTAATACCGTGCTGGTACAATGGTTTGAAACAGCGCGTGAGCCTATTTTTAGGATGTTTAACCCTGAGCTCGATTTAAAAAACTGGCCATTGATCTTGGCCAGTTACAAAGTCGATTTTCTGCAACAAATATACTACGGAAAATTAGTTGAAGTCCGCACATTTGTCAGTCGTATTGGCAATAGCTCCTTCGATATTTATCAAGAGCTTTGGCAAAATGAGCAACATTGTGCGACCGGCGTCACCACCCTAGTTCACTTCGACTTTACTTTATCAAAAACGCAAACCATCAATGAAACGGTTAGACAACAATTACAGGCTCACTTTAAAGTCTAATGTCCAAAGTGTGGTGAGGTGGGCTAGTTGTTAAGTACAAAAAAGCCGTTCTATTTGCACACTGACTTGCTTGAGTCTTGTACAAATAGAACGGCTTTTACCTAAAGCGTGTAATTACACCTTAAACTGTTTGGTAATGCCTTCTAAATGTTGGGCTAACTGAGCTAATTCAGCACTAACAGAAGCCAGTTTACCTGAGCTATTCGATGTTTCTACTGTGCGTAAATGGATTTCATCAACGTTGGTGCTGATCGTGTTAGCCACCGATTGTTGCTCGCCGGTTGAGTGTGCTATTTGATCATTCATGCGAGTAATTCGGCTAATGGTTTCAGTAATAACTGACAAACTTTGGCCTGCCTTGTTAGCTGTATCCACACTATTAGTTGCTTGCTCAGTACCTTTTGACATCACATTTACTGCCGAACGAGCGGCGTTTTGTAACTGCTCAATGGTTTTTTGAATCTGTTCTGTTGATTGCTGTGTACGTGAAGCTAAGGTTCTCACCTCATCTGCCACCACCGCAAAGCCTCTACCTTGCTCTCCGGCACGAGCCGCCTCAATAGCTGCATTTAAGGCTAATAAGTTTGTCTGCTCGGCGATACCTTTGATCACATCTAAGACCACACCGACTTGATTAGAATCAGATTCTAATTTACGAATAACCTCTGCGGTTTCTTCAACATTAGCCGCCAACTGACGAATACTTTGCACTGTGTGATTGACGACTAACTGCCCGTTATCAGCCGCTGAAGATGCGTCTCCGGCAGCGCTTGCCGCTTCAGCTGCGCTTGTTGCGACGGCACTCACGCTGGCGGTCATGTCGTCGACCGCGCGTTTTGCCTCGCCAGCAGCACGTTGCTGCACATCGATGGTTTTGTTGGTATCGTCAGTTAATTGATTTAAATTTTGCGCTAATTCAGACAAGGGCAAAGACGCATTAACAATGTCTTTTACCACGCCTTGGAGTTTTTCCATAAATTGGTTAAACCAATAAACCAAGTCGCCAATTTCATCTTTATTTTTGGTGACCAAACGTACTGTCAAATCCCCATCTTCCTGTGCAATATCTTTTAAAGAAGTCACAACCTGAACAATGCTGCCGCGCAGTCCTGTTACGATAGGAATAGCAGTGGCAAACAACAATACGATAATAAACACCGCCATAATGGCACCAACAGTGATTAGATTGGTACCGCTGTCTTTGGATGCATTGATACCTGTTTGGAACGCTTTGATGCGAGCATCTCTGAATGAAGTCAGCGCTTTGGCGACGTCAGAATAGTTATTATTCATACGAACTGAGCTTTCACCTAATTTCGACATGTCTGCCGTTTGATTGACCATGGATTCTGAAATATCAAAGGCAAACTGAAAATAACGATCAAAGGATTCGAGAATGTCATTCGCTTCGTTGGCTAAATTGGGATTAATCGATTTGATTTTTTTGAGTAACGCTTCGGTATCAGACGCAATAGTTTTTGCGGTATCTAATGCGTCTTCATCACCGGTGATCGCTGCACTGCTGAGAGTATCTCGAACCTTTTCAATTTTGACTAAGGCACTATTAGTAGCATCTAAAGCGGGGTACTGCACCTCGATAATATCATCTAATAACTCGACATTTCGTAAGCCTGTTACGGTGGTGATCCCCAAGTACAACAAGAATCCAACGGTCCCGATGATTGGGATGAGAAATAACTTTTGTGCTATGGACATTTTCGTTAAGAAATTCATCGAGCTACCTTTTTGTAATATCAAACTATTAGATTAAATTTGCTTATAAATAAGCTATACCACAAAACTTCAAACCGCCAGATTTCCCTGCAAAGCAACTTGAAATATCTATAAACAATTACACGCAAACACTATTATCCATCATAAGGTGTCACACTTATACCCGTTAAACTATAACCAACGCTAGCGAGTTCACCTTCCCATGCATCTGTCGATAAAATGCCAGTCACCCAGACCGCGTCATATAGGTTATCTATCGGCACACCTTGAGAAAACTTCACATATACTATTTGATTAGGCGGAGGAGGGGGAACATGAATACAAGCGCCAAAATAAGGCACCAGTAAAAATTCCCGAGTCAGCTCGTTGTCCCCTTCAAGAGGCACGATAAAACCAGGGATTTTTACGCGCTTACCATTTAATGATGTGACCACAGGCGCATCTAAATTTTGCTGGGCCATACTGCCCTCATGCTGCACTTGTTGTTGCGGAGCAATATAATCTTTAGGGACCATATCTTCCCAGAATAACTCTAAGGTTTCTGAGTGCGCGTTCATGGCTATAAAACACAGCATAATAAGAATTTTTTTCATTTTTTGACCTTTTAATACGCTTTTATTTAGCAATCTTCGTTTACATCTGTCAATAGACAAACGGATTTCAAGTCCTAAAGCTCCCACTAAAATGACTGTCCCCAATTAACGATTTATTTTTCATCACGATAGTATCACTTGCAATGCTATGTAAAGCGAATGAAGTAGACACAAAAAAGCCGACTGATGTCGGCTTTCACTAAAACAATACGCGATTGGTATTATTTAGTCTCTTGGTAGCGCTTAAGGCTATCAACAATTTCAGCTTTTGCAGCGGCAGCATCTTCCCAGCCATCGATCTTGACCCATTTATTCGGCTCAAGATCTTTATAATGCTCAAAGAAATGTTGGATTTGCTGCTTAGTCAATTCAGGCACCTGATCGATATCAGTAATACCACGATAAATAGTAGACAACTTGTCAACTGGAACCGCTAAGATTTTAGCATCGGTACCAGACTCATCCGTCATTTTTAATACGCCCACAGGACGACATTTAATAACGCAACCAGCTAATAATGGAAATGGAGTCATCACCAATACGTCAGCGGGATCACCATCTTCAGACAAGGTATTATTGATGTACCCATAATTCGTTGGGTAGTGCATACATGTCGCCATAAACCGATCAACAAAGATGGCTCCGGTATCTTTGTCTACTTCATATTTTACTGGGTCAGAATGGGCGGGTATTTCAATGATAACATTGACTTCATCAGGCAAGTTTTTACCTGCGGGCACGTCATTTAAACTCATAGTTTTTCCTATATTTTGCGAATAATTGCGCCGGATTATAAAGGCTAGAGCATGAAGATGAAATGACAAGTCATGAATAATGTAGGGTAAATCACTTTTTAAGCGGGGTTTTAAGTCACTTTTTCTATACCGCACTAGGTTTTGGCCTAGTACTTTAGTGAAGAAGCGACACCACGTATTCGCCTCGTAACAAAAATCTAAAACAATGGTTTTTGTTACGAGGTTTATGCAAGACTATTTGTAATAGTGTAAGCAGGCTTCCACTTCTTCTTTGGAGCCTAATAAAACCGGTACTCTTTGATGTATTTCAGTTGGCATCACTTCCATTATACGACCAGCGCCAGTGTCTGCTAAACCGCCCGCTTGCTCCATCAAAAAGGCCATAGGATTTGCCTCGTACAACAAACGTAATTTACCTGGTTTTTCCGGATTACGTTTATCAAAAGGATACAAGAAAATACCACCACGACTCAGTACACGGTGAATATCGCCCACCATAGCAGCAACCCACCGCATATTATAATCTTTACCACGAGGGCCATCTTCACCTGCGATTAAATCGCTAACATAGCGTTGAATAGGCTCTTCCCAATGACGTTGATTAGATGTGTTAATCGCAAACTCACTGGTTTGTTCTGGCACCTTGACGTTGGCTTTGGTCAACAAAAAGCCACCATGAGTTTTGTCTAAGGTATAAAGATGAGTGCCACGGCCTGTAGTCATGGCTAACATCGCCGAGGGACCATAAAGCACATATCCCGCTGCCACACTTTGCGTACCTGGCTGTAAAAAAGCCGAAGGGTCATCAGGTTTCATCCACTGGGGCGCATGACTGATAGAAAAAATAGTGCCAATCAAACTGTTGATATCTGTATTTGATGAACCATCAAGTGGGTCAAAGCTCACTAAATATTTACCTTCTGGATTACAGGCCACTACGTCATCTTCTTCTTCAGATGAAATGGCTTTCACATATCCCGAATCTTTTAAAATATCTTTTAAAATTTGATTAGAAATAACGTCTAATTTTTTTTGAGTTTCGCCCTGTACGTTTTCACTCAAAGTTGAGCCTAGCACACCAGCTAAAGCACCTTGGCTAACCCTAAAGGCAATTTCTTTACAGCCTGCCAATAAAGTTCTTATCAACAATATGAGCTCCATGGGAGCCCCATCATCCTGAAGTTGAGAGTTCAAACGTTTCATAGTACGTGTATACCTTTTTTATTTGTGTAGGGTAGAGGGTTAACAGCTTATTATTGTTTTGATTGCTGCGAGTTTTTTTCGCTCATAACGCTTACAAGGAAAAACTGTGCTAACGATACCGAAAAATCACAATCTATAAAGTGAAAATTCCTTTTTTGAAACAATTAATTTTTAACTAGTGATTGGGTTGAGGCTTGCTGTTCTGATAGGCTACCAGTCATATTTAATTTGACTACTTAAACTATGCACATTCATATTCTGGGTATTTGTGGCACATTTATGGGCGGTATTGCAGCCATCGCAAAAGCACTTGGACATCAAGTTACTGGCTGCGACAGTAATGTTTATCCGCCAATGAGCACACAATTGGAATCACTTGGTATCACCTTGACAGAAGGGTTTGCAATCGAGCAATTCAACCCTGAACCCGATCTCGTTATTATTGGCAATGCCTTATCTAGAGGCAATAGCGCCGTTGAATATGTACTCGATCGCAACATTTCCTATGTCAGCGGCCCTCAGTGGCTATTAGAAAACGTGCTAAAAGACCGCTGGGTTTTGGCTGTTGCTGGCACGCACGGCAAAACAACAACGTCAAGTATGTTAGCTTGGATATTAGAATTTTCTGATATGCATCCTGGATTTTTAATTGGTGGTATTCCACAAAACTTTTCCGTGTCAGCACGTTTAGGCGCAAGTCCTTTTTTTGTTATTGAAGCAGATGAATACGACAGTGCGTTTTTTGATAAACGCTCTAAATTTGTTCATTATCATCCGCGTACTGTCGTCCTTAATAATTTGGAGTTTGACCACGCAGATATTTTTGACAGCCTCGCAGACATTCAAAAGCAATTTCATCATTTGTTGCGTACCGTCCCAAACAACGGCTTAGTGCTCATCCCTCAATCAGATAAAAATCTAACTCGCGTACTCGATATGGGCTGCTGGACTCCAGTCCAGATGGTGGGGAAAGATTGGCAGCTAGGCCATGTCGCCGATGACGGAAGTGAATTTGAAATCATGTTGAAAGGACAAAGTCAAGGTAAGGTAAGCTGGAACTTATTAGGCCATCACAATATTAGTAATGGGGTTATGGCCATTGCTGCAGCCCACCATGTCGGTGTACCGACCCATATTGCCATTGAAGCCTTGGGGCAGTTTGTGAACGTAAAAAGACGCATGGAGGTGAAAGCTCAGGTCAAAGGTATAACGCTCTATGATGACTTTGCCCATCATCCCACCGCCATCGAAACGACACTAAAAGGATTACGAGCCAAGGTTGGCAGCGAGCGTATTCTTGCTGTACTCGAACCCCGTTCAAACACCATGAAACTCGGTGTGCATAAAGATAGCTTGGCACAGTCATGGTCCGCCGCTGACCAAGTGTTTATTTTTGAGCCCAGTAATTTAACCTGGTCTATGGATGATTTATTAGCACAAAGTGAGATAACCGCTTTAATGTATAAAGACATGGATAAGTTAGTAAAATCGATTATCGCTTATGTAAAACCCGGCGACCACATTGTGGTGATGAGCAATGGTAGCTTTGGTGGAATCCACCAATTATTATTAGATAAAATCACAAACCTTGAATTAACCAGCGTCTAACTCTAACCAACTTTTGATAACTTATATTAAGAATAACCATGAAATTAAAAACGATTGTATTTGCTGTAACTTCCATTTTATTAAGTGGCCAAGCTGTAGCTTGGGGTCAAAATGGGCATCGTGTTACTGGTGCCATTGCCGAACAGTATTTAACACCACAAGCTAAACAAGCCATAGCGAACATGCTGGGTAATGAGGATTTAGCTGAGGCATCAACTTACCCTGATGAAATGCGTTCAGATCCCAGTGAGTTTTGGAAAAAAACTGCAAACCCTTGGCATTATGTGACAGTCCCAGCTGGACATAGTTATCACGAAGTTGAACCACCTAAGGAAGGTGATGCATTAACTGCCTTAAATAGCTTTACCTCGACTTTGAAAGATCCAAAAGCAAGTTTGGCAGACAAGCAGTTGGCCTTGCGTTTTATTGTACATATTATTGGCGATTTACATCAGCCTTTACATGTAGGTAACGGTACAGACAAGGGTGGTAACGAGGTGAAACTCGAGTTCTTTTGGCAGGATTCAAATCTGCATCGAGTATGGGACTCTGAATTAATGGACAAAAGAGAGCTTTCATATACTGAATGGACGACAATTTTAAGCCGAAAAATATCTGAAAAACAGTTGAAAGAATGGTCAGTTACCGATCCGCAAGTGTGGATCAAAGAAAGCAGCGTACTCAGAGATTCAGTATACCCAAGTTCAAATAAATTATCATGGGACTACTTGTATCAGCACATGCCAACCGTGCAACAACGCTTACAGATGGGTGGTGTACGAATAGCGGCCTACCTAAATGAAGTACTAGAGTAGGTTGTAGTTAGGCTTGAAAAAAATAGGAGCAAGACATGGGGCGGATTCGACAGGCAACAGAAGAAGATGCCAAAGGCATTGCCGAAATTTATAACGAGTACGTGTTGAATTCTGTCGTTACCTTCGAAGAGCAAATTGTCGAACCTTCTATCATGGCAAGTCGAATCAAAGCCATTCAGGCTTTAGGTTTGCCGTGGCTCGTGGCTGTTGATGAATGCCTTAATATCATAGGTTACGCCTATGCAAGCCAATGGAAAACTCGCAGTGCTTACGCTCAATCAGTTGAGATCACTGTTTATTTAACAGAGGAATGTCAGAGTAAAGGCTGGGGCTCAAATTTGTATCAACGCCTGTTTACTTTATTGAAAGCAAAGGGTGTACATGTGGTCATTGCAGGAATTGCGCTACCAAACCCAGCCAGTATAGCCTTACATGAAAAATTTAATATGAAGAAAGTCGGCCACTTTGAACAAGTTGGCCGAAAATTTAACCGATGGATTGATGTCGCTTACTGGCAAGGAATTTTAACTTAACGCACTTAGTTTTTAAGATGGAAGGGTTTACTCAATTTATGCACAGCATCAACAAACACTTTGGCATTTTCAGGTGGTACGTCTAAATGAATACCGTGACCTAAATTAAAAACATGCCCTGGCCCTTGACCAAAGCCCTCTAAAATCGTTTGTACTTCTTGTTCAATTCTCGGCGCGTCAGCATACAGCATGGAAGGATCCATATTTCCCTGTAAAGCCACTTTGTCGCCAACTCGGCGCTTAGCATCAGCGATATCAATCGTCCAATCAAGCCCCACTGCATCACAGCCAGTTGCCGCAATGGCCTCTAACCACATCCCACCATTTTTTGTGAATAAGGTTACCGGTACTTTGCGTCCGTCATTTTCTCGCGTTAAACCATCCACTATTTTATGCATATATTGCAATGAAAAATCTTTATAATCTCGAGGTGAAAGAACCCCACCCCAAGTATCGAATACCATGACGGATTGGGCACCAGCAGCAATTTGAGCATTAAGATAAAGAATAACTGAGTCCGCTAACTTATCTAGCAAAACGTGTAAGGTTGCGGGATCACTAAACGCCATCTTTTTGATTTTGGTAAAAGCCTTGCTTGAACCACCTTCCACCATATAAGTGGCTAAGGTCCAGGGGCTGCCAGAAAAACCAATCAGCGGTACGCTTCCTTTAAGGTTTTTACGAATAGTGCGCACGGCATTCATCACATAACCCAGCTCTACTTCTGGATCAAGTATAGGTAACTGTTTAACCTCACTCATCGAGCTTAAAGGACGCTCAAATTTAGGTCCTTCGCCATTTTCAAAGTACAAACCCAAACCCATTGCATCAGGTATGGTTAGGATGTCTGAAAACAAAATCGCAGCATCTAGCTCAAAACGACGTAAGGGTTGCAAGGTCACTTCGCAGGCAAGCTCAGCATTTTTGCACAAAGACATAAAGTCGCCTGCTTCAGCCCTAGTTGCCTTATATTCTGGTAAATATCGACCTGCTTGGCGCATCATCCACACGGGTGTCATGTCCACAGGTTGACGAAGTAAAGCCCTTAAATAACGATCATTTTGTAATTGTTGCATTGCATCCTCTACCGGAACTACTTGCTAAAAAAGCAATAAAAGGCGGGTATTGTAGCGACTTTAGCGGAGTTAAACAGGCTTATATTGGTTAAATGCCCTAAAAACTTGCAAAGCTGGTTGGACCTTGTTATAAAAGTGTTGCGAAAGCATTTAAACAATAAGAAGCTCGTTAACGAGACCAAGACGCTAAAACATTCGAACCCCACATTTTGTGGGGTTTTTTATTGCTTCTACCTTAAGGTTCAATCTTCTGATTGAGTTTAATTTCTTTTATTGTGTGTTGGATTAACTGGCCAGCAATTGAGAAGGTTGGTGGTATAACCGGTAACGCATCAATATCAAACCATTGAGCATCAATGATCTCATGACCGTCTACTACAATATCGCCCTCTAAATAATCGGCTAAAAATCCTACCATCAATGAGTGAGGAAAGGGCCATGGCTGACTATTAAAATAACGTAAGTTACTGAGCTTAACGCCCACCTCCTCCATCACTTCTCGATGTACGGCCTCTTCAAGGGTTTCACCACTCTCAACAAAACCTGCGAGGGTTGAGTACATTTGACGAGATTGATGGGGTTTGCCCTGTGCTAATAGCAGCTTATTTTTATGCCTGATCGCCACAATAATGCAGGGAGAAATACGAGGATAACAACGATGATTACAGCGAGAACAATGCATGGCCATTTCCCATTCAACCTGTTGCATGGTTGTTCCACATTGTCCGCAATAGCGGTGAGTCCGCATAAATAATGCAACTTGCCAAGCCCGAGCTGCAATGCCAAAAAAAGCATTATCAACTTCGGTCAAGATTGAGCGCATACTCACTAAAGCAAATGTGTCGTCATCTATTTGCTCATTGCCCATGTCAATCAAAAAACAAGGATGGCCTTCATAATCGCCAATCTTCACAATTTGTTCTTGGTAAGCATGGACAAAAGACAAATCGCTCCACGCTTTTTTGAGATAACCAGATTCTTGATTGAGTTGAATTAATTTATCTCCAACTATTATTATCCAAATAGCGACTTGCTCAGCTTGAATCCGAATATTTTGCTCTACCATAACCTTGCTCTTATATTGTGAGAGTGACAGTTTAACATAAATATCACATAGGTTAATGACCTTGAAATACTTAGAATTGCTCTTAAGTCTGTAATTTGCGACAGTTTATTTGGGGTTATTTTTCATGCCTTGCAGCCTGTAATATTTTGTTTTTTCACTGAAATGTTTTAACTATGTCTTTTATTTGCAACATATCAGTAAGAAACTTACACTGAAAAAGTATCGGCAACTATACAAAAGTATGAATTAGCAAAAATGACTAAGTTTTTTGTAAAAAAGTGGTATTATTCACTAGTTAATATCTTAGGAATAATCAGTGACTGGTCTTGATGTACATGTAAGTAAAGCCCGCGCTTTTTGCGAAAAAAAAGGCGCAAGATTTACGTCGTTACGAGAAAAAGTTTACGCATTATTGCTACAGCAAGAAGGCGCTATTGGCGCTTATGAATTATTAGATTCTTTAAAGCTTAGTGAACCGGGCGCGAAACCCGCCACAATATACAGAACGTTGGACTTTTTACTTGAATTTGGTTTAGTTCATAAGTTGGAGTCAACTAACGCATTTGTAGCGTGCCATCATTTTGATTGCAACCACCCTGTTCAATTTTTGATTTGTGATACCTGCGGTGAAGTCCAAGAAATCCAATCTGAAGGTTTAAAAGAAACATTAGATAAACAAGCTCAATCGGTTGGATTTAATGTCGTAACGCAAACTATCGAAGCTCATGGCATTTGCTCTTCATGCAAATAGATGATGTGCTAATTTATCCAATTTTTCATGAATATCCGAGGACTCTGTGACTTATGAATGCCGAATTTATTAATCCTTTTATCAGCGCTTTAATGAACGTGATGAGCACCATGGCTCAAACTGAGCTGAAACCGGGTAAGCCAAAACGTAAAAGTGACGATAAGGCAGGCGGAGATATATCAGGACTCATTGGCATGGTTGGTGAAAATATCCAAGGCTCTTTATCCATCTCTTTTGAAGAAGGCTTAGTGCTTGAAATAATGCATAAGATGCTTGGTGAAAAACCTACAACCATCAATGCTGACGTTAAAGATATGGTCGGTGAAATCACTAATATGATTTGTGGTGGCGCTAAAAATGAATTAAGTCAAAAAGGTTTTGAATTTGGGATGGCTACCCCAATGGTAGTTTCAGGAAAAAACCACACCGTAGATCATCAAGTGGATGGCAAAAAAATAATTCTTCCGTTTAGTCATGCATCGGGAAATCTGTATTTAGAAATGTGTTTCAACGATTAAATACAGAAAATGGCGAACGTTCTAACTTGCAAAACCGCAATATTTGTTTTTTGTAATTAGAATTTCGTTTTTGGCATGATCGATGCTTTGCTTTAGCGAGCATCGCTAACATGAAATAGTTCGTTTTCTAACACCTTTAAAAGGAGGTATAAAACGAATTTTTAAAATTAAATAAGAATATCGCAGAGACTCAATTCCTTCGTAGTTGCTGAATTGATACAATTCACTTCATAAGGAAGGTTAAGTCTAATGCTATTTGATGATACAATTTTAGTTAAACACAGAACACACTCAAAAGGACGTAAACATGAAAAAAATTACATTAGCAGCAAGTATATTGCTAGCTCTTTCGACTCAAGCCTTTGCTGAACCGGGCAAAGAGGGCGACAAATGGGTTGCTGGCTTCGGTGAATATTATTCAACTGATCAAGAAATTTCTGGCTTTCCTTATTACTATAGTGACGCAGTTGGTTTAGGCGCTGAGCTTGGCTTTAGGTTCAAACCAGAGTGGGCTGCTCGTTTAGAGTTTTCACATTTAAGTGTAAATGCAGGCCCTGAAGGTAAAGACTCATCAAGTAATCGTGTTGGAGCAGATATTTTATATTTCTTACCTGATGATCTACTTTACGTTTTTGGTGGAATTAAGCGTAATGATATCGTTGAAGATGCAATGCTTATCAATATCGGTCTAGGTAAACATTGGGACCTAAATGACAAGTTTAAGCTAATAACTGAGATTGCCGCTTACAACGATGTCGATACTGATAACAAAGATATTGGTCTTAAGTTAGGCCTAGCTTATTCATTCGGTGAAAGCGGCCCTGCTAAGGCAAAAGATAGCGACAACGACGGTGTTAATGACACCCTAGATATGTGTCCTAACACGGCGCCAGGTACACAAGTTGATGCCAAAGGCTGTGATATTGACCAAGATAAAGATGGCGTGTTAAACAGTTTAGACCTATGTCCTAACACTCCTGCTGGCACAAAAGTCAACAGTAATGGTTGTGCAATCGGCGCAGACGCAGACGGCGACGGTGTTGCTGATGCCGATGACAAATGTGCTAATACACCAATAACAGATAAAGTAGATGCAGTAGGTTGTAGCGTCTTTATGGAAGAAGAAGTTAGCCAAGAATTGAAATTCACTTTTGCTAACAACAGTGCGGTGATTGTAAACCACGTAAGTGACTTACAAGCCTTTGCTGATTTCATGAATCGTTATCCAAACACTGACACTGTAATTGAAGGTCATGCTTCAGCTCCAGGTGAAGCGGCTTATAACTTACAACTGTCTCAGAAGCGTGCGGATGCAGTAAGAAAGTTACTGATCACTAAATATGGTATCGATGCTTCACGTATCACTGCTGTAGGTTTTGGTGAAACGCAATTATTAGATACTGCTAATACACCAGCAGCTAATGCTAAAAACCGTCGCATTACTGCAAAGGTGTCAGCTAGCAAACGCGTTAAAGTAGAAAAATAGTCTTTCAATATTAGACGAACAACAAAAAGGAGATGCATTGCATCTCCTTTTTTTATGCTTAAATTCGAGTTTTATCAGCCTTACGAAGAGAGTTACCCAGTAAAAAAGTCACCGCGCTTGTAAATTTTACAAGCGCTTACTTCTAACCTTTTTCAAGGTTTAATAATCATCGGCAACAGCCGGTCCTGCGTAATTATCAAAGCGCGAGAATTGACCTTGGAAAGTCAATCTACTGGTACCAATGGGACCATTACGCTGTTTACCAATAATGATTTCCGCAACACCTTTATCAGTACTTTCCTCGTGGTACACCTCATCACGATAAATAAACATGATTAAATCCGCGTCTTGCTCTATTGAACCAGATTCACGCAAATCTGAATTAATCGGTCTTTTATCGGCTCGTTGCTCTAGTCCACGGTTTAACTGAGATAAAGCGACAACTGGCACTTCAAGCTCTTTTGCTAGGGCCTTGAGTGAACGAGAAATTTCAGCAATTTCCAAGGTACGATTATCACTTAAACTGGGAACCCGCATGAGTTGCAAATAGTCAATCATGATAAGACTGATACCGCCACGATCTCGAGCAAGTTTACGAGCACGTGTGCGCACATCCATGGGGGTTAAGCCTGATGAATCGTCGATAAATAAATTATCTTTATCTTTGAGCATCGCCATCGTGTTAGAAATACGCGCCCAATCTTCATCGTTAAGCTGAGCGGTACGAATTTTCGTTTGATCTACTCGACTTAATGAAGCCAACATCCTCATCATGATTTGTTCAGAAGGCATCTCTAAACTAAAGACCAATACAGGTTTCGTTTCGAGTAACATCGCGTTTTCGCATAAATTCATGGCAAAGGTGGTTTTACCCATTGAAGGACGCGCTGCTACAATGATCAAATCAGAAGGCTGTAAACCACTGGTTTTTTTATCTAAATCCGTATAACCAGTAGAAACACCAGTCACTTCTTTATTACTTTTTACCAGTATTTCTAAACGATCAATGGTCTTACCCAGCACAGATTCTACGTTTTTTGGGCCTTCATCTTTGCCCGTCCGTTTTTCAGCAATTTCGAATACTTTGCTTTCTGCCATATCCAGAATTTCGCCGCTATTGCGGCCTTCCGGATTATATCCCGCTTCAGCAATTTCATGTGCTACACCAATCAATTCACGGGTTACTGCGCGTTCTTTTATAATTTGTGCATAGGCTGTAACGTTTGCGGCACTTGGCGTATTACGCGCAAGTTCACCTAAATAAGCAAAGCCACCAGCGTCTTCTAATTCATTACGCTCTTCTAAATCTTCAGAAACAGTAATTAAATCAATTGGCTGGCTTTTGCTTAATAAACGTAAAATTGCGCGAAAAATGATTTGATGAGAACGATTATAAAAATCTTCATCGTTGACTAATTCAGCTACTTTGTCCCACGCATCAGGAGCAATTAACATACTACCGAGTACAGACTGCTCAGCCTCTATAGAATGGGGGGGTATTTTTAAGCGCTCAACTTTTGGATCGGCATTTTTTTTCGATGTATCTTTCACGAATTTGCAGGTCATTAGGTGAATAATGGCCGATAAGTATGCGTCAAAATCACCGACATAGGAAGTTAAGTATTAAGGCAGGCCATGCACAAAAAGCTTCTTTTAACTTGCCTCAATCATAATTTTTTATATATAAAACAATCGCTTGAAAACCGCTTTTGGCTCATTATTTTATAGCGTTTTTTTTACATGGTAGTAGGCTGTGCTGATGTTTTAAGTCCTCGGAAACCCAACTCAATACATGTCTCCTTTTAATTCATTGCTAAGCGAAATAAAACGTTGCCAAGTGTGTAGTCCATTTTTAGCCCTTGGCGCTAAGCCCATTTTACAGATACACCCGAAAGCTAAGATATTACTGGCGGGGCAAGCACCTGGTAAACAGGCTCATCTGTCGGGTAGACCTTTTAATGATCCTAGTGGAGAGCGTCTGCGGAGCTGGTTAGGTGTCGAGCATAAAGAGTTTTATGATGCAACTCAGATAGCGATTCTACCAATGGGGCTATGTTATCCCGGTAAGGGCCGCAGTGGCGACTTACCCCCAAGACCAGAATGCGCTGTTACATGGCATGAGCGAATTTTGACGGCCCTACCCAAGATAGAATTGATCCTGGTAATCGGAAAATATGCACAGTCTTATTACCTAAACAAACCGTCTGCCTCAGTAAGCCAATTAGCGCAGAGCTGGTTAAAAAATCCCAGCCAGATAATTTCCTTACCGCATCCAAGCCCACGCAATAATAGTTGGCTCAAACGCAATAATAGTTGGCTCAAACGCAATACTTGGTTTGAAAAGGAGATGGTGCCGATGATTCAAATGCAGGTAAAAAACTATCTAAATCCGACTAACTCATGACTATACTAAGCTAAATGTCTTGCAATAGCGTCAATAAATCGTGGGCCATAGCGCTCTAGTTTGGTTTGACCTACTCCTGAAACTGCTAAAAATTCATGACTTGATTGCGGGCATTTTACTGCCATATCAGCCAAGCTTGCATCACTGAATACCACAAAGGGCGGAACATCATCTTGTTCGGCAATGTTTTTGCGTAAATGTTTGAGTTTGGCAAACAGTGCTCGATCGTAGTCTTGCTCAATGGCGCGCTTATTATTGCTTAAATCTATTGTCAAACGCGGCACAGCCAATTCTACATGCTGATTTTGACGCAAAACGGGGCGAGCTGCTTCAGTTAACTTAAGCACCGAATGTTGCGTGATATCCACCCGAAGAAAGCCCCTATGGATCAGTTGATTGATAATGTTGTGCCAATAAGCATCACTTTGCTCCTTTCCTATGGCAAAGGTACTCAGTTTGTCGTGCTGCAAGTCAATAATGCGTTTTAATTGTTTCCCTCGTAACACATCAATTAAGTATTGACTGGCAACCTGTTGGGATAAACGATAGACACAAGACAACACCTTTTGCGCATCAATAGTGCCGTCAAACGCCTTAGGGGGATCCAAACAAATATCACAGTTTTGACATTGGCCGGCGGAATATTCAGCAAAATAATTAAGTAAAATTTGTCGCCTACAAGTTTGCGCTTCACCAAAGGCTTCCATCGCGGCAAATTTTTGTAATTCGACTTCATTACGCGCTTCGTTTTCACCACTAGCGATCCACTGCCTAATACGTGCTGCATCTTTCTCATCGTATAGTAATAAGGCTTCAGAAGGCATGCCGTCACGCCCAGCGCGACCAATTTCTTGATAGTAAGACTCAATACTACGAGGCAAATCAAAGTGCACAACAAACCGTACGTTTGACTTATCAATGCCCATGCCAAAAGCGACTGTCGCGACGATAATATCAATTTTGTCTTGAATAAAATCACGCTGAATGAGATCTCGAACGCCGCCTTCTAAACCCGCATGATAACCCGCGCAATTTACCCCTTGCTTCGCTAGGGCTAAGGTCAAATCATCTACTTTCTTACGGCTATTACAATAAATAATGCCGCTACCGTCTTGCTGTTTTACAAACTGTATCACTTGCTCTGTTGCTTTGTATTTAGTCACTTGGTTGTAACGGATATTTGGCCGATCAAAACTTCCCTTGAACACAAAGGGCTGCACTAGGTTAAGCTGTTGAACGATATCGGCGCGGGTGGCTAAATCGGCGGTTGCGGTCAAACCGAGTATTGGAACATGAGGAAACTGCTGTTTTATTTGCCCTAATAGACGATAATCTTTACGAAAATCATGGCCCCAATGCGATACACAGTGGGCTTCATCTACCGCAAATAAACTGATAGTTAAGTTATGCAAACGTTCGATAAAGTCGAGTTTCATTAAACGCTCTGGAGCCACATATACTAATTTATAACGTCCATCTTGCATGCCACGAAAAACACTTAACAACTGCTCAGAATTGAGATTAGAGTTGATGTACGCGGCTTCAACGCCATATGCATTTAATGCATCAACTTGATCTTTCATTAATGAAATTAACGGTGATACAACAATACTTAAACCCGGCAAAACAAGCGCTGGTATTTGGTAACAGAGCGATTTGCCGCCGCCAGTGGGCATTAAAACTAAGGTATCGCGTTGCGCTAACACCTGTTCAATGACTTCTGCTTGCCCAGCTCTAAACTCGGTATAACCAAAAATGTTATTGAGTAAGGTGGTGGCTTGTTGCATCAAAGAAATAGGGGCAGTCAAATATCAACTCATCGTCATAAATTAAGGCCCGCAAGTCTAAAGGTTTTTTAGCTGTGCTTCACGAGCTTAGTAATAAAAATGTGCACAAAGACTAAGAATAAAAGTCTATCGCGTCGTTTTCATTTACCTCTACATGACACGCAGAGACGATTCAAGGTACTATCGGCGCTGGAAGCGATAGAGCATCCCCATACTGAATACGGAAGGACATGATGGACGATTTAATTAGACAATTTGTATTACTGTGGGCTGTCATTGATCCCATCGGCACTATTCCCGTTTTTATCGCTGTCACCATCGGTATGAGTGGCAAACTTGTGCGCCAAGTAGCCATTAAAGCGACGTTAGTTGCGGCTATCGTGCTGATATTTTTTGTATTGGTAGGTGAATATCTGTTAGATGCCATGCAAATTCCCCTATCCGCCTTTCAAATTGCGGGCGGCATAATTTTATTCCTCTTCGCGTTAACCATGATTTTTGGTGAAAGCAAACCTGAAACTGAGTTACATCTAGTGGAGAGCAATATGCACAAATATGTATTTCCACTTGCGATCCCCTCTATTGCATCCCCTGGGGCGATGATGGCGGCGGTACTCCTTACAGACAATCATCGATTTTCTTGGGTTCATCAGGGCGTGACAACACTCATCATTTTAAGTGTTCTGCTCATTACTCTTATTTTTATGCTTCTGGCCAGCCGCATTCTCAATGTGATTGGCGAGGCCGGTGCGAGTGTAGTAAGTCGGGTAATGGGCATGATATTGGCGTCCATTGCCGTTAGTGCGGTGTTACATGGCATAAGCAGCTTCTTTAACTTGGCTGCTGGAACTTAACGATGAGTCAATTAATTCAGGACGTAGCAAATCACATTACGCATTTTTTCAATGAAAATATGCCCTTCAATCAACTGTTGGGCATGCAAGTTAGCCGTTTAGATGACTTTCAAGCAGAGATAAAATTAAATTGGCACGATAATCTAATGGGCAATCCGGTTCACAAAATATTACATGGTGGAGTCACTGCTGCAGTGCTAGATACCGTCGGAAGTGTTGCTGCTCTCTTATATGGCGTAAAGAGCTTGCGTTCTGAAGCTGAGATTCAAACCTTCTACGCCCAACTTGCCAATGGTGGCACCTTGGACATGCGCGTTGATTATTTGCGGCCGGGAAAAGGTCAGCAGTTTATCGCTAGCGCGCAAGTGATACGGCGTGGAAACAAAGTTGCTGTATGTCGGATGGATTTGCACAATGAAGCCAACGTGCACATCGCCACCGGCACCGCTACCTATATTATTTAAGTGGTAGCGCCCTTACGCTGTGTTGTCAGGCTGCCCTATACCTCATTCATCGCCAGTAATGAGAGCCCTCGATTAGCATCTTCCACCGCGCGTTTTTTCCAGTTTTGTTCAAGATGTTTGTGCGCTTGCTGATAATAATGTTGTGCGCGCTCAAAGCGTAATCGAGGGTCTCGTGCGACAGGTAGGATAGCGACCCCATTGATTTTCACCCCTAACTGAATCAATTCTGGGGGCAATTTTTGAGTAGCTTGTTGGTGTTGTAGCGGCTCACTGATTGCAAATATAGAAGCCACTGAGCACAACACCAGTAAAAGTGTGATTGATATCGCTTTCATCGTATTCTCCTCATTCCGTAAGGCTTAAAAGTAGCCCTGCTGTTAGGTAAAAATGAACAAAACTGTCTTTAACTCATTATCTTTCTGAATGCATGTTGGCATTCGTCAGCTCTACACTATTAGTCCACCAAATGTAGCTAAGACTTAAGCCACACGTTTACACACTGGGTTGCGTAGGCTAAAGAACCAAACCAATTAAAACGATGAATAGACTTGCCCAGCATGAGTGAACCTGTGTTGCCTTGTTGTTGGTTTATTTGAAAATCATGAGTTTTTTTCATACGTAAATTCTGCTTTAAATTGAGTGACTGCAGTCAATTAGCTAAATCAATGCCAAAAAATAACCTACTGTTTTTATTGGTAATTTTTTTGAAGCAAGCAGATTGATACGGTGTCTTAAGAATTATTTTCCGATGTACTTGTAAGAATTACCTTGAAACATGCCGTTAAAAAGGCATTAGTTATTGCAGTTAATATTAATTATACGAATAAAATATTATTTTTCTTGCTACAAAGCTTGCCCTGATATTGACCTACTCAGGTGAATAGCCCAGTATAATCGCTAAAAAATAGCAATGTGCAAATTGCAATACTAAAACAGGAACCCAAGATGGACATCTATTCAATCATTCCACCCATCGTCGCCATCGTGGTGGTCTTTTGGAAAAAGGAAGTCATCCTCGCCTTATTTCTAGCTATATTAAGTGCCGAGTTTATTAGCCTGTTTGCCAGCCCCGACACCTCTTTATGGCTAACGCCCATTAATACCATTGAGCAAATTGTGAGTATTGTCAGTGATCCCGGCAATGCCAGAGTGTTGTTATTTAGTTTATTAGTTGGCGCTCTTTTGGCCTTTATACGGGATTCCGGTGGTGTAGCGGCCACAGTGAATTTTTTAATCAACAAAGGCATCGGTAAAAGCAAAAGGCAAGTGGGTAGTTTGACCATGTTTACGGGTATTGCGGTATTCATTGAGTCAAATTTAAGTGTGCTTACAGCTGGAATTCTAGCCCGCGGTTTATTCGACAAATACAAAATGAGCCGGGCGCGTTTAGCGTATATTATTGATAGTACGAGCGCCCCGGTGTGTATTTTAATACTACTCAATGGCTGGGGGTCTTTAGTATTAGGCTTGCTTAGCAATTATGAACTCACTGAAACGCCAGTTAGCATTTTAGTAGGCACCATTCCCTTAAATTTTTACGCACTTATTACGCTATTTGTGGTGGCTTACACGATAGCCAAAGATAAAGTGCACGGTCCGATGAAAGAGGCCGAAAAACTGTGCGAAACCTCTAATCAGAGTTTAGAAAACACAGCTCCCACGAAAGCGCGTTTTATGCTACTGCCGCTAGGCGTCATGATATTTGGTATGATTGCATTTATGCTGTGGACGGGGCAAGGTAACTTAATTCAGGGTAGTGGCACTAAATCCGTACTGTATTCCACATTTTTAGCTTGTGTTGTCGCCTATCTATTATTGCTATGGCACAAACGTTTTACTCATCATGAAGTTGTGCAGTTAGGCTTCAAAGGAATTGGTGAACTTCTACCCGTTGTTACCATTGTCCTTTTATCACTTACCCTTGGTGCTAGCCTAAAAGAGCTAGGAACCGGTGTTTATGTCGCTGGACTCGTGGGGGATTACTTACCTTTAGTGTTGGTTGCCCCGATGCTATTTATTGCTGGCGGTATTATGTCTTTCACCACCGGCACGTCCTGGGGTACCTTTGCCATACTCGTACCCATTGGTGTGCCACTCATTCAAACCCTAGGATTGCCACCTTCATTAGTGATTGCAGCAATACTCGGTGGTGGCGTGTTTGGTGATCACTGTTCACCTATTTCTGATACAACGGCTATTTCATCTATTGCGGCAGGTTGCGACTTACTCACACACGTTAAAACACAAATGCCATACGCCTTATTTGCAGGTGCGTTGAGCATCGTTGCTTACACTGTTGCGAGTATTGTGATGATTGCATAAAACGATGGCAACAAGGTCTTTAGTGCGATGGTGAAAGCTGAATTATTATTTCTTATATACAAGCAATTGAGAATAAACTATTCTAAAAACATTGATAAACCACAATAACAAGAGCGCTCAATGTTAGATCAATACTCAAGCTTAGATTGGTTAGTTTTTGCTACGTATGGCTTGGTATTATTAGGTTCTGGCTGGTTTTTTAATCGTAAATCAGCTAACAGCCAAGATTACTTTCTTGGTGGAAATTCCATGTCAGTATGGGTAGTAGCGATTTCTGTTCTTGCCACATCCCAATCTGCTGCCACATTCTTAGGCGGCCCCGATCAAGGCTATCGTGGCGACTTTTCATATCTTACTTCAAACATAGGCGCTTTTATTGCCGCGCTCTTTGTTGCTTATTTTCTCATCCCGCGCTTTTATCAATTTAAGGTGTTCACCGTTTACGAACTACTAGAAAAACGCTTTGGGACAAAAGCTAAACAATATTCAGGCATGATGTATTTATTTGGTCGTATATTTGCTAGCGGTGCCCGTTTATACATGGCGGCAATAGCGATTTCGATGATTTTGTTTGGTGATATTGCTGCAATGCATGTCGTTATTGCAGTATTCATTATTGCTGGTTGCGGACTACTGTATACCGTTTATGGCGGCATTCGCTCGGTCATCTACAGTGACGTGCTGCAATGTGGCATTTATGTAGGAGCGGCAATAGCAGTTGTGTACTACCTCTATGCTGCTATACCTGCAGATTTTAACACTATCCTACACGCCTTATCTGAGCCAAGCCCTGGGGCAGCCTCTAAACTTACCTTTTTTCACTTTGATCTCGATTTTAGCGCTAAGGGAGTATTTAACCTTTGGTCGGTCATCACCGGCTTTGTGCTGCTAAACATCGCAGCTTTTGGCCTAGATCAAGACATGACCCAACGAGTACTAACGTGTAAAAATGCGCGTCAAGGGAGCAAAGCCATGCTGTATTCCGTGGTCATGGTGGTACCCGTCATGCTCGTTTTTATCAGTATCGGCTTACTGCTTTTTATTTTCTATGATCGACCTGACATAATGAATAACGGGTCTTCTAGTAATGTCGTGCCTAGCTTTAAAGGCGAATCGGTTACGATCTTCATGTATTATGTACTTAATGAAATCCCAGCTGGCATAAAAGCCCTCGTCACAGTAGGGATTATCGCTGCGGCCTTGTCTACTTTAAATTCCGGCCTTAACTCGATGTCATCCGTAGTTGTGCAAGACCTCTATAGACCCTGGTTAATGCGTCGTCGGCAAGATATTAGTGATCTGCACTATGTAAAGGCCGGTAGAATAGGCATGCTGGTGGTGGCGGTAGCACTCAGTGCCATGGCTTGCCTATGCTATTTTTGGCAACAACACTCTGACATGCCCCTCTTGCAGTTTGCACTCAGTGTAATGGTGTTTTCTTACAGCGGTTTGCTTGGCGTCTATTTTACTGTGCTGTTTACGCATCGTGGTAATCACCGCAGTGTATTAGCAGCATTGTTAGGAGGTTTTATGCTGACCTTGTTTTTTCAGCCCTATGTCATGGCGCTGGTCCTCCCGCAAGAGTGGCTGTTTGACTTAGGATTTACATGGCAACTTTGCATCGGCAGTGCCTTGGCGTTTGCGATTTGCAGTAGTGGTTCAAATCAGTCTGAACCCGATCGTGAACAAAATGAATTTATACAAGATAACTAAAGGGATTTGGTATATAAAACATACCCAAATTGCCGATGTTCATTAAATAAAAAATGTGAAAATTACCATGACCCGAAATCCTCTTTTAAACGAGCTCCATTCTATATTGTCTGAAACTCGCAATAGCAGCACTTTAGATATCGATTTGCTCTCAACAGAAGCGATTCTGAATTTAATCAATGAGGAAGACCAAAAAGTTGCTTTAGCCATTAAACCGGCCTTACCCTTCATTGCCCAAGCTGTAGACTGCATTGTTGAAGCCTTTCAAAATCAAGGCCGTTTAATCTACATTGGCGCGGGTACAAGCGGACGTTTAGGTATACTCGATGCCGTTGAATGCATCCCAACGTTTAGCGTGTCGGAAGATATGGTCATCGGTATTATTGCCGGCGGTGAAAAAGCCATTAAACGAGCCGTTGAAGGAGCGGAAGATAATCAAGCTGCAGCCATTTCAGACTTAAACGCCGTCAACTTCAATGCTAAGGATGTTGTCGTTGGTATCGCAGCAAGCGGTCGGACACCTTATGTAATTTCGGCTTTAAAATATGCAAAACAAATTGGCGCAAAATCAGTGTCTCTGAGCTGTAATCCCAATTCTGCAATCGGTAAAGCGGCAGATATCGAAATTTGCGCTGCCGTCGGCCCAGAAATCCTCACAGGCTCCACCCGCATGAAGTCAGGCACGGCGCAAAAACTCATTTTAAATATGTTAAGTACCGCCAGTATGATCAGAATTGGCAAAACCTATCAAAATCTTATGGTTGATGTCAGTGCCAGCAATGAAAAACTCTATGCCAGAGCTTTGCTAATTGTGATGCAAGCCACAGACTGCAGCGAAGAAACCGCGACACTGGCTCTAAAAGAAGCAGGTAACGAAGCCAAATTAGCGATTTTGATGATACTCACCCAATCTGATGCAGCACAGGCAACACAGCTCTTACAGCAACACCACGGTTTTTTACGCAAAGCCGTGCAAAGTAAAGGGTAATGAGAGGGTGACACTTACATTTTCAACGAAAACTCTCGTCGTTTTCTGTCTGGTGTTTATCGCTAGCGCCTGCTCCACAATTGACATACAGCCACCAGCCACTTTGCAAGTGGGCGCCGAACAGGGTGAGCGCTACCTGCCTTTACTTAAAAATAAGAAGGTGGGGTTAGTCGTTAACCAATCGTCCTTAGTCCACGACCAACATTTACTTGATTATTTACTGGCCAATAAGATTAATGTGCTGCGTATTTTTGCGCCTGAACATGGCTTTAGAGGCGACTATGACGCAGGTGCCCATGTTAAAAATACTATAGACGCTAAAACAGGGGTGGCAATCAGTTCCATCTACGGTAAGCACAAAAAGCCTAGCCCTGAATTAATGGATGAGTTAGATGTCGTAATCTTTGATATTCAAGATGTGGGCGTCAGGTTTTATACCTTTATTAGTTCGATGCATTACATGATGGAAGCGGCAGCAGAATCAGGTACCCAGTTTATGGTACTTGATCGTCCAAACCCTAACGGCAGCTTTGTAGACGGGCCTATTCTTGAACCTGATTTTCAGTCGTTTGTTGGTATACACCCAATTCCTATTTTACACGGCATGACCTTGGCTGAACTTGCCCGCATGATTAAAGGAGAGGGCTGGATAAACCAAGCTGAGTCTCTAAACCTAGTCACTATTGCCAATAAGCACTATCAGCGGGATATGCCCTACGAATTGCCCGTCGCACCGAGCCCTAATTTACCTAATCGCCAATCAATTCAGCTCTATCCTTCACTGTGTTTTTTTGAAGCAACGCCTGTCAGTATTGGCCGAGGTACCGATTTCCCTTTTCAGGTCATGGGCCACGACATGATTTCCTTGGGTGACTTTGAATTTACGCCAGTATCGAAGCCAGGCAGCGCTTTGCATCCAAAACTTGAAAACCAACTCCTGTTTGGTACTGATTTACGTGCTAGTACAATACAAGGCTTAGATTTAAGTTTATTTATTCAGGCTTTTTCTCAGTTCAAAAAAGCCGGATTTGGTTTTTTTGAACGGCCTGATTTTATGGACAAATTAGCGGGTACCGATAGTTTACGCTTGGCCATACAGCAAGGCCAAACTGCTAAGCAAATCAAAGCGGCATGGCAAACTGACTTACTTACCTTTAAACAACAACGTAAGCCCTACTTACTGTATCCAGATTATTAAGACATCCGTCTAAATTCGCTCACTACCGCGTTAGTTTTCTCTAAGGTTTGACGACCTTGGCGAGAAGACTGAGTTATCGCGATAAACAGAATATCAATAATAAACTCCTGAGCGGTGCGCGCTAATATGGACGACAAACGTGCTGACTCTTCATCGGCAACTGAAAACAGTTTTACATCAGCCAGATCTGAAATAGGATTGCTGCCGTAACGGGTAATGGAAATCACTTTTGACTGATTCTTTTTGGCCTGACTAACTACATTGACGATTTCTTTAGTACTGCCCGATTCGCTGATAGCAAATACTAAATCGTTGTCAGACAACGTCGCGGCAAAAGCCAGCTGAGCATGGGCATCGGGCTCTTCAATGGCCAGCATGCCTAACTTTTGTAACTTATACGAAAAATCTTTCCCCACTAAAGCCGACCCACCCAAGCCACAAATTAAAATACGTTTGGCAGATTTCAAGATGTCTACTGCGGCTAAAAAGGCCGTTTCCTCATTCAGTTTTTGGGTTTCACTTAACACTGCCATTTTGCTACTAAGAAGCTTATCTGACATTTGACTAAAACTATCAGTAATGGTGATTTTACCATGCAAGGTACCGCCACTGGGCGCAGTATTTAGCGCATCAATAATGCCCAATTTAAAGGCGGGATAGCCTTTATACCCGAGTTTCTGGGCAAATTTAACGACACTAGATTGACTGACGCCTACCACATTGGCTAATTCTTGTGATGATAACTCGCGGATTGCATTGGATGAGTCGAGAGCGAATTTGGCTAATTTTAATTCACTGCTCGATAAAGAGCCTTTAAGGGCTTTAATTTTGCTAAATGTTGACATTAACACTCATAAATATTTTATTTAAACATTGCGAATAATTGTAGCCCATAGCATGTGAATAAATACATTAAAATATCTAAAATCAGCGTTTTACATAATCAACAGAAATGGAATATCCACTCCTCTTGGCAGCAATATTTTATTTATAGCTCGTTTTATTATTTTGCTATATGTCGCTTATCAGTCAATGGTCACAGGCAAAGTACCTGTGGCCACTTTATTACCGGTAATAACATCCGCTAACGCGTTAAAAATGGCGCCCTCAAACTGCGTGATTAAACGGCCAGATTTGTCCATGTATTCCACTTTATTGCTGTTATAAGCAAAACTCGCCAATATAACATCTGCGTAATGCGCAAAAACATTAACGTTGTAAGGTGCCCGCAGGCTAATAAAAATGGTGGTTTTTCCTTGGGCTTTGGCTGCCTGTAGTAGGGCTAGCTGTTGACTTAATTGCTGCTCTTTAGGTGCTCTATCACGCCACGTTTGAATGTCGTCCATACCGCCTAGTTCAACTAAACTTTGATCCGGTGAGATATCTGCAGCAATAATCACATCCGCTTGCTCGCGCATATCAAAATCTGACCCCTGGTTACCGTTCGCTACACTGCCACACTGAATGTTTACCTTGGGTAATCGTGTTGTAAGCGCTAAGGTCAAGGCCATACATTTGGTCGTATCGGGCATACTTAAATAGACTGACTTCAGGGTTTGCTTGAGAGGCAATACACCAGCATCTTTGATTTGAACAATGGCACTGTCAGCCAAGGCTTGTTCCACCTGCCGATGACGGGCATTACCTAAGGTGGCTTGTGCGTTTTCAATGGCTTGCTCTAAGGGCAAAGTATTGCGCTGAGCAAGTTGATATTGATTTTTTACCTGTTCAATACGCTGTGCCGAGAGAGTGATTTCTTGTTTGTCTAAGCGCTCGGTTTGCACGGCTTTTACCACATCATCAATGAGTGCATCTAATTTGCCAATATCTGCAGGGCGTCGAATAGCAATCGGCATTAAGGCAATATCAGCGCCAGCAGCAAAGGTTTGAATAACCGCTTCGGTTTTATCAAAAAAGTGAGATATGCCCGCCATATCCAAGGCATCGGTGACAATAAGGCCTTTAAATGCCATTTTATCACGCAGCAAATCCGTCAAAATTTTACGCGACATTGTCGCCGGTAAAATCGTGCTTTCACCTTCTTTGGTGGTAAATAGCGTATTGTCTAGCTGCGGATATTGAATGTGAGCGGTCATGATCATGGCAGGTGCATTTTGGTCAATCGCGTATTGGAAAGGCAGTAAATCCGATGCCTCTATTTGCTGTAAACCATGTTCAACCCGGGGCAAACCGGTATGGCTATCTACGCTGGTATCACCGTGTCCAGGGAAATGCTTCAAGGTTGCCATCATACCTTGAGCCTGCATCGCCGCCATTTGTGCAGTGCCTAATTCTGCCACTATGTTTGCATCTTCGCCGTACGAGCGCACGTTGATCACTGGGTTAAGCGGATTTACATTTACATCTACTGTAGGTGCAAAGTTTACATTGAAGCCAAGCGAGAGCAGCTCCTTAGCAATAATTTCACCGCTGAGGCGCGCAAAATAATCGCCATGCTGCGCATAGGTAGCGCCGATAGCCATATTGCCAGCAAACGAGGTCGCTAGGTTTTGCGGAATACGCACCACTCGCCCACCTTCTTGGTCAATGGCAATAAATAGGGGTGAGTGACCACCACGCTGCGCCGCTTGTTGTAAAGCATAGTTTAGCCTCAGCATTTGTTCGGTGTTATCTAAATTATCAGCAAACAACACGACTCCACCAATGCCTGTATCACTGATCATCTTGCTCAACTCTTTGGGCAAGGTTGTCAGCGGTGTGTTGCAGCTGGTATCGAGCTCATCATCACAATAATAACGCAGATCTAACATCAACTTTTGGGCCACATACTCCCTTAGTTGCGTATCAGCGGGTTGCTTAACAGCACAAGAAACGCAAGATAGTGCGCCAAGTAATACTGCGATTAGTTTTTGTGAGATTGATGAATTTATCACCTTAACGTTCCTATTATGTTGCATAAAAATCCCCGCAAAGTGCGGGGATTTTTTGATGATATAAGCCACAAAACAGCTTATTGTCGTAAATTAAAAACCAATGTTGACCGACAGTTGCAGTCTACGGGGATTGATTAAGTTACGCGCTTCACCAAAGGTAGAGCTTGAAACCACTGGGTTGTAGTTGTAACCGGTTTGGTTATCAAATACGTTAAATAGATCGGCTTTAAACTTCAACACAATGTCATCTGTTAGATTGAAATTCTGTGCATAATTTAAATCCAACTGCCAATGACTTGGCTCTCTACGGCTACCGGCAGGCTCTGAATAACGAATAGTTGAACTAGAATAACCATATACCGTGCCATCCCATGCTTCCCAAACGTCACCTGATTGGTAGAGAAATTTAAAGCCAATATCGGCATTCCAATCAGTCGTATAGTAACCAATCGTTTTAAAAACGTGTGGTTTATCACCGTGTAATTTACCGTATTTACCATCCCACAACATCCGCCCCTTACCATCGCCTAAGTTAGACGAGCCAATGAATAAATTACCGTCAGATGCAGTACTCGTTATATCTTGATCATAGTTACCAAAATAATGGCTCCATACATAAGAGGCATTCAAATATAGATTGTCTCCGACGTACTCACCTTCAACACTGAATTCATAATAGGTATTTTTAGCTCCATCTAATTCGGCAATAACGTAAGAAGAACCACCAACATCATCACGGTAGGTTTGTAAGTCAGGAATATACAATCCATTAGCTGCTATATTCGCTGGAACGCCACCAAAAGGACCATATTCACCGTATAATCGCGCATCATTTGGCATATCTTCCCATGGGTGAAATGCCTTACGTTGACGTACGTGAGTGCGCATGACAAATTCATCAGTAATGGTTTGATTAACCCCTACAGTAATCTCATCAGTTCGTCTGGCTTTAAGGTCATCTTGGAAAAACTTACCTGAAGAGCCAGAGGCCCCTGTGTTACCCACATAGTCGCCATTTTCATCAAAGTAAACTAATTGGGTTGCTTGGCTGTTTCTTGCCCATGATGCTGCACGTGCCAATGAAGATGCTTCAGGGTTATAACTCGCAAAGTTTGCAAATACTGTATCCTCGCCGTTATATGCCCACGTTATGCCCAAACGTGGCTGAATCATGTCGGTAAAATCTAGTTCATACATTTTGTATTGATGACCCGGCGCAAGCTCATAGCCAGAAGGGGTGCTTGAGTTTTCCTTAAGACCTTGGCCATACCAAATGTCATTGCTAAGAATAAAACCAACATTGTAGGTAAAGTTTCCATCGATGATCGTATCGTTAAACTCTAAGTTGTAGGATTTAGCTACAGAGGTGATAGGTGGTACGACATCACCCGCGCTGCTCTCCAAACTCATTTGTTCTACAACGGCGGTATAGTAAATTGGGATGTCAGTTTCAAAATTGTCAGGCCTCAAACCGCCAGCAAAACTAATATTTCCCCAACCGTTGGATAAACGAGACAAGACTTCTTTGCCTTCTTTCCATTGGAAACCTACATGTAAGGTATGCTGCATACCCGCTAGTTCGGTTTCATGATCTAGTTTAACTTCGAAGCTTTTGCGGTAAAAATCTTGATTTGCAATCCCTGCACCTACCCCTACATACCCTCCGCCGGTTAACACACCTTCATCATTAATATAGCCATATTGGTTAATCAGCGTCTGTGCAGCATCGTTATCAAAACCGGCAATCTCAGGACGTAAATCTGGAACGCTAAACTGACCTAAGGTATCCAGCGCAGTAAGATCAAGAGATTCACCAATACGAGGCGTCACATCAGGAATTAAATTATCTGCGCGGCTTGCTGTTTCATAACTGTAGTCGCTGTACTGAAATGTTAACGTAGTGTAATCATCGATTAAATACGAACCATCAAAGGTATAGATATCCTGATTAGCAGAAGAGCCCGACGAAGTAGAGTCTTGGTCAAATGAGCCCAACGACTCACCTTTCCCTTCGTTGTCAGAAGTCCGTAAGCTTAAATTAAACAGTAAATCGTCTGTAGGCGCCCACGTTAATTTTCCGAAGTATTCTTCACGTACACTTTTATAGTCTTTGACTGGGCCATAGGCCGTTTCTTTGTTAGCCCGCTCTACTTCGGGTCGATAATATGAACCATAGAAAAACAATTCATCTTGGATTAGTGGACCACTTAAACTGGTTGTAATCCATGTTTTATCATCAGTATATTTCGTACCGTCAGCATCATCTTTATCTGCAACAAAGCTTTTAGGCTGAGTACGGTACTCTATGTTTGCATGAAATTCGTTGGTGCCCGATTTCGACACCGTATTAATGGCTAAACCACCAGATCGGTTAAAACCAATTGCTTTAGCGCCACCGCGGTCAATCGATACATAAGCTATGTCATGAGTAGATGGTTCTGATGCTAAGTTACCAAACATCGGTAATGAAACATCTACGCCATCAAATCCATATTTATTATCTCGGCCAGAACCACCGGCTGATGGACCAAGAGTAGAATATTCGGAATATTGAACACCTGGGATCAACGACAACAGGTCACGGTAATCTTGGCCAGACGGGATTTTAGATACCGCATCTTGACCTAAAGAGTTAGTCAACGACGAATCACCTTCGCGAATAACTTTAGAGCCTGTTATGTAAATAACTTCAGTATTGCTTGCGGGCGCACTCTCAAACGCCACATTCACGCTAGAAGATTGCTCAAGCAAAACTTGCACTGTAGTTTGACGAACAGTGCCATCAGCAGAAGTAAATGTAAGCGTGTATTCACCCGGCATTAGGGCGGGCAAATTGTATGAACCATCCGCTTTGGTGGTGACTGTACGGGGTTTTGGCATAACACTGCTGCTGGCGGTCACCGTCACATTAGCAACCGAAATATCTGACACTTCAGTTGTCACTTTACCCTTTATGCTACCCGATTGCTGGGCGATAGCCGGGGCACTCATAAGCGCTCCTGTCAGCATAACAGCTGAAATAGATGCGGCAGGAGCACTCCATGCTCTGCGTACAGCCTGATGTAGGCGTCTTTTCATAAAATGTATGTGTTGTGTTGACATGTGTTCCACCTGGTATTTTTTTAATTATGCTTTGAGCGGCTTACCTGCTTATTTCGATCCGCTTTACTTTTACTGACTCCTTTTTTGCTAGGAGCCACCTCATTTAACAAATATTAGCCAATCAGGTCAAGAATAATATTTTCCACTTAGAGTTAAATATAGTAATAAATTATAACTTCATTTGAATTGATAATAAGGGAATACATAATTCTTTATGAAATGAGGCAATAACAGTGTTTAACAGCTTAAAATCCAAGAATATTTGCAATAATCAGTTACAATCAGCCTGCAATTCTGTGTAGAATATTTATTCACAAGTGATATATTTTTTATAATTTTTTATTCTTTAGGTGGGCTTTATCATGCAATTGCGCGCATTATTAACCTTGTTTGGTTTAATGAGCAGAGGGACTAGTGGTAAATCATTAGGACTCGTGGCCTTACTGTGTTTAGTGGTAAGTTGTTCAAGCCTGCCTTTATCTTACATGCAGTCTAAAAATTACAGTCAGCGTATTAAATTTTTAGTCATGCATTATACGGCGATTGATTATCAAAAATCGGTCAAGGCTTTAGTAGAAGAAGGGGGCTTAAGTTCACACTACCTAATTCCTGAGCGTAACGATCCGAGTTATCAAGACAGTGAATTAAAAGTCATTCAGTTAGTGGAAGAGTCAGGCAGAGCATGGCACGCTGGCAATAGTTATTGGCAAGGGCGTGAAGATTTAAACGACCAAAGTATCGGCATCGAAATCGTCAATGTGCCTCATTGTATGCGCGACGAAGCCAGCAATTTTGGCTCAAAGCGGGAAAACTCCATTGACAGACTGTGTGTGTTTCCTGACTACGATCCAAAACAAATCGAATTATTAATCAAGCTATCCCAAGATATTCTGGCTCGCAACCCAGATATTTCACCCACTGCGGTAGTGGGTCATTCTGATATTGCACCAACCCGTAAAAATGACCCTGGCCCTCGGTTTCCATGGTACCAATTATATCAAGCAGGTATTGGTGCCTGGTACGACAACGATACCTTACAAAAATATTGGCAGATATTTAATCAGTCTCCCATCAGCATTGGCTTAATGCAGCATGCCTTGAACCGCTATGGTTACGGAATAACCGAAACGGGGATAATTGATAGCGCGACCTTCGATACTTTATCAGCCTTTCAGATGCATTTTTTGCCTTGGTCAGTTAGCGGTAAGTTAGATAGCAAAACCGCGGCAGTGCTATTTGCATTAATTGAAAAGTATTTTCCAAGTCGTATCGACGCCCTGATGAAACGCTACGAAGCAGAAAAAATGCCGCCTGTAGCACCTCGTACCTTAGCTTATTATCAGGTAAACGAGTTGTTTCCCACTGTGGATCGCAGCACCAGAGAATGGGTAAACGATCGCACGGTGTTTAAGGAATACAAAGGTGAAGGTCAGATCATTATTGACAATATTGATGCACAAAGTGCCGACATCTATATCAATGGTCAAAAACTCAATATAGAAAATGCGCTACAGCCTTATCAACGTTATGAATACAGCTTAGCGAGGCGCACAAAAACAGGTGAAAACACCTTAAAAGTAGAAAACGTACGACCAGAAGGGAGCTCGGTTAAGGTCATGATCCCCTATCCGACCTTGCACGATGCCACTGGACAGTACCTAACTACATTTGCCAAAGTGGATGAGCTTATTAATCAAGATGTCGCCGACGGTTTTCCGGGTGCAGTGTTGTTGGTAGTAAAAGAAGGCAAGATTATAAAACGCAGTGCTTATGGTTATGCCCGCAAATTTGCTGATGGTGGATTGCCCCTTGATCAAGCCGTAAAGATGCAGACTAACCAGCTATTTGATTTAGCCTCAAACACCAAAATGTTTGCCACCAACTTTGCCCTAATGAAGTTGGTATCAGAAGGTAAGATAGATGTCACTCGCCCCTTAAGTGAATACTTGCCAGAATACCAAGGCCAGGGACGAGAAAGCCGTTTAGTGCGAGATTTATTAACTCATACCGCGGGGTATTCGCCTCAAGTGCGTTTTTTTACCAAGGATAACGAGCTTGGTTCGCGCTTTTTCTCGCAAAATAAAGCACAAACTGAGCACCTATTGCTCAGTCGTGTGCCCTTTGAAACCGGGCGTCAAACCAAAGCAATTTATAGTGACACAGATTACATGTTGTTAGGTTTACTTGTAGAACGGGTGACCCAAATGTCGCTAGACCGCTACGTTGAACAAGATATTTATCATCCACTTAATCTAAGCAATACCTTGTTTAACCCTTTGCATAAGGGCTTTGCACCACAGCAGTTTGCCGCCACTGAAATTCAGGGGAATACCCGTGACGGCTCAGTAGACTTTACTAATGTGAGAAAGCATGTATTACAAGGTGAGGTGCATGATGAAAAAGCCTTTCACTCTTTTGCAGGTGTTGCTGGCCATGCCGGTTTATTCTCTAACGTAGACGACTTAGCCGTTCTTGCTCAAACGCTATTAAATGGCGGTGGTTACGGCCGTGTTAAGGTATTTGACCGCGCAGTTTTAGCTAAATTCACTAAACCAGAAGAGGGAGACAGTAGTTTTGGTTTAGGCTGGCGCCGAGCTGATCAAGGTCAAAGTAAGTGGCACTTTGGGCCCTATGCTAGCCCTTATGCCTATGGTCACACCGGCTGGACAGGCACGGTGACAGTCATCGACCCCGCATACGATCTAGCCATTATTTTGCTGACTAATGCTCGGCACAGTAAAATTGTTGAGCGCGAAGCAGGTAAGGGCCGCGAGTTTAACGGCAAGTTATTTGAAACGGGTAAATACGGTAGCGTGATCAGTTTGGTCTATGAAGCCTTACTTGAACGTCCATAGGAGTTACAAATGATTAAGCGAAATAAGGTTCGTATAGCCCTATTCTTGTTAGCTGGGTGTATCACCATGAATGGTCAGGCAGAGGCAATAAACGAAGATAAAATTAACGCTATCATGCAGCATTTTCAAGTACCAGGCGCGGCCATTGGTATTGTTCAAAACGGCCAAGTGATTGCCGCCAAAGGTTTTGGGCTCAAAACCCTTGGTAAACCCGACCCTATTGACGCTGACAGTATTTTCAAAATAGCCTCTAATACCAAAGCGTTTACCACCGCTGCCTTAGCGATTTTGGTCGACGAAGGTAAAATTAGTTGGCATGGCAAGGTACAACGTTATTTGCCGGATTTTAAGCTATATGACCCTTGGGTCAGTCGGCAATTTACCCTTATCGATTTGTTAACTCATCGTAGTGGTTTAGGTTTAGGCGCAGGCGATTTAATGTTGTGGCCAGAACCCTCCAGCTTTAGCCGCCAAGAAGTAATGCATAATCTACGTTATCTGAAACCCGCTGGTGAATTTCGCGCAGATTACGCCTACGACAATTTACTTTATATCGTTGCAGGAGAAATCATTCCTGCCGTTACTGGACAAAGTTGGGAGCAATTTGTTGAGCAGCGCATTATGCGCCCTCTTGGCATGAACCACTGTTTTGCTGGGCAAGTGAGCGAAGCCAAACAACAAGACCTTGCCACCCCACATGGCATGGTTAACGGCAAGCTACAGGCCATAATACGCGCGATTGATTACAGCAAGCCAAGCGTATCAGCGCCTGCTGGTGGTATTCAATGTAGCCTCAACGATATGCTGCGCTGGGTAACAGTGCAACTAGCTGAAGGCAAAATTGACGCCAAGCAAGGTTTATTTAGTCAAGCGCAGCATAAGATGATGTGGCAACCTCAAACCATTATGCCCTTGTCTGCCAGCAGTAAACGCCGAGATAACAGCCATTTTAGTGCTTATGCATTAGGTTGGCGGGTGAATGATATGAACGGTACATTGCAAGTGCATCATACGGGCAGTTTGGCCGGTATGTATTCTTTTGTGAGTTTATTTCCCGAATTAGATTTAGGCTTTGTTGTGCTAACCAACCAGCAGTCGAGCGCGGCACGCAGTGCTCTGATGTATTCCATCATGAAACCTTTTTTGGGTGATACACAAACCGATTGGATGGCCGAATTTAGCCCAAAGCCTTCGCCTCAAGCCAGCCAAAAAACGAATACTCCCCCCCTAGAGAGCTACCCCATAGCTAACATAAATCAGTCAGAAAACAGGGACTTTCTTGGTGCCTATGTCGATCCATGGTTAGGCCGCTTTGTTATAGCAACGCAAGCCGATGGCAGTCTGCTGATTCACTCACAACGAGTAGAAAAATTAATCGGCAGTTTGTACCGCCTTGGCCATGACTCGTTGCTTATCCGTTGGCACGATCGCAGCTTAGAAGCGGATGCGATAATGCACTTTACCCGCAATCAAAAAGGTGAGGTAAGTGGCATGACTATGTTACCAGAGTCAAGTGACATCGATTTTAGCTATGATTTTCAAGACTTAAACTTTACTAAAATCATTGAATCTGAATGAAAGGCGAGCTATCCCCAGATAACCAATAATGCAGCTAAGGCAATTAAAACCAAACCAAAGGCATCTTTGATTTGCACTTTTTGTTTTAACCAATAGCTTGAAATCAGTAAGGTGAAAAAGATTTCGATTTGCCCTAAGGTTTTTACATAGGGCACATTTTGAATCGACATTGCACTAAACCAGCCGATTGAGCCTAAACAGCTGCTAACACTGGTCAGTAAGGTTAATTTTGGCCGTTGCATTAGGGCCCGTAATGTCCCCTTGTCATTGAGCCATAAGTAACTGACCAAGCCCAATGTTTGCAGACTGATCACCATAACTAATACCCAAGCGGCGCTGTAAGGAAAGGATAAATTTAGCTGCAAACTGGCCTCTCTAACCCACAGTGAAGTTAACGCAAAGGCACTGCCACACGCTAAACCCATCGCAACAGTTGCTAGTGATAGCCCTTTAACACCCTTGACTGCACTCATCAAAAATACCGCCAAGCCACCGATAAAAACCCCTAGCCATCCAAAAAATGACAAGGTTGTACCAAAAAACAACATCCCCAACACAGCAGCAACAATGGCCTCGCTTTTTGCCAGTCCAGCGCCTATCGCATAGTTATTCATCTTAAAAAGCCTAACCATTAAGCTAGTTGCAACGATCTGCGTCACCGCTGCGCCAATAATGTACAGCCAATATTGAGTGTTAAAAATCGGCATCGCAACGGGCTCAAAGGCATACAGCAAACCAAGATAGATCGCAGCTATGGGTCCCGCCCAAATAAAACGCGCAAGCGTTACCCCCGTGACTTTAACGGTTTGCCCGAGTTGACTCTGAAAGGCATTGCGCCACGCCTGCATAAACGTGGCAAAAACGGTACATACTACCCAAGTCATGAATATCCGGTGTTGGTCACATGGACCTTAGTTGTATCGGTATGATGAATGGATTGTCGCATCACAAAACGAAATAAGAAACGTCTGGATGAGAGAAAGAGGCAATCAACCCGCTCCTTAAATAAGAAGCCGATCGTGCTAAAAATAGATTTACGTCGAATTTAGAAGTAAGTAAGTACTAACAATTAAGTTTTCTGGTCGATTCTTTACAGCAGTGCCCTGACAGCATTTAAGGCATCAACCGCGAACCCCCTGTCATAGAAATAGATAATAGTGCCATGTTCATCTAATAACATCACCCGGGCATTATTGGGTTTTTGATTTCCGGTGAATTCTTGCACTTTGTCGCCGTCTTCGTACACCGTCACGACCCCTTTCCATAACTCTTTTGGAATACCTGAGCGCATACCACTGTCAATAAAGGTGCTGAACATTCGGGGAAACATGCCCTGAATGGTGGGGATCTCGTACACATTAAGGGCTGTGTTTGTCATGTCCAAACCGATAAGCCAGCGGTCGATATCAAATTGACTGTCTTGCTTGTAACCGAATAACAGCAACGTTTTGCTGCCTTTGAAATCATCGGGAATAGTGACCTTTTCACCCGCTAGACTTTGCCCCGTCACCACTAACATGGCATCACCAACTGCAAGCTGGCCAGGGTGTTCATAACTTGAACACCCCATCAAGCCAATACTCAAAAACAAAGCCAGAATAAGATTTTTCATTGGTCGTCCTTTCATACGTTTAGTGGATATACGTTGCGATGCAAGAATAAGTTTGATTGCTCGCAGCTCAATCGACCATTAGCATTGAAAGACTATTGGGTTTTCGCTTTAAAATGCACGTGCATCTCGCCTAAGCCTGCATACTTGATCGTCATATCGCATGCGATAGGTGCATCAAACACCCCTGCATAAGAGCCTGTAATGGCAGCTTGCCCGGCCTCGATACCGATGCCCTGCTGACGTAAAAACTCTACCAACCAATACAAGGGTGCGCGCGGGATTACGTTAGGGTGTTTAGCGCTGTAGGGCTGAATTTGATCGGCATAACTAAGGGTGATATCAATATTACTGGCCTGTTTCGCCAATTCAGCATCAACTTGTGGGCCTACATACAAACCTTGATTAACCAAACCATCTGCTAATTTATCAAAGTGATGAATAGGGGCAGTGGGCACATACCGATTATAAATAAGCTCTAAGGCCATATGAGTACGGCCAATAGCAGCATCAATTTCAGCGGGTAAATAAGGCTCTGCGCGCACAGGTAAGGCATGGGCAAAATAGAAGGCTAACTCAGGTTCAATCCGCGCCACATTGTTGTCAGGCCACAAACTAACAGGTGCGATAGTATCAATGGTGCTGGTAAAAATAGGCGCAACGACCCAATTACCCTCAATGGGCTGCAAACACTTCCATGCACCTACACTGTCTTTGCATTGTTCGCACCATAATTGCGTGACTGCCTGCTGTATGGCAAAGGCGCTTTGATTGTCAGTAGGGCGGCAATGAGCAGCTAGCACCTCACCTTTTTGTGCGTTTAGACGCCTTGCCAGCAGTATTGATGCTGCCTGTTCTGTTGCTGATGGCTGGTGCATGGTTATCCTTTAAAAGCAGTACTAGGGAAAATATCGCAGTGTGCCACAAGAAAAGCCCTAGTGCTGCAACAGAATTTTTGAACCTCTTAGCTGGCAATAAAAGATAGAATTTTGCCCACCAGCAAGCCGCCACCAGTACCTATTATATAGCCCACCATGGCCATCAATACGCCAACTGGGATCAAGGCCTTGGAATAAGATGCAGCTAAAATAGGGGCTGACGCCACACCACCAATATTAGCTAAAGAAGCCACACCACAAGTAAACAGATCGAGCTTCAACCATTTGGCCATCACGACCATAATTAAAGCATGTATCGCCAGTATGACGAGGCCCAAAATAATGTAAACCGGAGCCTGTGTGAGTTCAGCAAAATTAGCCCGTGACGCAATCAGCGCAATAATTAAATACAGCATTAACATCGACAACTGACTGGCGCCTGCGATTTTAGCCAAAGGCGTTATTGCACAGATGACACCAGCCAAAGTCACAATTAACACCGTCCAGGCTGTGCTGGTAAAGTACGCAGACGTCGGTAAAAGCTGAGCAGCACTTTGTGCTAAAGCTGACATTAACAAAGCAATGGCTAGTAAAATTAATAATCCGCCAGCATTAACAGGACCTTGTTCGTTGTCCAACTCGATGTTAGCGCCAATTTTTTCGAGAAACTGACTATCTGCCTTTACCCAACGGTTAAACCGTTTTGCATGAGGCACTAAGGCCAACAAGAACATGACCCACATGGCGTAATCGATAGAATCGATCAACAGGGTATAGCCCATACTTGAATCCGGTACGTCTAACGCCAATTGAATCGCAACCATGTTGCCGGTGCCCCCCATCCAACTGCCACTTAAGGCTGCCAGGGTTTTCCAAGCTCCAGGCTGCAAATACCCTTGAAAAACGGTAAATGCGATCACAAAGGCAATACCGATGCTCACTGCGGCAATAACAAAGGCCAGCAACATTCTGCCGCCTAATTGCTTGATTTGCCGTAAGTCAGCATCCAATAACATCAAAAATATCATGGCCGGTAACAAATTGTTGCGCAACATTTTATAGGCGTTGTTAATCTCTTCGGTTTTTTCCCACACGCCAAAGGTCGAGCACAACATGACAACAAAATATAACGACACGATGGCAGGTAAATACTCAAATAAACGCCAACGAGTGTTGGTTTCCAGTAACTTAAGCGAAGCAGCAATGACGAGTAATGCCGTAACGTAGATAAACGATGAAGTAATCAAGCTGCCTTCTCCTTATTGTGTACTTGACATAGGTGAAATAACTCACCCCATTGGTAAGTGAACAAACATTGCATTTTGCATCCCTTTTAGGCCTGAATGACGCGCACTAAGTTGCTAACGAATCAGCTACTCTATTCAAAAATAACAGAAAATAAAGAATAATTTATTAGTAAACAAGTAAGCCTGTTGATAGTCAATCTTTAAAACCAATTTGAGCGACTAACACTATTTGCAGCTAAGCCTTGTTGAAATAAATATTCCTATGATAACCTATTACCAGAATACTATATTATTTAGGCAATCGATTTGCATACTTACTTTACTGTAAGGCTAATTTGTCTGTTCAAAAGCATTAATCGTGGGTTTAGCTGCATCTGTGCCCACACGCCTAACCAAAATGAGTAAAAAAATATGTTCAGTGCATTAAGAACAAATCGCAATGTAACGCCCTGCTACAAAGGCATTTGGCGTCGAGTAGTCATGATGCTCACGTTAAGTTGTTTCAGTTACATGACTCATGGTGCGAGCAACATTCCAGATATCTCCGATAAACAACTCAATGCGCAATATTGGCAGCAAAAGCTGACACAGGATCAATGGATGTCGATGAAAAACAGCCAAGTTAAAGCCTTTAATCAGCTACTATTTACCCACAATGAACACATGGTACAACCTCTACAAACAGCAGATAGTCTTAGTAAGGTTGAGCTGCTAGGAAAACTATCCCGTATAAGCGCAGTGCCAAGCAGTGCAAGGTTTTACGCCGATGGCACACAACTGACCCAATCGCATTTTCAACACTATCTCGACAACCTTAATACTCAATCCATAAAAAAAATGAATGCGGTGCAGTTTGGTCTGGTAGTGAAACGCTCAGCCATGCGCACCTTTCCCACCCTCGATAAAGTTTACAACGAGCAAATGGATCTTGATCTAGACCGCTTTCAAGAAACCGCAGTGTTCCCGGGTGAAGCGGTCGCTATATTGCTTAGCAGTACCGACAATAAGTGGTTTTTGGTGCAAAACTACAACTATCTCGCGTGGGTAGAGCAAGAGGCTATTGCCATTGGTGATAAACAAGCATTGATTCAGTACACTGATCAGAGCGACTTTTTAATGATAACAGGGGCAAAAGTCTTCACCTCTTATGTGCCTAATGAGCCAAAAATCTCGCAAGTACAATTGGATATGGGCGTCAAATTGCCACTACTAAGTGCTGGACAACAGCACAAAGAATTATACGGACAAAGTACCGCGGGCAATTATGAAGTTGAGTTGCCCACCAGAAACGAGGACGGCAGCCTTAGTTTTAAAACCGCATTAATTGGGCGCACTCAAGATGTCCAGCAAGGTTACCTTGAGTTTACCCCAAAGCATGTTATTGCTCAGGCGTTTAAGTTTTTAGGAGAACGTTATGGCTGGGGACACGACTATAATGGCCGCGATTGCACCGGCTTTGTAGGCGAAATTTATAAAACGTTCGGTATCTTAATGCCCCGTAATTCAGGCCAACAAGGCAAGGGAGAATACGGTACTAATTTTCGTTTCAATGCCTCAACTGAAGTTGCAGCAAAAATGGCGGTTATCGATCAATTACAGGTTGGCGATCTCATCTATATTCCTGGTCATGTTATGGTGTATTTAGGCAAAGAAAACGGTCAACCTTTTGTCATCCATGATGTTAAAGGCTTAGCTTATTGGACACCCGATGGCGATTATTACAGTGGTGTTTTAAACGCCGTATCGGTTACGCCTTTAATTAAATTACAGTTAAACAAACAAACGACTTATCTAGACAAAATCTATAATATTAAACGCATTACCCTGACCAGCAAACAAGAGCGTTAAACGTCTATGAAAATCACCGCAGTTCGCTTTGCTAAGTTAGATGTACCATTAAAAACACCGTTTAAAACGGCCGTTCGCACCGTACAAGATATTTGTGACTTAGTGGTGATAGTCGAAACCGACTGTGGCCAAGTTGGTTATGGTGCGGCCCCTTCCACACCAGTGATTACCGGCGATACTCATGGCTCAATGTTTTATGCCATCGCCAATGTGATCGCGCCGCGAATTATTGGTATGGATATCGAAGAGCTTAATACGATATGCCAACGTATCCAACATGCCATCATCGGTAATAGTAGCGCTAAAGCGGCCATCGAAATCGCCATATACGACTTATGGGCAAAGCACTTTCAAGCGCCTCTTTATAAGGTCTTAGGCGGCGGAAAAACCCAACTTCGTACAGATGTAACCATCAGCGTTGATCATATCGATAAAATGTTGGCTGACGCCCACCTCGCTATCACCCAAGGCTTTGACATACTTAAAATTAAGATTGGTACTGATATCGAAGACGACATCAACAGAGTCAGTACCCTCTATCAAGCCCTGCACAAACAAGCGACTATGCGACTTGATGTAAACCAAGGGTGGACTGCCAAGCAGACCGTCTATGCGATGCAAAAATTAGAGCACCGCGGAGTTGAGCTTGAACTGATTGAACAACCCGTGAAAAATAAAGATATCGACGGTTTGCGTTATATTAGCGAACGTATTACTACACCAGTCATGGCCGACGAAAGCGCTTTTTCTGCGCTGCAGGTCATCGAACTGATCCGCACAGGTGCGGCAGATATCATTAACATTAAGCTGATGAAAAGTGCAGGACTGAGCAATGCCATTAAAATCGCTGACTTGGCAGAATTGTACGCCATTCCCTGTATGATTGGCTGTATGCTTGAAGGTAGTATCAGTGTTGCTGCTGCTGCACATTTAGCAAGTGCCAAAGCGTCTAGTATTACCTTGATTGACTTAGACGGCCCGACACTGGGTAAATATGATCCTGTTGTAGGTGGCGTTAATTTTAACCACTCACATATTCAATTAGGTCAAGGCCACGGTTTAGGCATTGACGGAATTAACGGTTTACAGGAGTTAACATGGCCTTTTTAACCTTACGCAACACCCTTATTATGCTAAGCCTTAGCGTGGCAAGTTTACTTAGCGCCTGCGTAAGTCAGCCTAAAACTGACTTGCCCCTGCTGCAGCGTGTTGATACCCAGCAACTTGTATTAGTTATTGCGGATGATTGGGAAGCGAACACGGCCACCTTACAGAAATTTGAGTGGCAAAATAATCACTGGCAAGCGGTTGATGAAGCCTTTGCTGTCAATATCGGTCGCACCGGACTCGCTTGGGGCTTAGGATTGCACTCAGCGCAAAAGGGCTATTACAAACAAGAAGGAGATGGTAAAGCCACTGCTGGTGTTTTTGATCTAAGCCATACCTTTGGCTACCTAGAACAGTTAAATACTGCTATGCCTTATACCCCTATGACCGCCAGTAACTATTGCATTGATGTGAATGGTTCTTCTTTTTATAACCAAATAGTTGATGAGAATTTGGTGGGTAAAGACGCGGTTAAAGACTCGACTGAACCCATGCGCCGCGATATTCATAACAATAATCAAGACATCTACAAAAAGGGCATTGTACTTGACCACAATGTGGCCAATATTAGTGGGCAAGGTAGCTGTATCTTTTTGCATATGTGGTTTGGTCCTGGTGTGGCAACAGCAGGTTGTACTGCGATGTCAGAGCCCGACATGGACCGCCTCTTGGCTTGGTTAGATCCGACAAAAAGCCCTCGCTATGTCGCCTTGCCAAAAGCAGAGTATTTGGCAAAACAACAAGCATGGGGCCTACCTATCATTAACTAACTGTCACGAGTGCGGGAGTGTATTAGGTATATCCCGCCGCATCCGCTATTGTTTGTCGTCAGCAGTTGATTTTGCTTCAAACCCTGCGCTTTGCGAGCAACAAGCCCGAGATAGCACCCGCCATACCCAGTTAGCGCGCGATTTTCATGTTGTCCTTTCATATATTACAATTTAACAATCGATGTATTGCGCTGAGTAAAGTTAAGGGCTAAGTTACACGATTACTTGCCCATAAATTGATGGTCTTAGTGTTGAGTCTATTGGCACTCACTGGAAGTTGTTAAAAACCGAAGAAAATTGGAAAACTAAGACGTGATAGAAATACCCCCACAAAAGCCCCTTGAAGCACAAAAGGTCTTGATTATCGACGGACAAACACTTGTGCACGATGTCATCAAGTCAGCGTTGATGGAACTGAATATCAAACATGTTCAAAGTGCTGAAAATGCCTATTTTGCGCTTCGTTTATGTGAAGAAATGACTTTTGATGTGGTGCTTATTTCATTTGACGTAAAAAGTGACAAAGACGGATTTAACTTATTAGAAGAAATGAAACTCAAGGGTTTTATTACTAAAACCACCACTGTGGTATTTTTAAGTGCCGACACGTCCTCTGGTTTAGTTAATTGTGTCGTTGAACTACAACCCAGTGATTTTTGGGTTAAGCCCTTAGATCGCCATAAGATTGAAAAACGTTTTAGTTATTTATTCGAAATTAAAAAACGCCTCTATCGCCTGAATTTTTGCGTAGACAAGCAAGAATATGCCACAGCCATTTATTATGCTGAGCGTCAACTTGCTGACCCCGTGCTGGCTCAGTTCCATCCACAAATAAATCGAGTGATTGGCGATTGTCTGCTATCACTTTTACAATTTGAGCAGGCCGAAAACCTGTATAAAAAACTACTTGGGCAATATAAATACGGCTGGATTTCAGTCAACTTAGCACGCAGCTTACTCAAACAAGATAAATTTGCAGAGGCACAAGCGCTACTCAATCAACTGTTAGAGCGAGATGACACCCGATTTACGGCCTACGATGTATTAGCCGAGTACTACATCGAAAAAGAAAACTACGAAAAAGGCTACGAAATTATCAAAGAGGCAACCAAACTTGCTCCTCGTAATATTGCCAGAAATAAAAAGTCATGGAACTTAGCCCGACTAAATCATGATCGCCAGGGCCAGTATATGGCCACTCAGAATATGGCCAAATATGCCAAAAATTCGATACACGATTCACCTCATTTAAGCTTAAATGTAATCCGGGCAGCTATCGATTTAGCCGGTACGCTGTCAGGGCCTGAAAGTATTAAATTACTAAGTAAAACTGAGCGAGACCTTGTTAAGTTACAAAGTGACTTTGGCGCACAAAACCAACTGGGCGAGCAACTCAGTGTAATTAGCGCCCGTATGCTTAATTTAAAAAATGACAAAAAAGCCGCCGAAGCCATTGTTTCAGAGTTGCTCAATATCAAACAACATCATTCTATTGAAGATACCTTAGACAAGGTAAAGGCGTTTCACGAACTCGGCTACTGGGAACAGTCTTTGGCCTTGTTAGACGATATTAAAACGCAAATAGAAGGTGATTCTTTTACTGCCCAAGTAATAAACGAATACATAGAACAAGAGAGCAAAGAACGAGCCTCAATTCATTATTCGCCCAAAGAACTGGTTGATATGGCCTCAGCCCACTATCGCAGTAAACGTTACAAACCGTCTTACGAACTATTAAAACAAGCTCTCGTATTAACGCCTAAAAATACCAATATTGCGCTAAGTTTGCTTAAAGTCATTGCTAAAATCGCGGTTGATATACGCTTGGAAGATGAGCACGTTAACGTGTATGAGCAGTGCAAAAGCTTAGTAAGTGACTGTCCTTTAACTGAAGCTCAAGTCGCTAAAATAGATGAGTATGATCAGATACTTAACCCCATATTTAAGCAAAAAACCAAAAAAGCGTAGGCCTATTACTTTGCTCTGCAAGTCGCTGTTGTGGGAAAGTGTAGGTCTTTGGAGTGAAACTTAAGAGACTCAGTAAACTCTCCGCTGTCAATATAAGCCTGTAATTGTTGGTCAATGATCGTTTTAACCGACTGCATATCCCGACGAATGACGAAAGACAAGGGCACAGCACTTGTTGGCGTCGGTGATTGATAAATAGTAACAGTACAAAACTGGGCGTCTGAAAAGGTCAACGCTGCATTGTAGTTATTCATGACAGCATAATCACAGCGGCCTTTCGCCAACATAGCCGCCATTGCAGTTTGATTACTTGAATCCACTCTAATCAGGCTTTGTTGCTGAAAGAAAGGCGCCAATCCGGTATACACAAAACCAGTGCGGGTACATATTCGTTTATGGTTTAGCGACTCAAGAGAAAAATTTTCAGAAAATGGGCGTAAGCCATATAAATATGACTGGTGCTGCATAATAGGCATACTCGATATTAAATTTTCACTATTAGCAAACCAATTGGTATTCGCTAATAAAATATCGATTTTGCCCTCGTTTAAAAACTGCTCACTTCGTGTTCGATTAGAATCGACAAAATTTGCTCTCAGCAGGTTTTTTCGTGCAGTAAAAGCAAAAAAGTCAGCCACTAAACCGTGGTAACGCTGACCTTCATTATCAAAATACGCATAGGGGCGTGAACCCGGAGAGTTAACAGCGAAGGTCAGGGTTTTAATTGGTTCGGCGACAACTTCTTTACCGGTTAAGATTGACCCGCAAAGTGCGATACACCCTATCAATATTATTCTTCTGTACAACGTTCCTCCTTAAACCACATCATTTCGACTAAAACGGATAATAACCAAAAAGCTAAAATTAGCCGCTAATTTTTACCTAATTTGTGTTTAACCGCTGATTTCCTGTTCAATCGGCTAAAATGGCTTGTTTTAGGACCATGTATAGCAGCACTAAGCAGCTACTTGCTGAGTAATAGTGGTCTCAGACAAGTAGAAGTAACACTAACACTCTTGCGCCTTTTGTATGGTTAACTTCCCATCCACATGGATATCCCGTTGCGGGAAGGCAATACAAATGTCGTGCTCATTAAATAGCTCATCTAAACGGTAACGAATGTTGCTACGGATCATGCGTAGATGCCCTTCAACACTCGCATTCATCCAAAAATACACCACAAACATGAGGGCGTTATCACCAAAATCATCAAAAATGACGACGGGTGCTGGTGTGGTTAACACGTCTTGTTGTTCTGCCACGGCTTGGGCAATTAACTCAGCCACCTTACGACACGGCGAGCCATAAGCCACGCCCACACTTACTGTTGTGCGCGTCATATTGTCTACCAGAGTCCAATTGACCACGGTATTTTCTAATAGCACACTGTTGGGTATCATCATGTGTACGCCATCAGTACGGCGAATGCGGGTCGAGCGAGTATTAATAGCTTCAACATTGCCCTTCACATCACCCACTTCTAAAAAGTCACCGATGCGGATCGGACGCTCCCACATTAAGATCCAACCACTGATGAAATTGTTAATGATATTTTGCGCCCCAAAGCCAAAACCAATAGCCACCGCACCCGACAAGAATGCAAAGGCGGTAATCGGTACGTTAATTAAATCGAGGGTAGTGATAAATAACGCTAAAAAGGCCAGGATAAAGAGGATACGTCTAACTAAATGTACAACATCAGGCGCAACACCTTTACTGCGCATGCGAGTAGTGATTAATTTAATGGTCCAGCTGATCAGCAAGTAACCAATAAACAAAGCGGTGGGCATGAGCAAAAGATCGGCGAGGGAAATCGCTTTGTCTTGAACGTTAAATAAGGGTTCATTAAAAAAGGCGATAATTTCAGTTAGGTTCATGGTTGTCTCAGTGTTCTGCAGTCAGTGTTAAGCATAGCCTCAAATTCTGACACGATATTTATACTTGGCAGCTGCAGTTACGCTGCTGGCGATCCGTCTTGCCAATGCCGGGATTAAAACTATTGGTAGGGTCAAGCTGGTGATAAAATTCTCTTAAGCTCTGCTCAGCCTCATACAAATGCCCCACGTTATGTTCTGCGGGGTATTTGGCTGCACGTTCATTTAAGAGCTTTAGCATGTATTGTTTGACTTTTTTCGCCTCCACACCCTTTTTCAAAATGTAATCTTGATGAAAGACGTGACAGAAAAAATGCCCATAGTAGAGTTTTTTATCGATTATCTGATTAAGGTCAGGTGGCAGTGTTTCTAACCAGTCGATATCATTGCGTCGCAGCGCGATATCCAATGATAACAACTCGCCCACCGAATCTTGATGCATCACTTGATATCGCATGGCTGCGCCCGCTGCGGCAAAACGATGCAATAAGGCGCTGGCGCCTTCGGTGGCATCACATTCGAAATAGTCACCTTGATGTTGCTGAAAAAAGCGCGCTAAGTGAGCTTGCGCCTCAGCAATACCGAGGTCACTAATTTTTAGAATTAAATGATGCTCGTATTTATCCCGAAATTGCAGCATTCGTTTAGGTAAATGCTGTGGAAACGCTCGCCCAATGAGTTGCATTACTTTGTCAGTAAGGTGGCCAGGCAACCACGGTAAGTCCTTAAGCCAGCCATCGATTCGAGCTTTTAAGGTAAACATAGCAGGTAAGCGGTCTGTACCTAAATGTTTCACGCTTAAAAATGTATCTTTGCCATACTTGGCGGAAATATCAAAAATATCTCGGTGCAAGTATTCACCCACCTCAGGTAAGTGACGATAATGTTGCAATATGTCCCGGCGTAATTGACCTAGAACAAGCGGGTCATTGCTACCAATGTAAAAAACCCTTTCTTGTTTGGCCATGGCAAAGGTATCTAAACGCACGGCAAATACAGCTAATTTACCTGCACAACCGCTGGCTTCAAATAAACGCCTTGGGTCTGCATTAAAACGGCTTGGTGAGTTCTCGTTTACCCCTCTAACTCGCTCCTGATACTCTTGATCAGAGGCCAAGGCCACTCCTTTTTTTAAATTTGTGGTCGCAAACTTACCGGCCATTAAATTCTGTAATATCTCTTCAGGTTCATTGCCTAGCTCGATGCCTAGGTGATTAACTAACAGCAATTCTCCTCGCTCGTTAATCCGCGCAAATAAGGCCAATTCTGTGTAGGCAGGGCCGCGTTTTATCAGTGCGCCGCCTGAGTTATTCGCAATACCGCCAACCACTGATGCACCAAGGCAAGAAGAACCAATTACCGAGTGTGGCGCTCGTCCTAGTGGTTTAAGTTTCTTTTCTAAACTAAACAAGGTTGTACCCGGAAAACTGATTACCTGTTGTCCTTGTTCAAGTAACACTATTTGGTCCATGGCGAGAGTATTAATGACCACAACAGGGCGGTCGTAATCATCACCACTTGGCGTTGATCCCTCGGTTAACCCCGTATTAGCCGCCTGCATAATAATAATGGCCTTGTACTCAACACAGGCTTTTAATACACGATAATAGCTAAGCAAATCTTGAGGCAGCACCACGGCTAAGGCAGTGCCGCCACCAGATCGCCACCCCAATCGATATGGGCGCGATTTTTTTTCATCACTTAAAACAAACTGCTGGCCAGCAATGGATTGCAGCTGTTGTAATAATAGAGAATGTGGCATTGTCCGTGTTTCCTGAGGAAAAGAGGTGATCAGATATCAAACAACGATACTAAACAATATCTGCTCTAGCCTGTAATCAGATCATGTTGCTTACAGGCTAGGTGTAGCTTAAAACCTTATTGTCTGCGCAAATCAAGGGTGTAAAGTAAGCGCGCAGATGGCGGTAAATCCCTAACAGAGGCTTCAGAACCAACTAAGTCTGAGCGGTCGATAAGTCGTTCACCGACCCTTGCTCGCGCTTCTTGCTGGTTGCTCGGTAAACCATCATATTTTTCGCCCCATAATTTCCAGTTCACATAATCAAAGGCATGCACAACTTTATTGCTTGCCTGTTCAATGATAAGAATATTAAGGGGTGAATGCGCAGTAATATGGGGTTGCAGCCCCCAGGGATTATCAAACAAGCGATACCGAATCCCCGCTACAGCTGAATGCTCAGAGACCTGTTGGAGGGGTATGCGAATACCGTTCACACTGGCAATCAAACCGGCCTGAGCAAAATCGCCTTCGGCCAATAATTCTAAGCGATCGGTTGTACTGTCAACTACTCGTCCTGTTCCTTCGTGTTCGCCCATAACTGGCCAAGGTTCAATCGCATGACGCAGGGTCCACTTAATTGCACCGCTGCTAAATTGAGTCACTAGCGGAAATCGAAAATCAAGTTGAGCTTCGAACACATTCTGCTCGAATGAAAATCCATGCTCATTTAAGTAAGCGATGACTGAGTGCAAATCCTGACGTAAGAAATAAGGCAGCATAAATTTGTCATGTAAGCTCTCACGCCAATCAATCAGAGGCGAGGTGAAAGGCTTTTCTGCGAAACAGGCCGCCAAAGCACGCAACAACACGTTGGCTGCAAGTAATGGCTCAGGCTCGGGTACCATTTCAAACGCACGAAACTCGATTAAGCCGCTCCTGCCATTGCCCGTATTAATGTTATAAAATTTATCTACACTCAACTCAGCGCGATGGGTATTACCGTTCCAATCCATAAGCAAGTTACGTAACAGCGCATCGATCATCCATGGCTGACCCGGTTGACTCATTTCTTCAATCCCTTTGAGGGTTATTTCCAGCTCATAGGGCAGCTCATGGGCGCTCTCGTCGACACGCGGTGCTTGACTTGAAGGACCAATGAACAAGCCACTAAATGCATAAGACAGGGAGGGATGCTGCTGTAAAAACCGCAAAAAACTGCTCAATAAATTTGGGCGTTCGATAAAGGGATTATGATCTAAGTCTGGCCCACCCATTACAATGTGTGCCCCCCCGCCCGTGCTTACTTGGCGACCACTGAGTTGGTATTTGAGCGCGCGCATCCCAATAGATTCTGCACTTTGATACATGCCACGGATCACACGCTCAAAGTCAGGCCAGTTATCTGCAGGAGGTAAATTCACTTCCAACACGCCTGGGTCAGAGGTGAGTGCCATCGATTCTAAATCTTCATCACGAGGCGGGGTGTAACCCTCTAAGCGGATAGGTGGCAGATTAAGCTTAACGGTCAGTTTTTCAATCGTTCTTACCAGCTCGGCAAAACAAGCAAAACTGGGCAAAGGAGGAAGAAAAACAATCAGTTCCTGATCTCTTAATTCTACCGAAAGTCCACGACGAATAGCGCCTTCGGGTAAGCGATGCAAGGGTAAACGCAAACCTACAGGGCTGTCACCAGGATATAAAGTGAGGTCATCGCCATCTGGCAAGTTCCATTCGCCGGTTGACCACTTTTCATCGTCATGATCTAGCGGTAATACCCAGCCCGCGGGTTCAAAGTAGCTTTGCCATTTTTGATCGAGGTCATCCGGTAAAGGCCGTGAAATAAAAGCGCGTTTACTGCGACTGAAACGTGGTAATAAGTGGGTGGTTTCATCAGAACCAATGGACTTAAGTTTAGCTTCCAAATCTTCGTAAGCGGGTAAACTCGTATCTGCTAGACCTAACTCTGCTGCCAAATCAGCAATAAATTGTTTTGGCATGGCAGGATCACCCGGTGCTATGGTTTCTTGCCCTAAGCGCAATCGATTAAGGTCATTCCATAAGGGGGCCTGGCTACGAGATTTATAGATGCCTATTTGCCATCGAGGCAAGGGTTCACCCGGATAGTGTTTACCAAACGATTGCATCACCACCGCCCCTTTAAACAGGGTCGACGTTAATTCTTGCGCCATTAACCGTGCAAATTTTAGCTTCTGTGGCCCTAATGCGGCTAAATTCCACTCTGGGGCGGTCGTGTCATAAGGCACAAAAGTAGGCTCGCCCCCCTGAGTCAAAATCAAATTTTGCGCAGCGAGTTTAGCGTCTGCCAGACATCCTTGGATATTGATATTCTCTTTCACGTTTTTTTCCACTAATAATTAAGATTCAATGATATGGGCTTCAATACAAACACGCATTTCTTTAAAAAGTTTAGCATCGCCAAGGTAACTTCCGCGAATTGGCGTAGCTTGTTCTGGATTTCTAGTTGTCGCCACAGGTACATGTAAACTTGCCGCGAGAATGCCGCTGGTGGGATCAAATCCCTTCCAGCCAGCACCAGGAAGGTAGATTTCGGCCCACGCATGGGTTGCATTGGCCGCAATATCTACCGCTTCGTTGTCTGAGCTACATAGGTAACCACTGACAAATCGAGCAGCCAACCCTAAGTGCCGCGCCGCTTCCATCAGCAGCAATGCGAAGTCTCTACACGTCCCACTGCCTAATGCCAATGTTTGAGCTGGACTTTGCACACCAGGCTCTTCTCTGCGGCCATAGATAAAGTGGCTGGCGATATGTTCGTTCAATGCCAGTAAAAACGGTAAGGTTTCTGTTTTTCCACTAGGCTCGAGGCGAGGTCCTAGCCACTCGTCAAGTACTGCTTGATCTGCGGGGTATTGACGAATTAAAAACGGGGCTAAATCGATGAGGTCTTCACCCTGATAATCAAAAGGAAGAAGGTTCGCGTAAAGATCCAAAGAGAAGTTAAACGGATTAATATTAAACTGTTCGACCGTGTATTCTGATGTAATCCGTAACTCCTCAGTTTTGCCGGTAAAATAAACCTGTGCGACCGAATTGTTAAACACATCATGTTTCCAACTCACGTTATGTGCCGGATAAATTTCAAGCTTTTCTGTACAAATTCGTAGCCCATGGCTTTCAACCGGCCGTAGCATAAGCTGATGGTTGGTCAGTTCCACCGGACGTTCGTAACAGTAAATATTGACATGGCTTATCTTTAGTTTCATGACTTATCTTAAGTGAATTGTGCGCTAACAAATTAACGCGTTAACTAAAGGCTCAACAACGTTACGTTGAGATGATCAAATATTGGCTAACTCATTCAAAATACTCAAAAATGCTTTTACCGATCCTAAGGGTGCAGACTCAGACATGGTGTGGTAACCACTTGAGGGTATTTGCAAAGTGGTACCGTCTACCAAGCCGTTTGAAGCAGCAATAATCCGGCCCATCTCAGTGGATCCGTATGACGAAAGTGGCTCGCCTTTTTGTTCGTGAATACGATTCTGAGCGGCAACATATTCATCTTTAAATTGATAACTCACACCAAGACGCTGACAAATTTTTACCAGCTCTTGATTCAATTCTTCATTAAAATCAGCGTTAGCGTCTTTATTGCGCAGTACTAGTTGCTGTTGTTTCGCTGTGTTTAAGTCGGGATATGGGCTGGTATCAACAACAATCAGATTGTTAGTTGAGCCACCAAAGCGCCTAAACCACTCAAGCAGATAGCGCCAACTTTTTCCTGCCTCTTCTTGCGCAGTAAAAAACGCCGTACCTTCAAAACCATTTTCAAATAGGTGTACCAATGCGGCCGTAGTAAGCACATTATCCAGCTGCCCAACCAAAGCGTGTTCAGTAATATTAAGTTTATCGGTAAAAGCGACTGGCGTACCCGCGACTAAATGTTCAAGCCCATCAACTTGAAAAATTAGGTTATTACGAAACTCACAAATGTATGCGCCAGTGATTTTTCCGCGACCGCGATACGCCCCGGACCAAGGTTCGAAGGCATACACGCTTTCTGCATCAAAGCGATCAACAATTTTTTGCATTAAAGACTCGCTGACCGAATTACCCAGCAAATCAGAGCGTGCACCTGCAACAAATGCGGCATATTGGAATTCGTTCGGCCCAGTACATACCAAGCCATGACGGTCTATATGCGCTGAAAACATGCGCGAATCTGGTTTACTTCCCTGAGCCACCAGCAAACCTTCATACCAAGTTACTTTGGCTCCGCGTTCTTCTAATTCTCGTTGCAATACCCGAAAAAAAGAATGTTCTGCGCCAGTTACACTCGGGCTTCGCATTAAGGTGCGCAACAGCTCAATAAACGACTCGGGCAGGTCTGATTGACAATTTACTATTTGCTCTAAGGCCTTTTGGCTTGTATTCACAATGTACTACTCATCTAAAAAGGATAAATCATCATCTATTCGTAATGCCATGCAATCGCTGTCTTTACCAATAATCATTGAACGTTCGACTCTTACACCGCTGCCGGCGTAATTACCTGCAGCCGTAAACGTACAAACTTGCACATAATATTTACCCACTTTGGGCAAAGGAAAAAGCTGTTGGTATATTTGGGTTCTGTCACCGAAAGCGCCGCCCTTATCAGCCAAGACCTTATTATCTTTATCGATAAGTTGAATATTGGCTCCACAACGCCCTACGATGGGTTTGACCACATAACCGCTGGCTTCAAGTTCAGGACTGAGTTCAAAACTGGTATTGAGCAATAAAGGATGATTTGGAAAAAGTGACCACAACACAGGTAGTATCGCCTTATTGCTGGGGATGAGGGTCCACAGAGGTTCAAACACCATGATTTCTTGGCGCAGCAATACATCGCTCAAATTAGGTACGCTGCCAGGAGGACGAATTTTATCGGTGATCGCTTGTTGCTCATCTTGTTCCGTGCGCAGTTGATCAAGAGCGGTCTCCCAGGCCCATGTTTTCCATACCCACTTAACCTTGTTACCGTGGGTATCAACAATATCACCCTGCTCATTCCAACTAAGGGAAGACAAACCAACCACCCGCACGCATTTATGACCGGCAGCCTCAATAGCAGAAAGCATAAATAGGGCATGATAGTCTTCTTCAGGATCAGTATCTTGCAGAACGTGTACTAAGCCCTCTACTTCACTTTCGCGCCACGCTTTGACTAATTCAGCAAATAACTCGGCCCCTGCATCTTCGCCATGTTTAAGACCCAAATGTTTGGCCCATTTACCTTGGACTTTGCCTGTTTCCATGTAACAAGAGGCTGAATCGCAGTTGTATTCGTAGACTTTAAGACCTTGCTCAGACAATGAAAAATCAAATCGGCTGGTAATTAATTGATTCAGTCGGTTATCCCACGATTGCCTAATGCGAGGCAAAATTGAGTCTGGTAGACCAAAAGAATGCAGTAATTCATCATGTTGTAATACGTAGTCAGTTGCATGCATAAATAAGCCATGCAGCTCATCCGTGGCTGATTCAAGGGCTTCTTGTGCACTTTGTGACATCATGTAATAACTAAGGTGATCGTCTTCTACCGAAGTAAGCCAATGCCCTTTCATCATATCTACATAAGCCGCTTCATCATCATTAGCTATGTTGAGCCATGGTTTAAAGGCATGGGAAGAGGAGTGCGCGGTAGCCGGTTTAAGGTTAAACAATTCTGTTTGTTCAGGCTCCGACAACTCTGCATGGGTAGTATCGGCTGTTTGAATCATCCAACCTAATATGGTGGCATCACTGAAAGAGCATTCGATCCAAAAGTCGCCTTCACGCCCTATTTTTACCTTAATTTCGCGAGAATAATCTCGGCCATCAGGCCATGGCACAAAGTCCATATTTTGTTCAACAATACGCACATAGCTATCGCTAACTTCAGTGATTATTGCGACGTGACCGGTATTAACAAATTCGCCACCTTCTTCCCAAATCAACAAACTGCCCACTTCAGGATGACGCTGGGCACCATTTTTAAAGGCCTGCAAAGGCAGGAGTTCATTACTGGCGATTTCTCTAACACTACGTAAATTAAAAATTTCATAGGCCATGGAAACATCATTAAAAATGTAACCTTGATTAACATACAACCAGCGACGAGCAAACTCGACACATTGCCATTTATACCCCATATAGATACCGTCAAAATAGCTTCGATAAGCACTGCGATTGGGGTAAAGGGCTTGATCAGCGGTGTCATAATCGCTGGAATATGAAGCAACTCCGCCGGGTGCAGTGCCCAGCAAAGTGCCAAACGGCGTAGAACCTAGTTCTAATTTAGGCGGCATAGATTTCCTTGTAGTAAGAAAAATAACCTATTGTTGATGATAAAAATACGTTTCGTTTATCTTGTCAAAAATCGTGTTTAAGCCCAACTGCATATCATCAATAAAGTCATGCAACTTTTCTTGGATCAAGGATTGCGGGTTGGCCTCCAACAAATGATTTTCGACAACCCGAATTTGCATAATCACATCTTCGTGATTCGGTAGTTGCTTTAAGCAGTGCTCAACTTGCTGCAAGGTATGCAGTAACGAACGTGGAAAACGGTTTTCCAGCAGCAAAAACTTCAATACGTCAGGGCGACGAATACGCAAGCGCACTTCTCGACGATACATTTGATAAGCGGTGAGTGATTTAAGTACGCTCATCCATTGTAAATTTTCAAAGGCCGATTGTGAGGTTTCAGTTTCTTGTAGTAGGGACGCAGAGCGCACATCGATAATCCGTGTGGTCATATCTGCTCGTTCAATATTTCGGCCAATACGCAAAAACGCATACCCTTCATCATGGGTCATGGTGCCAGCCAATATACCGGTAATCGTTTGATTACATTGAATAATTTCACTTAAAAAAGCATAGCGAGAACGGCGCGCTTGGGCTTTTTGACAATTTTCTTTGGCGTATGAGTATAACTCATTGATTTTTTCCCACGCCTCGCGAGGAATAATTTCACGAATAGTACGGGCGTTTTCACGAGCGGCGCTTAAGGCACTGATAATTGAACCGAGGTTTTTTCGGTCAGCCACCATAAAGTTAATCACATTGCGCTCCACCGCTTCTTTGTGATTTGAATAAAACAACTCACGATAGGACAGAATATCGACGATAGGCTCCCAACCCAGAGAGATACTTTTGGGCAAATCAAGGAGAAGATTGGAGTTAACATTAATAATACGCGCGGTATTTTCAGCACGCTCTAAATATCTGCCTAACCAACATAGGTTATTTGCGACTCTTGACAACATAATTAAGACCCCTCCATGTCAACAATCCAGGTGTCTTTACTGCCGCCACCTTGTGATGAATTTACTACTGTTGAGCCTTTAATCATGGCTACACGGGTTAAACCACCGGTTGTTACTTTTACGTCTTTACCACTTAAAATAAACGGCCGTAAATCTAAATGACGAGGTTCTACTTTGGTATCGACCATCGTCGGCGCCGTCGATAAAATTAACATGGGCTGAGCCACATAGTTGCGGGGATCTTCTTGTATCAGTTTACGAAATTTATCATGCTCTTTCGCACTTGAATGAGGACCAATTAACATGCCATAACCACCGGATTCATTGGCCGGTTTCACTACCATAGAAGCAATATTTTCTAATACGTAAGCACGTTCGTCTTCATTCACGCATTTATAAGTCGGTACGTTAGGTAAGATGACCTCTTCATTCAGATAGTATTTGATAATGTCAGGCACAAACGCATACACCACCTTATCATCTGCTACGCCTGAGCCTGGTGCATTTGCCAAGGCCACATTGCCCGCTTTCCATGCTCGCATAATGCCTGGAACGCCGAGTGTCGATTCAGGATTGAAGACTTCAGGGTCAAGAAACCAATCGTCAATTCGACGATACACCACATCTACCCGCGACAAGCCATTGATGGTACGCATGTAAACACAGTCGTCTTCACCCACCACTAAATCACTGCCTTCGACTAATTCAGCGCCCATTTGCTGAGCCAAATAAGCATGTTCAAAATAGGCGGAATTATAAATACCTGGGGTCAACACCACGATTTCTGGTTCAGCAATATCCCGAGGCGACATAGCGGCCAGCATATCGTATAAATCAGAAGAGTAATCATCTACGGGCATGATATTCAGTTTTTCAAACATTTCAGGAAAAACTCGTTTCATTACCTGGCGATTTTCTAACATGTATGAAACACCAGAGGGGACTCGTAGGTTATCTTCAAGCACATATACCGTACCCTTGTTGTCTCTGACTAAATCAGAACCACAAATATGCGCCCAAACGCCTAAAGGCGGGCTAAAGCCTTTACATTCGTTTAAGAAATTTTTTGATTTATCCAGTAGGTCGGCAGGAAAAACACCGTCTTTTATAATGTTCTGATCGTTGTATAGGTCATCAATAAACATGTTTAAGGCTTTAACACGCTGCTTTAAACCCACTTCGATATTTTCCCATTCTTTTTTATCAATTAATCTAGGAATAATGTCGAAGGGCCATGCGCGGTCAATAGAGCCTTCTTCATCGTTATAAACCCGAAAGGTAATACCCATGACTTGAATGGCTGAATCAGCACCGGCTTTGTACTCCAAAATTTCAGCGTCAGTTAGATTGCGCAGATACTCGCACAAATCTTCTGCATAAGGCCTTGGTTTGCCACTTGCCCGTAGCAACTCATCGTGCAAATTTGCAACTTTGTAATTTCCCCATCGAATTGCCATGAACACCCCTTTTGGATTGTTTTAATTTTTAGTATACGGATAACTCAATAGTTTTAAAGCGGTATTCATGCCAAAAATAATAATTGTATTTATAGCCTCGCCCAGACAAAATACTGCCCTTACGTGTTCAATGTTGGGTCACTATTGAGCCCAACAATAGTGCAAAGAGAGATTAACGTTGACTTACTGTTTAGCCATAAATGTAAACAAAGGTATGGTTTTTGCGTCTGACTCGCGTACCAATGCGGGTGTCGATTATGTTGCAACCTACAGCAAGATGACCACTTTTGTATTTCCAGGAGAGCGAAGTTTTGTCTTACTGACTTCGGGCAGTTTAGCCACTTCTCAAGCCGTGATTAATGCGATTAAGACTGATATAGATGACCCTGATGCAGAGTTTAATATGCGCAAAGGCAACTACTTGCACGAAGTAGCTAAATATATTGGCAAGCTGAGTCAACGGGAACAACGACAGCACGCTGCTGCGTTAGAAAGGTCGAACTCTAGTGCGGAATCAAGTTTTATATTAGGAGGGCAAATTGCCGGTCAACCGTGTGAGATTTTTTTAATTTACCCCCAAGGCAATTATATTGCGGCATCACCTGAGACTCCGTATTTACAAATAGGCGAAAACAAATACGGTAAACCTATTTTAGATCGGATTATCGCTGCCAATACTTCACTAGAAGATGCAGCGCGTTGCGCTATTGTTTCTTTAGACTCAACCATTAGAAGTAATATTTCTGTAGGCCCGCCAATCGAATTAGCGATTCATACAAATAATCACTTTGAAGCACCTTATCGCACGTCACTTAATACCAATAGTGTGATGTACAAGTCTGTGCAAAAACATTGGAATGAAGGATTAAAGCGTGCTTTCAATAAACTGCCACGCTTTGAATGGGAAAAACCATCTACTAAATAAGGTTAACTCGGACTGATTTGACTGACTTCGTCGTTTTGCATAATGACTTTATGTACAAACCGTAACTTATTTAGTGCTGAAATTGATATAACAAAGGGGTAGGCATCATCCAGCCCCATACTGCGATTTAAGCCATTTAATACTTGTGTTAAACGGCACCAATCATTAAATAAATGGGTGAAACTGGTAGCGGTGTAAATATAGTCATGTTGACCGCCAGCAACTAAGGGGTTGGCAACTTTGTTGCCAGAAATACTAAAGTCATAATCGCTGGCTGTTTCTAAGGTATCTACCATATGTAAGTAATGCGCCCAGGTTTCAGCCCAATCTTCCCAAGGGTGCATGCTGGCATACGCGCTGACCCAAACGTTTTGCCAATCTTTTTTAGGTCCTTGTTTGTAATAATCATTCAATGCTTTAGCGTAATCCATCCGTTCATCGCCAAACAATGTTCTAAATTCTTCAATGTGCTGACTGCTTTTAACTAAGCGATCCCAATAATAATGACCAGACTCATGTCTGAAGTGACCAATTAATGTGCGATAACTTTCGTTTAAACTTTCCCGTACCTGATGTCGAATACTGGTCTGCGCTTCCTTGACATTAATCGTGATTATACCGGCAGCATGACCTGTTGAAACATAATTTTTAACGGTTAACTCGTTGCCAAATTCATCGGTTATTTCGTCTTCTAAAAACTCAAACCCCAAGCCTTTTTGCGGTTCTTGCGCACGGTTTTGTACCGGTAGCTTCAGCTTGTACAACGTATAGAGAAGGCGGCGTTTGGCTTGTTCTAGGTTATACCAAAGTAACTTATTACCTTTAACTTCTAATTTGGGGGTCGCTTCATTTAATTGACAGGCAGAACAAAACTCATGTTGGTCATCAATATGAATCATCCAATTGCAAACTTGGTGGGTCAGATAATTTTTGCAGGGACGATATATTTGACCGTTGGCAGAAGACTGCAGCTGGCCAGAACGGTTAGTGGTAAATGCGCTAAGTTGCAACTCATCAGATATAAAGCCGAGTAATAAGCCACAAACAACACATGTATTGTTAGCAAAATAAAGTTTATTACCGCATTGACAAACAAAAGTTTTCAAACAAATCCCTCGGCTAACTCGCTGGTTCAGCGAACTCAACATAATGAGCCATTTGATAGAGCATAGCAATGCTATTTATAGTGTTATAAACTCATCTTGTAGTATGAATTTTAATCACAAAATATGAAAAAACAGATCGATTAAACTCACTCTACTAAGATAAGATGTCACTCTAATGAACGGATGCATTTCTAGGAAGCCATGAATTTAAATCATACGTTGCCACGTTCCACGTTATTGTTGGTTGAGTCCAATAAAACGACGCTGGATAGCTTACGCGCAATGTTTGAGCAAAAATACATTGTGGAAGTTGCCGAGGATGGCCAGCAAGCAGTAAATATAATTTACGACCTTGATATTGATTTGATTTTGTGCGCAGTGGATGCCGCCACTATCAGCGGACAAGAACTGTGCGTCTTGGTCAAAAGCAATCCATTGACCCAGCATATTCCTATCATTCTATTGACGCAATCTTCGACTATAGAAGAAGAGCAAGCCTGCCTCGAAATAGGCGCAATTGATTACATCAATACACACGTACCACCGCAAATTATCTATTCTCGTGTGCAAAATCACATGCGATTAGTCGAGCAACAGAAAGTGTTAGAATATGTATCGTGTACCGATGGTTTAACCGGTTTATCCAATAGAATGCAACTCGACACCACCCTTAATCGTCTTTGGCATGCGGCTATTCGCGGGGGGCACTCTATCGGTTTATTAATAATAGATATCGATCATTTCAAAGACTACAACGATCAATTTGGTCATATAGAGGGTGACGAGTGCCTGAAAAAAGTCGCCACGGCGATTGCGCAGACCAAATCGCGAGAAGAAGACTTTGCTGCTCGATTTGGGGGCGAAGAGTTTGTCTTACTTCTGCCCTACACCAACTTATCCGGCGCCAAACGGGTAGCCAAGCAACTTCTTAATAATGTGAGAAAGTTAAAAATCCCAGCCGCCAAAAGCGCTAACGCTGAACATGTCACCGTCAGTGTTGGCGTGGCTGCAATTACGCCAAAGTTCGACCCCCTGCAAACTATCAGCCCGATAGAATTGATTAACCAAGCAGATAAAAATCTGTTTAAAGCAAAACGCGCGGGGCGAGATCGCCTTTGTTAACTCAAGTTACTGGGTTATTAATAATGTCTGCCAATAAAACGGAATAATCTGAAACCGCGACAAAATCCTCTGTATCATTCACCGGCTTTTTACTATCGGGATTACTGATAGCTAGCAAATGTGCAATGCCAAACTGCTGGGCAGAACGCAATATCGCTAAGCTGTCATCAACAAAAAGTGTCGACTCATTGGCAAAATTTATTTTCGCTTGAAGCTTGTGCCACAATAATTGTGATTCTTTGGTGACACCAAATTCATGAGTTGAAATTAACTGGTCAATATGTTGGTCGAGCTGAGTATGTTCGACTTTTAACGACAGGCTATCGGGGTGAGCATTGGTCAATAAGATAACCTGTCTACCTGACTTTTTTAGCGCGTCAATAAAGGGCAGCGCATCATGACGTAAACTGATGAGCTGCTGAATTTCTCGCTTCGCTGCAACAATATCTAATCCGATTTTTTGACGCCAATAATCTAAGCAATACCAATCTATAGTGCCCTGAACTTTACTATATTCAGCGAACATGTCTTCTTTCGCTTGAGCAATTGGTATATTGTTCATTAACGCTAACTTAGCTGGCAAATGTTCTAACCAAAAGTGGTTATCAAAGTGCAAATCCAGTAGCGTACCATCCATATCTAACAAGACGGTTTCAATTTGGTTCCAAGCTATAATTGACAATGGCATGACTCTTGTTTAAACAGGATAGACTAAGCAACAAGCTTAGGCTTTCCCTAAAATTTGAACTCTCGATTGGCAGTAATGGTAACGTGAAAAAGACATGAGCAAAATAGACAATAATAAAACCTTGCCGACGATCCATCAGCGCAAAATCATTGCACAGAGTGGCTTTTTTAAAGTTGAACAACTTGAATTAGAGTTTTCAAACGGTGAAAAACGTCAGTTTGAGCGCATGGCGGGCAGTGGTCGTGGTGCTGTGATGATCGTTCCTTTTATCAATGAACATGAATTTTTGCTAGTCAGGGAATATGCTGCGGGTAACCACTCCTATCAGTTAGGTTTTCCAAAAGGACTGATTGACCCAGGTGAAACCGCTGTGGTGGCCGCTAACCGCGAGTTAAAAGAAGAAGTCGGTTTTGGTGCAAAACAGCTACACTCTTTAGAGACGGTGAGCATGGCTCCCGCTTTTTTTGATGCCAAAATGGAAATTTTTATTGCTCATCAACTTTACGCCGAAAAGTTAGAGGGCGATGAACCAGAACCAATGGAAGTGATCCCTTGGTCAATTAATAACACAGATGCTCTTCTGGCCAGAGAAGATTTTACAGAAGCACGATGCTACGCAGCACTGTTTCTTGCATTAAAATGGATAAGGACACGCTAATGGTAAATGATGATCACCATAGCCTACTTGAACTTGCAAAACGCGCTGCGCGTATAGCAGGTGAAGAAGTCATGAAAATATATGATAGCGGTGATTTTGCCAGTTATCAGAAAGAAGATGACTCCCCCGTCACCAGCGCAGATTACAAAGCAAATGAAATTATCTTGGCGTTGTTACAAGCAGAAACGCCCAACATTCCTATTATGTCTGAAGAGACCGACAACGCGAAGTTGTCCACTCGTAAAGACTGGAAACGCTACTGGTTGATTGATCCCATCGATGGTACGCAGGAATTTATTGCACGAAGTGGTGATTTTGCGGTCAACATAGCGCTGGTAGAAAATAATATTCCAGTGATTGGAGTCATTTACTGGCCTCCTGGTGACACACTTTATTATGCATCAAAGGGGCAAGGAGCGTTTAAAGAGAGTCCTTCTGAAAACAAACAAATACATGTACGCTCGTTTGACGATACTGAACAAGGCGTCGTCATGGTTGCTATTAGCCGTCGCCAAGCCCGTGAGAAGGTCATGAACAGTATGAGCGACCATCGAGTTTATCATACATTGCCATTAGGCAGTTGCTCACTCAAAGCCTGTTTCATCGCTGAGGGTAAGGCAGATGTGTTTTTACGAATAGGCGTAACAGGTGAGTGGGATACGGGTGCATCACAATGCATCGTAGGCGAGGCTGGCGGTTCAATATTAGCGCACGATTTTGAGCCATTAAGTTACAACCGGCGTAAAAGCGTCAATAACCCCGACTTTATCGTGATGGGCGATCAAAATGTAGATTGGCCATCGATTGTTAAATACAAACTTGGAAACCTAATATGATCAATTTGAAAAAATTACTGCCAAGCTATTTGATTGCGGCAAGTATGATATCCACTGCCGCGATGGCAGATTGGGCAGTAGACAGTGAACAATCAAAAGTGTTTTTTATCTCAACCAAAAACCTCAATACCAGTGAAGTACATTCTTTTAACCGTGTTGAAGGCAAACTCAGCAGTGACGGAAAATTTACTGCGAGCATAGACTTAAGTACGGTTGAAACAGGTATTGATATTCGCAATCAAAGAATGCGTGAAATGTTATTTAAGGTTGATGCTTTTCCACAGGCAAAGATTAGCGCCACCCTTGCAGAAAATATAATGGCCCTTGCCAAGGGTGAAACCTTACACACTGAATTACCCGCCACTTTAACCTTGATGGGTATAGAAAAAAGTCTGAATTTGAATGTTGTTGTAACTAAAACCACTGAAGGTCAGTTTGTGGTAACGAGCGCTAAACCGGTTTTATTGAGCGCTGCAGACCTTGGTTTACAAGCAGGGGTTGAGGCCTTACAAAAAATAGCTGGTTTATCTAGTATCGGTTTATCTGTTCCAGTCACCTTTAATTTAGTCCTTAATTAACGGTCACCTTCATCCGTTCTGAGATGACCTTTTGCCACAATATTGACCGTTTCGTGCAACTCAGAATAAACTAAAAATGCCTCACCCGACTTAAGTTGGGTGAGAACTTGTTGTACTTTTTCAGCTAAGCCAACGTCGTGCTCTCCGTATTCCGTACCTTCCTGCAGCACAAACGCTTCAATAATATTCATAAGTGTTTCTTGTCCAACATCCTGAATCGGAATAATCATTTTTTCTCACTTGTAGATTGCTGCTGTAAAGCGGACACAGTCTTTAAAAAATCGCTCACTCTTTGCTGCATCCAAATTTTGGGACGCCAAGGACTGCCTTGTAAAAAACCAACATGCCCACCTTGTTCACTTAACTCGACCCTGACAGAAGCCGAAAGGTGCTGTGAATTAGGTAACACTTTTTCGTTCATAAAGGGATCATCCTTGGCATGCAATATCAAGGTGGGTGTTTGTATCTCCTTTAGATACGCCATGGCACTGCAACGCTGATAATAATCATCCGCATCGCTAAAGCCGTGCAAGGGAGCCGTCACATGCTGATCAAAATCTCTGAAGGTTTTAAGGCGGTGTAATTCATTCTGTTTGATATTAAGTTGCTTACCATAGTCCATGATTGCCATTTTGCGTTGCAAGTTATTCAGCATACTTTTTAGCAAATAGCGCTGATACAACGTTGAAAAACCGCGACCTATACTTTCTGCACACTCAGCTAACTGCAGCGGTGCCGAGACCGCCACAGCAGCCTTTAGTATGGTTTGCTGGGGATTTTCACCGAGCAATTTTAACAGCATATTAGCGCCCAAAGAAAAACCAATGGCAAATTTTGGCAACTCGGGATAGTGACTTTGCAACCAATTTAGAAATGCCAGAGGGTCAGAGGTTTCACCAGAATGATAAGCCCGAGTGCGATGATTTAGTTCCCCACCACAGCCGCGAAAATGCATCACAACAACAGCGTAACCTTGGCGGACTAAGTCAGCCGCCATATCATGGCAATAGTGAGAGTGGATAGAGCCCTCCAAACCATGAAACATAATAATCAGACTGCTTGCGGTATTGATATCGCCAACCCACGCCAACTTAACGAAATCTCCATCAGGCAAAACGAAGTTTTCTACGCGATACCTTAAAGCCTGACGCTTCTGTAAAAACCGTGGAAAAATAGTTTGCACGTGGCGGTTTTTTGCCCACCAAGGGGCAACAAAATTACTGTGTGTGACCACGCCGAAATAAGGAGCTTGCGCTTGAGTTTCATCTACAGACATCGACTTAAACTTTTGTGTTAATTGAGTAATAGGTCAAACTCAGCTTGTTGTAGTTCTAGTTGCTCTTGCGCATCTAACCATTGCATTTCAGTCTCTTCAAGTTGCCCTTTAAGTTTTGCCTGCTCGGCTAAAATTTGTTTTAACTGCATTTTATTTTCAGCGTTATAAATTTCAGTTTCACTCAATTCTGTTTCCATTTTAGCTAACTTACTGTGTAAATCTGCCATGGTTTTGTCACACATTGTGATGGTTTTTCGTAAGCCTTGTGTAGCTTGCCTAAACTCAGCCTCAAGCCGCTTAATGTTTTTACGTTCTGGTTTTACTTTTGGGCTATCGGTGGCATTGGCACTTTGCTCTGGCTTTAAAATCCATGCTTTGTAATCATCTAAATCACCGTTAAAAACTTGAACTTGGCCGCTATCAACTAAATAAAAATCATCACAAACCGACGATAACAAATAACGATCGTGTGACACCAACACCATCGCACCTTCGAACCCTTGCAGAGCAATATTTAATGCGTGGCGCATATCCAGATCTAAATGGTTGGTTGGTTCATCAAGGAGCAGCAAGTTAGGTTTTTGATAAACTGTCAGGGCCAATACTAAGCGAGCTTTTTCGCCACCAGACATAGGAGCCACCTTAGCTAAGGCATCATCGCCGCGAAAACCAAAACCACCTAAAAAGTCACGCAAACTTTGTTCAGATGCCTTAGGGTCTAGACGTTGAATATGAGCTAAAGGTGAATCGTCAGCGCGTAAAAACTCGAGTTGGTGTTGAGCAAAATAACCAATACTTAAACCTGCTGAGGTCTCGTATACGCCATGCAAAGGGGCATTTTCACCTGCTAACAATTTGATTAATGTGGATTTACCCGCGCCATTTTTACCCAACAAACCAATACGACTACCTGGCACTAAGTTAAGTTGGAGTTTTTCCAAAATAACCTTATCGCCATAGCCAACTTTTACCTGCTCCATCTTAACAAGAGGATTAGGCAACTTAGGCGGGACCAAAAAGCGAAAGGTAAAATGTGAATCGGCCATGACCGGTAACAAGGTTTCCATCCTCGCCAATTGCTTTACCCGACTCTGTGCTTGTTTGGCCTTACTTGCCTTGGCACCAAAGCGATTGATAAAAGATTCTAGGTGGGCGATTTGGTCTTGTTGCTTTTGATATTGCAAACTTTGTAATCGTAAACGCTCTGCACGTTGAATTTCATAAGCATCGTAGTTACCGGTGTAACTGACTAATTTTTGCTGCTCAACGCTAATGATTTCATTCACGGTGCTATCTAAGAATGACTTATCGTGAGAAATAAGTAATAAAGTACCTGTATAACGTTGCAACCATTTTTCTAACCAGATAACCGCATCTAAATCCAAGTGGTTTGTGGGCTCATCAAGCAGCAGCAAATCAGAATAACACAACAATGCTTGGGCTAAATTAAGACGCATACGCCAGCCACCAGAAAATGCATTTACGCTGTTATTCATGACATCATTAGCAAATCCCAAACCCGCCAATATGGTGGCAGCTCTTGATTCAATATCATAGGCACCGGCCTGTTCTAACAAACCGTGTAAAACTGCTATTTGCTCGCCATTATGTGATTCTTCAGCTTCTTTTAATTGCGCCTGCAGCGCGCGATAACGCCTATCACCATCAATAACATAATCCAAGGCACTGCGCTCTACTGCAGGAGTTTCTTGCGCTACCCAAACAATTTGCCAGTCTTTTGGAATAGCGAAATCGCCCTGTTCGGGGTGTAATTCTCCCCTGATCAAAGCAAATAAACTGGATTTTCCGCATCCGTTTGCACCAATTAAGCCAGCCTTATGACCTGGGTATACCACTGCGTTAACGTCTTGCAACAACATTTTACTGCCGCGCATTAAAGAAAGGTCGGAAAATTGAATCATGCTAGCCTGTTTACTAATAACACTTACGTTCGATACGGGTTATGATACCAAGATGGCGAGCTAAATTATTCCTAAAATCATGGTTAATAAAATAAAAAAACGGTTTGTTGCAGGTGCTGTATGTCCTAAGTGCAAAGCTCAAGACTCCATTATGCTGTATTTTGAAAACAACGTAGAAAAAATTGAATGTGTTCATTGTGACTATCACGAGTCACAGGTAGACAAAAAAGTAAGCAGTGCTAGTAAAGGTAGCACTGGCGTAATTGGCGTGTTTAAACCTGAATAACCCCGTGTTGCCTGTCGATTTCAATTAGGCGTCATCGTTTACCACTTTGCGAGAATATAGAAATCCGCTAATGCGGGGCATCCCATGCGGGGCATCCCATGCGGGGCATCCCACGCGGGGCACTTAATTACAACAAAAGTAAGGATCTTTTAGTTTTGAGTAACGCTGAATACGGGACACTAAAGCGCGTCCGACGGCAATGAATGAAGTATACATTGTCACCTGATTGGTACTAAACCCAACCTATATAACGCAATACAAAAAGCCCAAAGGTTGAAGTAAACATTGAAAATAGTGTGCTTCCCGCAATAATCGCAGCAGTGAGGTGATAATCACCACCAATCGTTCTAACCATAGGATAGGCAGCAGCTGCGGTCGGTGCTGCCGTCATTACATATAAAACACCCAGTTCATCACCTCTAATGCCACAATAATATGCAATCACGGTTGCCACTACTGGCAAAAAAACGATCTTACTACTAATTGCAGCATATAAAAGTTGTGAAGCTCTGAACTCATGCAGTCGAATCGAAGCGCCTACACATAACAAGGCTAAGGGCAAGGTCATACGCGCCAGATAATCACCTGTGTCGATGAGCACCTTAGGTAGTTTTATCGAAAGCAAAGCAATAATTATGGCAATAAAAATGGCGATGGCTAAAGGGTTCTTTAGCACACTCAATAGCACTGTTTTCCCTGAGGGTGCAGCTGACTGATGATAGTACAAGGTCAGGATCGAAAAGATATTGACCGGTATCACTAATGCCGCGAGATACATTGACGCTAATGGTAGGACTTGTTCTCCAAAGGCATTGGCAGCCAAGGCTAAACCTACAATTGCCATATTACCTCTGCAGGCACCTTGTACAAAAGCTCCTCGAGAAAATTGAGTAGGTATATATAAGGCAATGCCATGCATTAAAACAAAAGAGCCAAGCATAAAGAGCCCAGCCACAATAATTAAAAAAAGTGGAAAATGACTGGTTAAATCAGTGGTAGCAATATTCACGAACAACAAAGCAGGTAAGGTCAAGTTAAAGACTAAGCGCGAACCCACTTGTGCAAACTCATCGTTGATCCAGCCTATCCGTTTCAACACCACGCCCAACACAATGATCAAACTAATAGGTAACGTGACATCAATAGCAAAAAATAAAGACTCTACGATCATTTTTGAATGGCCACCTTGGCGGTAAATCTAGCACCTAACAAACTTGGATTATATTTGACAAATATGCCGCACTTAATAATGAGGGGGCGGTGACTCTTCATGTTCTTCAGCCATATTACTTGGCTCTATAGAACGGACTTTATTTGCCATTTGTTTAAAGGAAAACTGTAAATCTTCCAGCTGCTTTTGCTGTGCAATGAGGGCCTTATTTAAGCTTTCTATAGTGTCTTCTTGAAAGGCAACTTTCATCTGAAGTTGTTCGATATCATCTATGATTTGTTGCATATTAATTACTCTGTATGGGCCATATTTCTGCTAAACCGCTGCTACTTTCTGAAATCACCCGATTGTCATCCCAAAAACCGACTGCATATACTACAGCGGTTTGCGGCCGAGTGCCTGCTCTAGGTGTCACCCGCCATGACTTTATTTCATTGCCAGTTTGCACATCCCACAAGTTAAGCCGCCTAGCTGGAGAGCCGGTCAGTAGATATTTACCGTCTTTTGAGAAAACCGCTGTGCTGAAAATCTTCTGCCGCTCAAAATAATGCAAATAGCTTATAGATTGTCCTGTGCGTAAATCCCAAACTCGTGCGTCTCGTTTACTATCTGCAGTAAAAGCAAAACGACCTTCGTCATCAAGCGCAACTTTCGTTACCCGGCTAGAATGTTCAAACTTATGGATCACCTGTCCACTGCGAGTATCCCAAAGATAAGCGACATAGTCATTACCACCGCTGAGGGCATAAAACCCGTTTGGTGATAAATCAATACTGTTGATTTTTTCGCTATGCCCCAGGAACTCAAGTCGGCGTCCCGTTTGTGGTTCAAAATACATCACCTTGCCATTACTGCGTCCAACCAATATACCTTGACCTTGGTTAGCAACGGCAATATCTCGAATATTAGACTCGTCAATACGCCAAAAACCTTCAGGCTCTCCATTAGTTAAATTCCATAAAACAAAGGCATCTTGATCCGAGGTAACGGCATAAGTGTTATCAAAAGCAATATGAATATTCACCACTAAATTGCCTTCTTCGCCTTGGTTCCATCCATAACGCTTTGTATTAGTTTTCAAGTCCCAGACTGAAATACCGTTTGAAAGATTAGAAACGATAGCCAATGTTCCATCAGCGGAAATGCTCGCAGCATCAACACCACCATCATCATGATGAAAAGTTTGCTGTGCTTCATCGGTTAATTCACCACAAGCCACTAACATCACAATAAGTAACATAAAATAGTAGCGAATTTTGAAAAGATGGCTCATCTATGGGTTTCTCTTTGTTATAGCTACGTTTAGACTAGGCGTTTACTAACTTGTCCCAGTTTACTTGAGTTAACTCAAGTCTTTACATCTATCGGAGAATTATAATGAAAAAGGCGTTAATCGCTATCTTAATAGGCTCAGCTTTAGGCTTGAGCGCTTGTCAACCTGCTCCAGAACCAGTTGATATGTTAAAAGTCGAAGAGTTAAAACTCGAAACTGACGAGCAAAAACAAGCTTATGCGATGGGGGCAAGTGTCGGTCAATTTATTGAAAGTAAAATACTGGTTCAAGAAGACTTAGGCGTTGAATATGATAAAACTATCATGGCTAAAGGCTTTATTGCTGCAATCCAAGGGCAATCACAGTTAAGCATGGAAGAAATGCAAACCATCACTCAGAGCATTGAAGCCAAAATACGTGAAAAACAAGCAGAGTCTGCAGCCAAAATCGGCGCTGAAAACATTGCAGCTGGCGAGGTTTTCTTAGCTGAAAATGCCAAACGTGAAGGCGTGATTGTGACCGATTCTGGGTTGCAATATGAGGTGCTTGTTGAAGGTGATGGCGTACAGCCAGTAGCAGCAGATACAGTTAAAGTGCATTACCGGGGCACACTGTTAGATGGCACTGAGTTTGATTCATCATACGCGCGTAATGAACCTGCAGTATTCCCTTTATCTAGAGTAATCAGTGGGTGGACTGAAGGCGTGCAGTTAATGAAAGTTGGCTCTAAGTTCAAGTTCTACATTCCGTCCGAACTGGCTTACGGTAACCGTAGCACCGGTAAAATAACAAGTAACTCAACCCTCATTTTTGAAGTTGAACTACTTGAAGTGACACCGGCAGAAGCCACAGAATAAACCAAAACAAAATTCATAAAAAAAGCCGAATTTTTTACATTCGGCTTTTTGTTGAGTCAACCAGCTTATTTCCATGCTGAACCTTATTCCCTCGTTGCTGTTACCCTTCAAAAGGGTCGATTAGCCCAGACCTAACTGGGTGAAAATAACAATTTGTCTGTAAAACAATGAAAAACGATTCAACTTACCTCTTTGTATTGTCATTATTGCCAAAATGAATACGTTTGGTGCTTCAGAAAATTAAGTTAAAATCCACAGCGTTTTGACGGCAAATTTTCAAAACGAAGGCCTACGCAAAATCAGGTACTGTTTTTTAATACCCAGCATTTTGCTTAAATAAAGCATAGTAGAAAATATAAACTTAGCTGCAATTAGTCTATTTATTTTAGTAATAAATGGTGATTAAAAGTTGGTTTTTAATAGCGCTTTTTGTTCCAATATACTTTCATAATGACGTGAAAATGCATTACCGGTGCAAGTGCTGCTTGCTTAGTTTGCTATGCGAGTCAAAATGAGCTTCTTCGATTTACATATAATTAGGTTCAGGCTTGAAAACAAAATTAATTACTCCTGAAGGCTATAAAAAGCTCAAAGATGAACATGACGAACTCTGGTATAACCAACGTCCTGAAATTACTAAAATTGTCACGTGGGCAGCGAGCTTAGGGGATCGTAGCGAAAACGCAGATTATCAATACAACAAACGCAAGTTACGAGAAATTGACCGACGAGTTCGCTATCTAAGAAAGTTACTGCCTGACTTACAGGTTGTCAGTTACTCGAAACAACAAGAAGGCAAGGTATTCTTTGGCGCCTTGGTTGAGATAGAAAACGCTGCAGGTGAAAAAAAGCAATTTCGTATTGTGGGCCCTGACGAAATTTACGGAGACTCAAAGGGCTTCATTTCTATTGATTCCCCCATGGCCCGAGCACTTTTAAAAAAACAAGTTGACGATAGTGCTGTGGTTAATACCCCCTCTGGTGAGAAAGAATGGTATATCAACGCTATCCGATACCCTTTACCATTTGAATAACAACATACTGGATTGGATTCTTTTCACAGCAAACAAACTAGGGCGTGTTGACCTTTGGTGTGTGTTTTTGCAGCGGGTTGTGCGGTATTTATACAATAAAGCACGAGCGCGGTGTAGTTATTCTACATGAGCGAGTGATGAAGCAGTAGAAATGCTGCACAAACGCTGCCCGAAGGGTTCAACCCAAAGCGTTTTGCTCTTTGTTGCCGGATTTTGACTTAGCCCACTAGGCCTGTAATCCGTCGTCGCGATCAAAACACTTTGGATTTGAACAAAATTCATACACCAAAGGTCAACACGCCCTAGTATTAGCTGTTTTCTTTTAGTTTAGCTGGAAATTGGGCGTGCTCATCCCTATATATGCACTTGGAAAAAATTAAGGTAAATACATGATAATTGAAAAAATTGCGCAAGAACTGCAAGTTAAAGCAGAACAAGTCAAAGCGGCGGTCAATTTGCTTGATGAGGGCTCGACCGTCCCTTTTATTGCGCGCTATCGTAAAGAAGCTACAGCCGGTTTAGACGATGCTCAATTGCGCACCTTAGAACAAAGGCTCACGTACTTGCGTGATTTAGAAGACCGTCGTGCCGTGATTATCAAATCAATTACTGAGCAGGGCAAGATGGAAGATGCCTTACTAAAAAGTCTAAGGCTTGCTGAAAACAAAACTGAACTAGAAGATATCTATTTACCCTTCAAACCGAAAAGGCGTACCAAGGGCCAAATTGCAATTGAAGCAGGCTTAGAGCCTTTGGCTAATTCTCTTTTTGATGATCGTAGTCAAAATCCAGAGTCAGTGGCACAGGCTTATGTCAATCCAACTTTCTCGATCGCAGACGAAAAAGCCGCGCTAGAGGGAGCAAAATACATTTTGATGGAACGGTTTGCTGAAGATGCCAGTTTGTTGCAAAAAATCCGTCAATACCTGACTAAAAATGCTCATATCAAAAGCCAAATAGTCAAAGGTAAAGAGCAAGATGGCAGCAAATACAGTGATTACTTTTCTCACTCAGAACTGCTTATTAATACGCCTTCACATCGTGCATTAGCAATGTTCAGAGGCCGCAATGAAGGTATATTGCAAGTCAACTTAGACGCAGACCCGCAAAAAGAAGAAGGGCAGAAAAGCTCTTATTGCGAGCAAATTATTGCTGACTATTTGGGCCTAAAATTTAACGGATTAGCAAGTGATGCCTGGTTTGCTAGCGTTGTGCAGTGGACATGGCGGGTAAAAATCATGTTGCACATGGAAAATGAATTGTTTGGCACCTTACGTGAAAAAGCCGAACACGATGCCATCAGCGTATTTGCTAAAAACCTAAATGATTTATTAATGGCTGCTCCAGCAGGCGCCAAAATAACCATGGGGCTCGATCCCGGCCTAAGAACCGGGGTGAAAGTAGCTATTGTTGATGAAACAGGCAAAGTGTTGGCTACTAGCACCATATTTCCTCACGTACCACAAAACCAATGGGATAAATCTTTACGTACCTTGGCGGTTTTGTGTCAACAACACAAAGTGAAATTAATCAGCATTGGTAACGGTACTGGTTCTAGAGAAACCGATAAACTCGTTGCTGAAATGATAAAAGCCCACCCAGAACTTGGGGTTAGCAAAATAGTTGTTAGTGAAGCAGGTGCATCAGTATATTCAGCTTCAGAACTGGCCTCTAATGAACTACCTGGTTTAGACGTTTCATTGCGCGGTGCAGTATCAATTGCCAGACGTTTACAAGATCCGTTGGCAGAACTCGTAAAAATCGAACCCAAAGCTATAGGTGTTGGTCAATATCAACATGATGTCAGCCAGAGCAACTTAGGTAAGTCGCTAAATACTGTTATTGAAGACTGTGTAAATGCGGTGGGTGTTGATGTCAATACTGCTTCTATCGCGTTGTTAAGCCATGTATCTGGTTTGAATAAAACGTTAGCAAATAACATTGTGCAGTTTCGTGACAAAAATGGCGCCTTTCAAACCAGAAAGAGTTTGTTAGATGTTGAGCGTCTTGGGCCAAAAGCCTATGAGCAAGCGGCGGGCTTTTTACGGATTATGAATGGTTCTGATCCCTTAGATGCTTCGGCTGTGCATCCTGAAGCCTATCCCATTGTGCAAAATATCGTGCAACGTTCTGCCGTAGCCGTAAACGATATTGTTGGTAATGCCGCACTGCTCAGAATGCTCAAGCCAGAAGAGTTTGTTACTGACAAATTTGGTCTACCCACGGTCACCGATATAATTAGCGAATTAACTAAACCAGGACGAGACCCTCGTCCTGAATTTAAAACAGCTAACTTTAATGAAAACGTGCACTCATTAAGCGATTTAACAGTGGGTATGGTGTTAGAGGGCGTGGTAAGTAATGTGGCTAACTTTGGCGCTTTTGTCGACGTTGGCGTACATCAAGACGGTTTAGTCCATATCAGCGCAATGACGAATAAATTCATCTCAGATCCAAGAGAAATTGTTAAAGCTGGCGACATTGTTAAAGTCAAAGTGATGGAAGTCGACGTAGCGAGAAAACGCGTCTCTTTTACGATGCGTTTGGATGATATCCCCAATCAAACCCCTCCTTCGAAAGAGCAGCAAAGACCAATGGGTAAAAAAGAAGGTCAAGGGAAAAGGCCTGGCCAACAGCAGCAATCTCGCCAACAGGCACCAGCTAACCCATTAATGGGAAATGCTTTTGCTGATGCCTTTGCTAAAGCAAAGAAAAAATAAGTCTTGATAGTTTAAGCTAGGATACAAAAACGCCCAATGAACATGGGCGTTTTGTCGATAAAAATATATTCAGCTTCAGGCTATTTGCCTAAAACCTTGCTCTTTAGGCATCGTTGCTTGCTGATAAAAACTATCAATCACGGCTAGGCGACGTACCATTTTCTCATCACGATTAGCATAGGCCAATGTCGCTTGTTCAGCTAAGGCTATATCTTCTTCAACAGATGTATTACTCAGTTCCTCACTGCCTTTTTCAAGAGAGCGAGTAGGAGCACTAATATCGATACCCTTAGCCGTTTCGTCCAACGTTGGCGGCTGAGTAGTGGCTTTTTGTGCACTCTCACTTGAAATAGTCGATTGCGCAGTAATACCTTGATTTTGTTCAAGTACTGGCTTGGCTTGCTCGGCTTTTTCTTTCGCTATCTCATTACGTGCTTCAACGGATTTTTGGGTGGCTTCAGCAGCGACCCGTAAATCTTGTGGTGAGGGTTCTGTGGGTGCCAGTGCCGCAGCCTTAATTTGTTGCATCTTACGCACTGTTTCTTCGGGAGTTGAACCCTCAGAAATATTAATCGACACCTCACCATCAACCGCATATTGACGACCATCAGGGCCCGTTTGATACTCATATTTAGGCGAATCAGCATGTTGACCACCCATGGCGGCGTGAGCCTGCTCATGCGCTTTGACTTCAAGATCTCGTTGTTTTAATTCTTGAATTTGCTTGTCTTCGGCTTGCTGCTGTTCCCTTTGACGGCTTTCGGCATCCTCACGACCTGCACTTTCGTCACTGCCATTATCTTTGTTTTGTCCCGCTTGCTGACCATCAAAGACCTGACTTTGCGCCAGCTGGGGTTTTTCATATGTTAAGGGCCCAGGAGCCTGCCCAGGGGTTCTAGCACGATCAAACTCAGAACCAAGGCCTTTCTCTGCACTGCTTCCTTCACTTTGCGTAGACGCAGGTATTGTGTCTTTGAGTGTGTTGTCTCTGCGTGCTGCTTCGTTATTAACAGTACCGGTATTAAAGGTAATGGTGGTGGGAATGGGTGGGAAGATATTCATCGTTAATGACGACTAAATTTAAGCCAGAATATCAAGGATAGTGCCAATTGAATCATTGGCCGTATCGAGCACTTTGGCAGACGCTTGTGCATTAATACTATTGACCGATAAGCCAACCAACTCAGAGCTTATTCCACCGGCTATAGGGGGTAGAGTTTGCTTTATGGTGCCAAGCTGAGTTTTGACTGCATTAGCTAAAAATTCTTGGGGGCTTTGAGATGACTGAGACTGAGATTGGGTAGACAATTGAGCGATGTTCAAGGCATTTTGTGAGAGACCAGCAGACGCACGCGATAAACCAAGCTGGCCATTCACGATCGCGGCATTTACATTACTACTGAAATTAACAGACATCTTTGTGGCCCCCCAGCCTCATGCGACTAATTATTAACCATTTCGCGCTTTTTGCAAAGCTTAACCGGTATCTTTGTTCAAGTAATTGAGCATAAAATCAACAAAAGACGACTGTTCGGAGATAAACGGGGCATGGGAGGAATGTTCAAAAACGCTTATCGATATTGAAGGCATGAATTTGGCGATATGCTGGGCGACTTTAATTGGCACTAAACTATCCAATCGTCCAAGTAACAGCTGGCAAGGCATAAGTAAATCAATCAGCCTAGCCCTAAGATCACTCGTAGCAAGTAGCGTTAGCCCTGCACTCAAAGCTTGAGGGTTTGCAGCGGGGTAGGCTTCTACTTGTGCTTTAATTACTTTTATATCCTTTTTAGCACTCGGGCTACCCATAGCCTGTATAGCCAAAAAACGACCTATAGTGGCACCCTGATTTTCAAGTAATTGTTGTTTAAAATTATCTAATATTTGCGGCTTTATACCAGGCCAATCATTGCCAGCAATAAAACAAGGACTCGTTGCAAGCAAAACAAGTTGATCTATTCTGTGCGCAGCGCTTAAGGCTATTTGCTGGGCCACTAATCCCCCTAATGACCATCCTAATAAGATAGAATTTTCAGGTATTTCCTCAATCACACAACTCGCCACATTTTCGAGGGTATAAGGTGAAGGAACTTTGTCGTGATTTAAACCAAAACCAGGTAAATCAATTGTCGTCACCGTAAAGTGTTCAATTAATTCATCAATCACAGGCTGCCACACCCCGCTATTTAAGCCCCAGCCGTGCAGTAATACTAAGTTCGGGCCATGACCCACTGTTGTAGAAACTAAGTTCAATGTGATTTTTCTTCTATGCTTGTGGTTAAAGGGAAAGCATTTTACAAAAGGCAGATAGGTAATGCAGTCATTAATCATGCAAGATTGTCTCATTTGTCGGCAATTAAGTAAGCGTTTGATTTGCACTTATTGCCAACAAGATTTAGTTACATTACAGCCACCCGGCACGGATAAAAACCTGATGCTTTTACCCAATGTGGCAAAGGGCTTGGCACAGGTTGAGTTTAAAACGCTATATGCTGTTTGTGACTACCAGTGGCCCATTTCTAAGTTGCTAACAGCATTAAAATTTGGCGCTAAGTTACCCAACGCACGCGCTTTGGCTGAGCTGTTTGTTAAACATAATGTCAATACACACTTTGTTTTACCCAAGGCTATTCTGCCAATTCCCTTACACAAAAATCGTTTTTTATGGCGAAAATACAATCAAAGTGTAGAAATCTGCCGCCATATAAGTCAGTTAACCTCGGTACCCAGTTTACACTCAGTCTTGACCAGAAAAAATGCGACCCTTGCACAAACTAAATTATCAGCCGCACAACGAAAAGTGAATATACGTCAGGCCTTTCAAATTTCATCTTCGGGATTTTCACAGTTAGCGAATATCGATCATATCGCGCTATTTGACGATGTCACCACCACAGGGGCAACAGCAAATGCTGCTTATCGGTGTTTAAAAAACACGTTTCCTCAGTTAAAGATCGATATTTGGAGCATTTGTGTCACCTTAGTGCACTAACCAGGCACATTAATAAAACTCGCCATAAAAATCGCATTGGTAAACAATCGACTGGTTCCTTGCCATGTGCCTCTAAAATTCATATTGTCATTGAAAGCGATCACCCGACCTTTGCCAACTTGATGGGCAACAATAGCCGCACTGTTAGCTACGAGGTCTTGCAGTTCAGGCGCCGCATACCCAGCCGTAAGGGGTTTGTCAGTGTACTTAGCTACAGTGATAAAAGGGGCATCTGGCCTTAGTAAAATCTGATTACTGTTTTTAAACATAGGCAAAGCCTCGCGCTCAAAGCCAAAAGCAAGAGGATGGCTGACGTCTAAATTGGTCGTAAAAACAGCACCTGCAATGCGCTGCTTAGCACTGAATGATTCTAAATCGGAGTATTGTAATCCTTTACTATCAAAGGCAAGGGCAATATCACTGGCTGTTTTAGTACGGGCTTTTAACCAACCTTTATCAGCAAACCACGCCACAGCATTTTTTTGACCAATCAACACCCCACCATCTTTAAGCCATGAACTTAAAGATTTCACATTGGTTTCACTGACATTTTTGTAGGTGCCATTCACCCAAATAATATGACTGTAATTAGTCAAATCAAGGCTTGCTAATCTATCTAAGTCAACAATAGTCAGAGGCAATTCTAGTTGCTGATCAAAATGATGCCATACCTCACCCGCTTCATATTGTGAGGTTTCTTTGCCGCCCACCAACAGCACTTTTGGTAAACTCAAATTATGCATCTGTCGACTACCTAAATCGATCCCCTGCTTGGTCAAACCAGAATCAATACTCCATAAGGTTATCGGCAAATCTTGACTCATGTCCTGCAGTAATCCGATCAAGTTTTCTGGCTGTGCAAAAGCACTAGGGATCACCACACTGCCAGCAGTGAAATTTACTGCACCTTGACTCGTTTGCGCAACAAATGGCGAGCCCGCCACCTGAACTTTAACCTTGGCTTTTAGTAAGCGACTAAGTAAGGTCGCTGCACTAGAGTCATCCCACGAAAAGGCATAGGCGTAAGCTTTATCAAGCAATTCTGATTGGAACGTTTTGCCAGTGAAATTTCGGTTTGTATCAAAATCAACTTTCGATTCAACCGGCGCGTACTGCAGATTAAAGGCCAAGGCTAAATTCCAGTTGGATACATCATAAAACGTATTGTCATCAAAACTTTTACGGGTAGAAAATAGTGATTTGATTAAACGATATTGGGCTTGCTGCACAGGGATAAATACACTGCTGACGGCTTTAAAAGGTACATCATCTACCTCGATATCACGCTTTAAAGGCCTGTAATCAATGTGATGCGCCTGTAACACGGTTAAAAAATCCTGCATGCGAGTGTAATCTCGGGCTTCTTGGACCACATAGCCGGTCAGTGCGTCTTTTTTGCTTAACTTAAGGGTGTTGTTATCAAAAGCTTGTTGATAGGCCAACAGCCCATCTTTATTAGCCAAAGCGCCTGCAAAGGTCGAGATAGACGTCGTGACCTGGTTTTGAATAGTATCAGCAAAAGATAGCACGCCGTTGGCAGTGTCACGCAAATGACCTCGGCTACTGGCTTGCTCGAATAAAATACCAATACTGCCAAGGGCGTCAGGGTAAGTAGAGCCTTTACCGTAATAAAAGTCATCGTAACTTTCTTGGGTAAAATACAGTTGTTTATTTTTGTCCAGAGCGCGCGCATGAAACTGCCCCAGGGCATCGGTCAACTCAACATTTTCTTGAGGAGTCCAAGGATTTTTGCGACTAGGAATACCTGGTTGGAAGAAAAAGGTGCTGTCAGAGCCCATTTCATGAAAGTCTGTTAACACGTGAGGCCGCCATTGATGAAATTGCGCAACTCGAGCTTTTGATTCTGGATGAACCTGCAATAACCAATCGCGATTCAAATCAAACCAGTAATGATTAGTACGCGATGACGGCCACGCTTCTTGATGCTCACGATTTTGCGGATCGGTCACTAAATGTCGACTCTTGTGCATATTTGCCCATTGAGCAAATCGGCTTAAACCATCAGGATTAAGACTAGGGTCAAGCAAAACGATATTATCCTTTAACAATTGCTCTATTTGCTCGTTTTGCCCGGCCGCTAGGTAATAAGCTATTAATAGGGCAGCATTGCTGCCCGACGACTCATTACCGTGCACGCTGTAACCCATCCATATTATGAGGGGACTATTCGATACCGACTTTCCGTTAAGACTAGCAATATGCTCAGCTTGAAGATTCGCTAAGTTTTGTTGATTGGCGGCTGAGGTAAAGGCCAGTAAAACTAAAGGTCTATTTTCATGTGTTCGGCCTATGTCAACTAAGCTTACCCGCTCAGATTGCGCTGCTAAGGTGCGCATATAGCTTACTAACTGATCATGACGTACATGCCATTCGCCAACTTCGCTGCCGAGCGCTTGTGTAGGCGTTGTCACCGCCGGAAGATAAGTCGTATCGGCTGGTAAGTAGTCCTTATCTTGAACGGCAGAACTGCTTTGACTCAAGAAAATAAGACTTAAAAACAATAAGTTAAATACATAAGACATAGAGTAAAATCCAATAAATCTAGATATCGTATTGCATAAGGTAAAAGAGTCGCATGTTTTAGCAAAAATTAACATAAGGAAAAGCTATTACTTGAGTGTTTTACTCAAGTAATATTTGTTATGATATTAAGCAAAGTAAAGACTGTAGGTAAAACAATGATTTCTATTTCTGAAACCGCACAAGCGCATTTTTGTAAATTGCTCGAAAAGCAGGAAGCAGGTACAAATATTCGAGTATTTGTGGTCAATCCAGGTACGCCAAGTGCTGAGTGTGGTGTATCGTACTGTCCACCTGATGCAGTGGAGTCCAGCGATACCACTTTAGAGTTTAACGGCTTTGACGCCGTCGTTGACCTAGAAAGCGCACCATTTTTAGAGGGCGCAGAAATTGACTTCACTACTGACCAAATGGGTTCACAATTAACCCTTAAAGCACCCAACGCTAAAGCACGCAAAGTAGAAGATGACGCACCGTTAATCGAGCGTATCGGCTATATGATCGAGTCTGAAATTAATCCTCAGTTGGCGAGTCATGGCGGTAAAGTGTCCTTGATAGAAGTGACCAAAGACAAAGTGGCTATTTTGCAATTTGGTGGTGGTTGTAATGGTTGCTCAATGGTTGATGTGACCCTTAAAGACGGTATTGAAAAGCAAATGTTAGCCAAGTTCTCTGGTGAACTAACAGGCGTCAAGGATGCAACAGAGCACCAAGCCGGTGAGCACTCTTATTATTAACTAGGATATTGCTGTTGAATTGGCTACACCGTTTTGCAAATGACACACCTAGACGCTGGACCGAGTTTAAACTCGGTCTTGGCATATTTACCGCTGGAGCAATATTGATTCTAGTTGGTGCTCAGGATTGGATCTGGTTGCAAGTGCCAGGACTTCTGTTGTTAGTCGTTGGTGGCCTAGTTGCAGCACGGGGTTACCTAGGTATTTTAGTATTTCGACTTACTGGCAGTTTTAATAAAGCTAAACCACCAGCTTCTTTATTCGATACAGATAAATAAAATAGGCCCCCAAGGTCATGCCTCTGGCTAATAAAAATCCTAATAAAGCCAACCACATTCCTTGATTTTGTTGATAACTAAATAATAACCACAAGGGTACATAGATACCTATAGCACTGATTAACATTGAATTCTGCATGGCTCTAGCGCGGGTCAAACCGATAAATACCCCATCGAGTAAAAAACACCAGTGAGCAAATAAAGGCAGTAGTGCGATGATAGGTAGATAAGGGCTGGCAGCCATTTGTAGGTCGGTGTGGGTAGTCAGCATGGCAATAATATCATTACCAAAAACATAAAATACCGCGCTATAGCCCATGGCGAATACCAATGACCACACCAGGCTTTGACTGGTTACTCGTGCAATGCCAGTAGCGCTTTTTTTACCTAGTTGCTCGCCCACCAACGCTTCAGCGCTATACGCCACGCCGTCTAACCCAAGGGCAATAAGACTAAAAAACTGTAAAAGGATGGCGTTAATGGCAGCGCTCGTGGCGCCATACCGCATGCCTTGAAACACCAAAAATGCTAAGCAAAGCTGCAAGGTGATATTGCGCACAAAGGAGTGGCCATTCAAGGCGAGTAATTGGCGTAGCGAGGTTAATTTAAACCAGCTTGGTTCGAAGCTCAGTTGTCCAACTATATTTTTGGATGCTCGTAGGCTTAAACCCATAATGGCATATTCTGCAATAATGGTTGCAAGCGCGACTCCTCGCACATCGAGTTGCCAATACACCACCAAATAAACACTTAATACCGCGTTAATCAAATTACCAAGAATTTGGATCCACATCACTACACCGGCACGTTGCTGGCCAATTAACCACCCTATCAATACGAGGTTTGCTAAAGCGGCGGGCGCGCCCCAAATACGCACGGAAAAATAATCTTGAATTACATCCACTACCGCCGGCTGTGCGTTGGCGAGTAATACCACCAACTTCAGCCACAGATTTTGTGTGAACAAAATCGCAACTGCCAGCAATACACTTAAATACAAACCTTGTACTAAGGTTTTGTTTGCCTTGGCTACGTCGTTTTCACCCAATGCTTGGCCGCTTAAGCCCGTACTGGTCATACGTAAAAAACCACAAAGCCAATAAAGCTGAGTAATAAACAAGGCAGAAACTGAAGCCCCCGCTAAATAGTAGGTCGAGTCTAAATGCCCAAGTACAGCAGTATCCACTAAGCCCATTATAGGTGTAGTCAAATTACTTAATATCATTGGCCCTGCGATAAAAAGTATCGACTGATGTAAGCTGGGTTTAAAAAATTTTGATAGACTGGACACCGATTAACTCACTTTCAGACAGATTGGATTACTTCATGATTAACAAGGGTTTGTGGCACTTACTGTTACTTGTATCTGTGTTCTTTGCACACGACATTGAGGCCAAAGACAATGCGGTGATCTTACTCTATCACCATGTTTCTGAACAAACACCTGCGGTGACCTCTGTTTCTCCTAAGGTATTTAGACAACACTTAGAATACTTGTCTGCCCATCATCAGGTACTGCCATTAGAAACGGTCATCAAAGCGATTACACAAGGCAAAAGCTTACCGGACAAGAGCGTTGTAATTACCTTTGATGATGGTTATGACAATATTTTTGAGCAGGCACATCCTTTACTAAAAGAATTTGGTTTTCCTTACACGGTGTTTATTAACCCGCCTTTAATAGGCAAAGCCAACTACCAGTTAAGCTGGGCACAGATTAAAAAAATGGCCCAAGAAGGTGCGACCTTCGCTAATCATGGCAACACCCACGAGCATATGTTAGGTAGATTACCTGGCGAGAGTGATGAAGCATGGCTTAGTAGAGTGATGGACAACATTAATCAAGCAGAGCAAACCTTAGCGCAGCAACTTGGCTACAGCTTAAAATATTTCGCTTATCCCTATGGCGAGTTTAATGTCCCTCTCAAACAAGCGTTACGCCAACAAGGTTACGTGGCTTTTGCACAAATTTCTGGTGCAGTTGCCAGTTACAGCGACTTTGGTGCATTGCCGCGTTATCCTGCGGCTGGTATCTATAGCAATATTAATAGTCTAAAAACCAAATTAGATAGCCTCGCCATGCCTGTTAACAATATTACACCTGACGAGCCTTTGATCACCTTACCTATCCCTGACATTGACCTGATATTTGATGTGAGCACCGAAGACTTGCGATTGAGTCAACTGAGCTGTTTTGTCGCTGATAAAACGGTAAAGCTTAGCTTCACAAAAAACACGGTCACGGTTCCTTTTAAAGCGCAGCAAAAAGCCGGACGTCAACGCGTCAACTGCACCGCACCCAGTATAAAAGAGTCGGGGCGCTACTACTGGTTTTCGCAGCCTTGGTTTGTACCTACAGCAGATGGACAGTGGTTAGATTGATTTAAACAAATGTAAATGTTGAGCGAAGCCTAGGGCTTTCATGGCATCACTTTCAATTGAGCGTTGTCCTAAAGTGAAACCAAGGGACTGGTAAAATTGAATCGCTTGATGATTACTGACAGGAACATCTAAGGTAATTTCTGATTTACCTAAGGCTTTGGCTTTTTCACTCATGTCATTTAGCAAATAAGTGGCAAAACCTTGCCTTTGATAAGGGGGTAATACCGCTAAATGACCGATACACAATTGATGACATTGAGGCTTAGGAATAAAGTCTTGTACAACCATACTGCGGCTTAGTACCTTCATGCTATGTTCAGTGCCATAATACTGAATAACGCTTTGTAGACTGGCTTGGTGGAAGGCATTGCCTAACTCGGTGTGCCACGCTGAAATACAGGCGACAACTGCACCGTCTAGCTCACCTACCCAATGATTAGCAAAACCAAACTGACCACCACCTTGGCATAAGGCATGGCGTAAAAAACCTTGGCTATTGAACTGAGGAGCAATATTAAACATAGCCGCTAAGCTTTGCCCGCCTGAAGCAAATATCAATTCACTGAGTATTTGGCTATCGCTCTGGATTGCTCGGCGCACAAGCATAAAAGCCAACCTTAATGACGGGTCACAATTGCCATATCAGCCAAGATCAATTGGCTATCACTGAGGGCTATCTTACCAGGTTCAAACTTCGCCTTAAAACGACCAATAACTTGTGCTTGAGGATTCACTAATACCACTGACGAGCTATGATCCACCAAATAATTGGGATTATCCGTGCTATCGCTCATGGAATACATCATGCCCATGGCTTTAACCAAAGGAAATAAATACTTGTGATCACCACTTACACCAATAAATTCAGGGTCAAAAAAATTAACATATTCATCTAAACGTTCTGGCGTATCGCGTTTTGGATCCACCGATAAAAACACCACTTGGATTGGATAATCACTCGACATGGCTTTCAATTGTGGGTACACCCTAACAAGATCAGCTAAAGTAGTTGGGCAAACATCGGGGCAAAAGGTATAACCAACAAACACCAAACTCCAATGATCTTTGAGCTGAGCTGAAGTAAAGGATTGGCCAAGGTTATCTGTTAGCTGAAAATCCGGTAGGGCTCTAGGCTGAGGATAGCGACTCAAATATTGCTCTTCAGCGCTTTGTTTTGGGCTAATGGTTAGGGCCGCAACAATACCGATAACTAAGGCGATAAAGGCAACGAGACCTGCTTGTAATCTAGTCATAATTAAAATTTAAGGTAATGGTCAACAAGTAGTACGACAAACAATACCATCAAATGAATAATAGAAAACTTAAAGGTTTGCATCGCGGTTTCATCGGTACTGGCAAATTTGAGTTTCCACGCATAATACAAAAAACCTACATTGAGTAGGGATGAGCCGATCAGATAGATTAGACCCGTCATGCCAATTAGGTATGGCAGTAAACACACGACGCCTAACAACACGGTATATAACAAAATAGAGGTTTTAGTAAATTCGATACCGTGAGTCACAGGCAACATAGGCACTTGTGCCCGCGCGTAATCTTTTTCACGATGAATAGCCAAAGCCCAAAAGTGCGGCGGAGTCCAAGTAAAAATAATCAACACTAACAACAACGCTTCAGGGTTAATTTGACCGGTCACGCTAGCCCAACCCAACAAAGGGGGCGCTGCTCCGGCTAAACCACCTATCACAATATTTTGTGGAGTGGCTCGCTTCAAATACATGGTGTATACCACCGCGTAACCTACCAAACTGGCCAGTGTTAATAAGGCCGTTAAACGGTTCACCCACAACTCTAAAATCAAAAACCCTAGTACACTCAACGTTGCTGCAAATATCAGCGCTTTTTGTGGAGTGACTTTACCCTTAGGCATCGGGCGATTAAAAGTTCGGGCCATTTGGCTGTCGATACGCCGATCAACAACATGATTTACCACTGCTGCGGCTGACGACAAAAAGCCGATCCCAGTCAAGCCAGCAACCAAAATCTGCCAGCTTATCCACGTCTCACTTGCCAAACACATCCCCACTAATGCAGTAAGCAAAAGTAACATCACTACTTTTGGCTTAGTCATTTCGTAATAATCATGCCAAGTACTCAGCAATGAAGCGGTATTTTTTGCTTGTCCGGTTGCTAATGCTTTATCCATTGCTCTCTCCTATGTTTTTCGATACAGCGTGTAACTCAAGGTCACCAACACTAGTAGTAAACAAGCTGCTACAAAGTTATGCATAACAGCAACGGCAATGGGCAAACTAAATACCACATTACTTACACCCAGAATCACTTGCACTCCTAGTATCAACATTAACAAAATGCAAAGTCGCTTGATTAAATTAGCGGTCGCAGCTTTGTATAGACCCAGCGCCATCCAACTCAGATAAATAAACGTGATGATGGCGCCCAGTCTATGCATGATATGCATCGTCATACGTTCATCATAGTCATGCACGCCGTATTCGTAATTATCCGCATGAGGAACACTAAAAGCGCCAGCAAAATCGAGCCTCGCATACCAATCCCCCTCACACAGCGGTAACTCTGTGCACGCTAAGGCGGCATAATTGGCTGATGTCCAGCCGCCCAGTGCTATTTGGCAGGTCGCCACAAAGATGGCGAACAGCGTAAACTTACCAAACGAGCGCATGCGATGATCGCCACCAGGTATACGATAAGGCGTTAAACGTAAATACAATAAAAATAGGCAGCTCAGAACGCTGAAGCCACCAAGTAGATGACCCATCACCACCACAGGCAATAAATTAAGTGTAACCGTCCACATCCCCAATGCACCTTGGAAGCACACCAAACAAAGTAGAAAAAAGGGTAATTTAAGCGGCACACCATGACGCCTTTGCCAAACACTGATAATAAAGATAACCAGAATGACAAACCCTAACCCACTAGCAAAATAGCGATGCACCATTTCGTTTCTTGCTTTGTGAGCCTCGTAAGGGCGGTCTGGAAAATGTTGTTGAGCTGTTTCGATGTGTTTTGAGGTGTTCGCTAAACTTAAATGCCCATAACAGCCGGGCCAATCAGGACACCCCAAGCCAGCATCAGTTAATCGAGCGTATGCACCCAATATTATTACCACCGCAGCGAGCAGTATACTGATAAAAACTAGCTTCTTCATTAGCTTACCCTCTAACCAATACGCGACAATTTAAGTACTTTTCGCATATCAGCTAAGATATCTCGACTGTGGAGTACTGCTTGCTGTTGGTCGTTCTGTGTTTGATAACGTAAAATAATGTTGTCTAAGGTGTCTACAATGAAAATACCATTAGTTTTAACATCTTTAAACACTTGGTTAACACTTTGTTCATCTGAGTGAATAATCCGAATATTTTTATATTCGGCAACTTTACCCAGTGCAGCTGAATCGCTGCTCGGCATTGCCACCACAACAGATTCCACTCTATCTTGCTCTTTCCCTAAGGCGCTCCAAAGCTGATTAAGACTATAAATGGCATTTTGACATTCATTAAGGCATTCACTCGGTATGACATATAAAAATTTCCAACTCGGTGGGTAATCAGCAGAGTGCCATTGCGTCATATCTAAGCTTGGTGCTAATAATTGACCTTTATTGGTGGCAGCTTGGTTAAACCAATTATATTCAAGAGCAAATTTTGCCAATACCACTGGTAAGGCAAAAACAGCGATAAAAAGAAAAATGAGGCCTTTATTTTTTATTTTTGGAGTTTCAGTCATTGAGTTTCTCTGGTTATTTTTCGACGTTGAGCGAAAACAAAAGTGATAAGGGCGGCAAAAGCCAGTAAGAACCACTGTATGGCGTAGGCAACATGTTTTTCCGGGGGCATGACAACTGGCTGCCAATTGCGCAGATACGGCACATTTTCTTGTGGGTCAAGTAAGACCACAAAAGGCAAAAAGTCTTGCTGATAATGTTGCGCCATTAAGGCAATATCCATTTGTTGCATAACCTTTGGCCACTGCTGATTAAAACGCGCTGTTTCTTTGACTAAACTGTTATTCAAAGGCATCGATACCCTACCACTATACTCATCCTCAATTATGGGCAACTTTACATCAGGTAATTCTGCCCGCAGACGTGGCGCAGCTACCCAACCAAAATTAACCAATACACGACCTTGTAAAGTTGTCACTGGCACCACCACCTCATAACCCACTTTTCCCTGTTGTATTTTGTTATCCAACAAAAAATATCGCTGCTCGTCAGCAAGTCCTGATAATTGAATGGGATAATCCCGAGCAGCTTTTTGTAGTTCTTTGGCGGCACTAAGGGTTAAGGGCGCTGAAACAGCTGCTTGTTCAATTGCCATTAATCTTTGCTTTTTTTCATCTGCTCGTTGTAACTGCCAAAGACCCAATGCAAACATAATGACAACGGCCAAAAAAGTGACTAAGGTAGAGAAAATAGGTAAGCGTGAATGTCGTGTCACCGCTTTACCTTAACTCTACGTTCAGAGATGGGGTCGGCAAGATGTTATTGATTAAAATACTCATAGCAGGATTAGTACTGTTCATGGTGTTCAATTTATTTAAAGCGATGGTTGTCATGTTAAAAAACGACCCCGATAGCCCGCCAATGTCAAAGTATATTGGGCGCAGACTCATTGCTTCGGTCATCATTATCAGTTTGATTTTAGTTGCGATAGCCACTGGCCTCATTACGCCGAACCCTCGGCCATATTAAAGCCCAAGGACCAAGCGCCGCTTACCCCCTGAGCTTATTTCTGTTAAAGAATATAAACAAAGAAAAATAGCATTACCCACACTACGTCCACAAAATGCCAGTACCAACTACCCGCTTGAAATGCAAAATGATTCTCCTTAGTGAAGTGACCTTTGGCGACTCTCAACCATAAAATGAGTAAGATTAAAGTACCGACGGTAACGTGGAAGCCATGAAAACCGGTCAACATGAAAAAGGTATTACCATAAACGCCGGACTGTAGGGTTAAACCCATTTCAGTGTAGGCGTGGATATACTCTTCCACTTGCATAAACACGAACAAGCAGCCCAACAACACCGTAAGCCCAAGCCAACCAAGGATTTGCTGACGTTTGCCTTTTTCGAGCGCCACATGAGCCATATGACAAGTAACCGAAGACGCCAACAATATAATGGTGTTGTATAAGGGCAAACCTGTCCAAGGCATGGCTTCTGTGGTAATACCACCTGGGGTCTCAACTAAAGGCCACATCGCTTGAAAAGAAGGCCACAGTACCTCGTTTGTCATTTGATTATTTGAGGCACCACCTAGCCAAGGTACTGCGATTGCTCTGGCATAAAACAAGGCACCAAAGAACGCCGCAAAAAACATCACTTCAGAAAAGATAAACCACGCCATACCTTGTCGATATGAACGCCCTAACTGCTCGCTATACAAACCCGACATTGACTCATGTATCTGATTTCTAAACCAACCAAACAGCATAAACACTAAGGTTGCAAAACCAGCGATCAAGATATAACTGCCAAACCCTTCTTTGCCACGAGTCGTTTCAATGACTACGTTACCCGCACCAACAGCTAATAAAAATAAAGCGCAGGCTCCCATGAACGGCCAAGGACTTTGGGCAGGAACATAGTATTTTTCATATTCTTTTTCTGACATCTTGCTCTCCTTTTACCCGCGATTAAGAGCAACTTGCTGTTCAGCAGTTGTCACGTCATAGAGGGTATATTGCACAGTAAAATAGGTCATATCTTTGGGAATTTGCGGATCAACGTAAAAACGCATTGGCATAATGATTTTTTCACCGGCCTGCAAAATTTGTTGTTCAAAGCAAAAACATTCTGTTTTATTTAAATATATCGCGGCTGTGCCCGGCGAAACAGAAGGCACCGCTTGTCCAACAATCGCTCTAGCGCCAGGATTTTTAGCGCTAAAATTAACCTGATTCATCTCTCCAGGATGCACTTTGACCTGCTGGGTCTCTACTTCAAACTGCCACGACATGCCCGTATTGATCCGAGTAATAAACTCAACAGTGACATATCGACTTTCATCAATATCCACCGCCTCGTACACCGCTGCAGTATTAGACGTCTTGCCGTTAAGACCAGTTAAATCACAAAAGACGTCATAAAGTGGCACTAGGGCGAAGCCAAAACCAAACATACCAAGCACGATGGCCAATAACTTAAGGATTAAACTTTTGTTCTGTTTGGTTTGATCGGTCATCACGTGCCACTCTTCTTGTCTGGTTTATTTAACAACGGGTGGAGTTTCAAAGGTGTGATAAGGGGCTGGAGAAGGAATTTCCCACTCTAAACCTTCTGCACCTTCCCATACTTGCGCTGATACAGGCTCACCCTTTTTACGGCACGCTTTAATTAACAATGCCAAGAAAATGAGTTGTGATAAACCAAAGGCAAAACCACCAATACTGATCCATTTATTAAAGTCAGCAAACTGCAAAGCATAATCAGGTATACGACGCGGCATACCCGCTAAACCCACAAAGTGCATAGGGAAAAACAAGACATTGACGGAGACTAATGAACACCAAAAGTGCCATTTAGCTAAGGTGATATCAAACATCTTGCCGGTCCATTTAGGCAGCCAGTAATAAACCGCTGCCATAATTGAGAATATCGCCCCAGTCACCAGAACATAATGGAAGTGAGCTACCACAAAATAGGTATCATGATATTGGAAGTCTACGGGCGTGATGGCTAACATGAGACCGGACAGCCCGCCAATGGTAAACAACACGATAAACGCGAGCGCAAACAACATGGGCACTTCAAAACTTAGTGAACCTCGCCACATAGTTGCCACCCAGTTAAAGACTTTTACCCCGGTCGGTACAGATATCAGCATGGTGGCTAACATAAAGAACATCTCGGCAAACACTGGCATGCCCGTGGTAAACATGTGGTGAGCCCAAACAATAAACGACAACAACGCTATTGACGTTGTGGCGTACACCATTGAGGCATAACCAAAGAGGGGTTTGCGCGAAAAGGTCGGTACAATTTGCGAGATAATGCCAAAAGCTGGCAAAATCATAATGTACACTTCCGGATGACCAAAAAACCAAAATATATGTTGGAACATCACGGGATCACCACCACCGGCCGCATCAAAAAAGCTTGTACCAAAAAACTTATCGGTTAACACCATGGTCACCGCGCCAGCTAATACTGGCATGACGGCTATCAGTAAAAAGGCGGTGATTAACCAGGTCCAAACAAACAGCGGCATTTTCATCCACGTCATGCCAGGGGCACGCATGTTGAAAATAGTCACAATAACGTTAATGGCGCCCATGATGGATGAGGCGCCCATAATATGCACCGAAAATACAAATAAAGCGGTAGTGTCATTACTGTAAGTGGTTGATAGTGGGGCGTAAAACGTCCAACCAAAGGCGGGGCCGCCGCCTTCCATGAATAACGATGACAATAAAATAATAAAAGCAAAAGGGAGGATCCAAAAACTCCAGTTATTCATGCGTGGTAGAGCCATATCCGGCGCACCAATCATCATAGGTATTAACCAATTAGCTAAGCCAGTAAAAGCCGGCATAACCGCACCAAACACCATTATCAGGCCGTGAACGGTGGTCATTTGGTTAAAAAAGTTAGGTTCAACGATTTGTAGACCAGGTTGGAATAGCTCAGCGCGAATGACCATAGCCATTGCCCCGCCGGTTAAAAACATAATAAACGCAAACCACAAATAAAGTGTGCCTATGTCTTTGTGATTAGTGGTATACAACCATCGCTTAATGCCCTTAGGAATATGATGCTCATGATGGTCGTGGCTCTCATGATGATGTTCACTGGTGGTTGTGTTCATATCCATCTCCTCCTATTTACCGTTTATCGCGGCGTTAATGTCTTTGGCTTGAACGAGATCATTGGTGTTATTACCCCATGCGTTACGTTCATAGGTAATCACCGCCGCCATATCGGTCATCGATAATTGTTTTGCATACGCTTGCATGGCTGTGCCTGCTACACCGAACACGACACGATCGATATGAGCAGGTTGATCTTTTAAGGCTATTTGACTGCCTTTCAAAGCCGGAAACACGCCCGGTAAGCCTTCGCCATTTGGCATATGGCAAGCTGCGCAATTGGCCATGTAAACCTTTTCACCCGTCGTCATTGCTTCATCCATCGTCATATTCATCGACAGCAGGCGTTGCTCTTCCGCTTTGGCTTTTGCAATGATATCTTTTTGCTCACCTATCCAGCTCTCATAATCAGCTTGCGTTTTAGCAATAACCACAATGGGCATAAAACCATGGTCTTTACCGCATAGCTCAGCACATTGACCGCGATAGATCCCCGGTTCATTCACCTTTGCCCATGCGTCATTAATAAATCCAGGATTGGCATCTTGTTTTACCGCAAAATCAGGCACCCACCACGCATGGATGACGTCATCTGAAGTAATCAAAAAACGAACTTTCTTATCAATAGGAATAACAAGAGGGCGGTCAACTTCGAGTAAATAATTATGACCCTTCTCGAATTTGCCTTGAATTTGTTCTGGCTGAGTGGCTAGTTTTGAAAAGTATTCAACCCCATCGTCCATGTACTTATAGTGCCATTTCCATTGAGAACCGGTGACCTGAATAGTTAAATCAGGTTGGTTTGCATCTTCCATATCGATAAGCAATTTAGCAGCGGGCACAGCCATAACAATGAGTATGATGAAGGGAATAACAGTCCAAGCAATTTCAACTTTGATGCTTTCATGAAAGTTAGCGGGCTTCGCCCCTTTAGATTTTCGATGAAACCACATAGCCCAGAACATCGCACCGAATACACCAGCGGCGATAACCACGCATATAATAAACATCAGCATGTGCAGGTCATACACTTTTTCGCTTATGTCTGTCACACCTTTAGTTAAGTTAAGTTGGTATTGTTCAACCTTTGTGGCGGATTCTGCTAATGCAGGTAAAGCTAAAACGTTAGCAAATACCAAGCTCATTTTGGATAAAGTTCTCTTCACACGACACCCCATCTGCCAAACCTATTGTTTTTATTCCATTTACTTAATAGTTTAAAAAGCCAAGTACGTAGCACTTTTTAAACAATTATAAGACAAGCGGCTGTTACTGGATTGTTAATAGAATGATAAGAATTACTTATTTTATGAGCAATAGTCTAGCTTTTTTGTTCAAAAGTTATTCAACAGGGTGTTTTTTGAACATTATTTTGTTAAAATATGCGTATTGCTTAAAAATAGTGCAAGGAAGGAGGGTTTATTATGTTGATCTGTTTGAAAACCAAAAGAAAAGTCCGTTGACCTAAACTTAGTCAAATTATGTCGAGGTCAACCAAAGAGCTAAAAAAGCAGCTAAAACTATAACAAACTGTTTATTTAGCCACTCAATACGCTGTCTCTTACATCCAATCAGAACTGCGGATAACACCTACCGCAATTCCTTCAATAGCAAAGGCTTGGCTGGCCAAATCCACTTTAATTGGCGCAAAAGCATCGTTTTCAGCATGTAATAGCACTTGTCGGCCTTTTTTCTCAAGCCGCTTTACTGTTACATCATCCTCAACGCGAGCTACAACGACTTGGCCATTGTGTACGTCAGTGGTGCGATGCACCGCCAATAAGTCACCATCAAGAATACCAATGTCTTTCATACTCATGCCGCTTACTCTCAATAAAAAGTCAGCGCTGGGTTTAAACAAACCTGGGTCTACACGATAATGCCCTTCTATATGCTCGGCCGCTAAAATCGGTTCTCCAGCTGCCACACGACCAATCAAAGGCAAACCCAACTCTTCAAGCTGTTCGTCTAAAGGAACATTCACCTTAATACCACGGGATGTGCCGGGCAAAATATCGATCACACCTTTTCGGGCTAATGCCTTTAAATGCTCTTCGGCAGCATTGGCAGACTTAAACCCCAGTTTAAGTGCAATCTCTGCGCGAGTAGGCGGCATTCCCGTTGCTTGCATAGTGTCTTTAATAAGTTGTAAAACTTCTTCTTGTCGCGATGTTAGTGGACGCATAAACAGCCTGTTTTTCTATACAGTGAACTGTCAGTATATACAGTTACTTGTGGATCTCAATACTTGCGTTTGTGGGATCCGGGTTATTTTTAAAAAATCCGGCGTGATTAATCGGCTGATAAATTAATCTTGTAAGACGAGATGACTACAAAAGCGAGTATCACGCCATACACAGTAAAGATATATCTATCCACACTCTAAACACCGAGACACTTAACACAAAGGAAAAGCCAAACCTTAAACGGGCAAAAAAAGTTTCAACATAGTCTTCAAATCAAACGCTGAACTTAGGTCATTATTTGATTATTGCAAAAGGCTGTGAGCACTGATTTTGACCTGATAATTTTTATCAAAAATAATCCACCGACCATTTACGAAATCTTCCAAAACACTAATCATTATTATCAGTCTGGCTCAGCCTCCGATAGACAGTGATAGACTGCTTAAAAATAATCGAGTGAGAGTCACATGCTAAGACCACTACTTGTTCTGTGTATTATTGTTAGTCAGTGCGCCGTTGCTGATGTTAGCGTACCCAAACTCATTAGCGATCATATGGTGTTGCAACGCGATATCACTATTCCTATTTGGGGTTATGCTGATGATGGCGAGTCTGTTTTAGTTAAACTAAACGGAAAACCTATTGGAAATTCCATAGGTAATAAGGGGAAGTGGCAAATCAGTTTACCAGCCCAAGCTGCCAGTGGCCCTTATCAACTCGACATCATCGCGAATAATCGCCTCACCATCAAAGACGTGTATTTCGGTGATGTTTGGCTGGCCTCGGGCCAATCCAATATGGAATTACCCATGAGACGGGTCGCAGAAGATTACCCTGCGGATATTGCCGACGCTGACTACCCCTTAATACGCCAGTTTAAAATACCGCAAATATATAATTTTAAAACGCCGCAAGAAGACTTTGCTTCAGGCTCTTGGGCGCCTGTTACACAAGACAATATCAGCGACGTATCTGCTGTTGCCCTGTATTTCGCTAAAGCGCTGTACAAACATAATGGCGTTGCCATTGGTATATTAAACAATGCATTGGGCGGCTCACCGGTGGAAGCATGGATGAGTGAAGAAGCCTTACAAAAATTCCCCGAATCACTTGCCGAAGGCATACGCTTTCGAGACGATGAGCTAATTGCCACAATTACCGCCGCCGATAAGGCCAAGGATGGACGTTGGTACACTGAATTGAATAAAAAAGACCAAGGCTTAGTGGCAAGCACTCCTTGGTATAGTCCTGAACTTGACGACAGTGAGTGGGATAAATTCACCATTCCAGGTAAAAGACTGCTGACAGAAGGAGAGAACTTCAACGGTGTTTGGTGGTTTCGCAAAACCATCACACTCACTGCCGAGCAAGTCGCCAACGCCAATACCTTACGTTTAGGTCGAATCGTTGATGCAGATGAAGCCTACATCAATGGCATCAAGGTGGGTAACACTACCTATCAATATCCACCTCGGCGTTATTCAATTCCAAAAGACTTACTTAAAGAGGGTCAAAACACCCTTGCTGTGCGTGTAATTGCTAACAGCGGGCGCAGCGAATTTGTCGCTGATAAACCTTATTGGTTGGGTACAGACCAACAGCATATTGATATCGCGGGCGACTGGAAGGTAAAAACCGCTGCTGTAATGCCACCTTTAGCAGGTGGTACGTTTATTCGTTGGAAGCCCATGGGTTTGTATAACGGCCTAACCGCACCCCTTACCCATTTGCCCATTAAAGGCGTCATTTGGTTTCAGGGTGAGTCTAACGTAGGGCAGTGGCATGATTACCACACAAAATTCAGCACCATGATTCAAGATTGGCGCACAAAGTGGGGCCAAGGTGACTTTCCCTTTATTTTTGCTCAGCTAGCCAATTTTATGGAGAAACAAGCGAAACCAATTGACAGTGCTTGGGCACAATTACGCCAAGCCCAAAGCCAAACCCTCAGCGAACCCAACACCGCGATGGCAGTCACCATTGATATTGGCGAGTGGAACGACATTCACCCAACCAATAAAAAGACCGTAGGTAAGCGCCTAGCGTTGGCAGCACGAGCATTGGCTTTAGGCGAAGACGTGGTTTACCAAGGACCTGAAGTCGCATCAATACAGGTCCAAAATAATGATTTACTGCTAGGCTTTAAACATATTGCTGATGGTTTAGTTCTTAAAAGCACTGATGACCACAGCTTTGCGATTGCTGGTGCAGACGGCCACTTTGAATGGGCCAACGCTGCTTTGATTAATGATAAAATTCGTCTTTCAAGCCCTAATATCAAACAGCCGGTAAGAGTTCGCTATGCGTGGGGTGATAATCCGGATGCGGCTTTGTACAATAGCGAACAACTACCGGCAGTGCCTTTTGATGAAAAAGTGAGTACAAACCCATTGTAAGCGATGGCTTGGCCGCTTGATTTGCTCAGGCTTTGAGCGTTTGCAATCGAATGCATCAGTAGAACCACGCAATAAATAATGTAGCATGGTAATATTCTCCGTCTTTTTTCACATATACATTAAGGATTGGTTTGAATGGCATGGCTGCATAACTTGTTGCTGGTTCTGATTTCAATACCGGTAAAATGGCTGGTTAAAGCCAACACTATCCCCTCGGATTTAGCCCAAGAGCTTGGTATTGATCCGACCAAGCCTATTCTTTATTTATTACGCAGCCACTCAGCTACCGATCAAATTGCCCTGAGTATGTCGGCTGAATCGCTTAATTTGCCCAAGCCCAATAGCCGTATCGCCATCGCAGGTGAGCAGCATCGATCCTGTTTATTTTTACTCGAACCAAAATCAGTATTAACGCGAAAAGTAAAAAACACCGATATTGCTCAACAATTTACCCATTTATTTCAACTTCATCGCCTCGATCCCGCCCTTGATATCCAAATCGTACCTGTTTCAATCTTTTGGGGTAGAGCACCAGGTAAAAAGTTTTCAGGTTGGTCAGACGTTATTGCTAATCAAGTATCGCCCAGTTGGTTACGCAAATTTTTTATTGTGTTGTTTTTAGGCCGAGACAACTTTGTTTGTTATAGCAAAGCCGTTTCATCCCGATCGATGGCCGATTTACCGGGCACAGATGCCGAACTCGCCCACAAGCTTATTCGCTTGGCTGGTACGCACTTTCATCGCAGGCGCCAAGGCATTACCGGTCCTTATTTGCTTGAAAAACAAGAACTGTACAACACCGTACTCGGTTCGCAGTCAGTGCGTTCGGCCATTAATGATGAAGCCACCAGTAAAAATATCACTTATCAAAGCGCGCAGACCCAAGCAAAAAAATATATCGATGAGATAGCCGGTGATTACCGAGAAGGCTTAATTCGCTTAGGCGATCGAGTACTGACAAAAATTTGGAATAAAATTTATAACGGCATAGAAGTACAACACGCACAAAAAGTACGTACCTTAGCGCAAAATGGCCACGAGATTATCTATGTGCCTTGCCATCGTAGTCATATGGATTATTTGTTGCTGACCTATGTCATCTATCACGAAGGCCTTGTTACCCCACATATTGCAGCAGGCATTAACCTTAACTTCTGGCCAATAGGCGGAGTACTGCGTAAAGCCGGGGCGTTTTTTTTGCGCCGCAGTTTTGCTGGCAACAAATTGTACACTGCGGTATTTCGCGAATACCTTGAGTTGCTATTTAACAAAGGCTATTCGGTTAAGTATTATCCCGAAGGCGGGCGCAGTCGCACCGGGCGTTTATTGCCACCTAAAACAGGTATGCTCGCCATGACCTTACAAGGGCTCATAAAAGGGATTAATCGACCCGTTAGTATCGTACCTGTGTACATTGGTTACGAACATGTCATGGAAGTCTCAAGCTATTTGCAAGAGCTCACGGGCTCTGCCAAAAAGAAAGAGTCTATCTTTCACATATTTTCTGCTATCCGTAAATTAAAAAACTATGGCTACGGTTATCTCAACTTTGGCGACCCAATTAACCTCAGCAATTACTTAGATAAAAACGTGACCAACTGGCGAGAACTGCAACAAGCTGAGCCCGATAAAAAACCGCAGTGGTTGACTCCGGTGGTAAACGATTTGGCAAATAATGTGATGGAGCGCATCAACCAAGCTGCAGCCATTAGCGGCATGTCATTGTGTGCAATTTGTTTATTGTCTGCCAAAAAACACGCCATGACAGAGGATGAGTTACTGCTTGCCATCGAACATCTACTTACTCTGTTGGCGAAGTCGCCCTACAGCGAGGTGTCTACCATTCCAGATATCAGTGCCAAACAGCTGTTGGAAAACACCCTGAAGCTGAAAAAATTTGAAGTCAGTGAAGATACCTTTGGGCGCATCATTAGCCTAAGGGATAAAAACGCAGTACCGCTGACGTATTATCGCAACAACATTCTGCATTTATTCGCGATGCCGGGCTTAATCACCGCCATAATTTTTGCACGCCACAGTATCAGCCGCAGCGATATAAAGCAGCTCATTGCTAAGCTCTACCCATTGTTGCAACGCGAATTATTTATTTATATGTCTCTTGAACACGCCATCGACTATTCAGATTCACTTATTGAAAGCATGTTAGATATGGGCTTGCTCAGCAACCTGGATGACCAACTGACTCCACCAGCACCAAGTAGTAAGGCCTATTATTCAGCGTGGTTACTCAATCGCAGTATTCAAGAAACCTTACATCGTTACGCCGTGGTACTCACCTTGCTTGAGCGTGAGGGTTCGATGAGCCGCGCCGTGTTAGAAAAACGCAGCCAGCAATTTGCTCAGCGTTTATCCTCGTTACATGGCATTAGCTCACCGGAGTTTTTTGATAAAAATGTACTGGGCACCTTTATCAATGCCTTAAAAGAAAATCACCTTGTACAAAGCAACGAAGAAGGCCAATTGCAACATTGTGATGTTAGCGAGGCCTTGCGATTAGACGTGATCAGTTTAATTTCACCTGAAATTGCGCAGCGTATTCAACAAATATAATGCATATCAATGGGCTTGCGTGCAGTGCTGAACTTCAATCGTTACATGCACCAGCCCCAGATCATCAGGTAATTGCGACTTGTATTCGGTAGCGGTTTTCAGTTGATGAGTCACCACCGATATCGCCGCAGAATAAATATTGGGGCCGATAGACCAAACATGTAAGTCGGTGATCTGGCTGTCGCCGTCTTCTTCTATAAAAGATGTCACTTGCTGCGTAAGCGGTGTGGCCGCTTGATGATCTAGGAGTACATTACTGGTTTCTTTTAATAAACCAATTGACCAACGCGCTACCAGCAAACCACCCACTATCCCCATAATAGGGTCCATCCATACCCAACCAAAGTATTTAGCAGCAAGCAGTGCCACAATCGCTAACACCGAGGTCAGCGCATCGGCTATCACATGCAGGTAAGCAGATTTAAGATTGTGATCATGGGAGTGTGCCACTGAAGTTGGTTTATGAGCATGGCCATGCCTGTGATGTTCCCCATGGTCATCAGAGTGAGAGTGACCGTGGTGATGATCATGTTCATCGCCGCCCAATATAAATACGCAAATACCGTTAACCACTAAACCGGCAATGGCCACCAATATGGCTTGATTAAACACAATCTCTACCGGGTTGAGTAAACGATGCACACTCTCAACCGCCATAAACACCGCAAACAAACCAAGTAAAATCGCCCCTGAATAACCACCCAAGGCATTCACTTTGCCTGTGCCAAAACTAAATTTTCGATTTTTAGCATTGCGCCGCGCATAAATATAAGCAAATACCGTAATAGTTAGGGCTACCGCATGTGAGCCCATATGCAAACCATCTGCCAGCAAGGCCATAGAGCCAAATACAATGCCGCCGATAATTTCTACCAACATCATTACCACGGTAATCGCAATGACCAAAATGGAGCGATTTTCACCAGCGCGTTTTTTATCTTGCTCAAATGTGTGATCGTGTTGTAAGTGCGAATGTTGTTCGGCTTGCATAGTAAATTCGTGTCAGGCTGTCATACCTGCCACCTTAATCGAGGCTCGAGTACGCGGCAAGTTGCTACAGAAATTAAATGACTATTTAGCGTTTTGATAAAATCATTTCATCTGTAATTCTGCTAGAATCGTCAACAAATCCGTCAGTCTTTTTTCGTCCTATGTCTCTTGTTACTCTCGCACAATACCAATGCATCTTTGCTGAACATTTCTCATTACACATCAAGTACCTCACGATTAAGGCCTTACAACATACGGTTATCTTAGGTGCCAATGGCAGCGGCAAATCAGCCTTAGCGGCATGTCTTGCTGGGCAGGGCGAATATGTCAGTGGCGAACGAGCAGTGAACGCACCTCATGCGTGGGTGTCGGTTGAGCAACAACAGGCCTTGATCGCGGCTGAGCGCCAAAAAGACTGCAGCGATATACTCGATATCATCCCCATCCCCAGCTCAGTAGAAGAAATCTTATTTGAAGGCCTTGATTTGCCTTATCAAGATCCCGCTTTGCTTGAACATGTACTCTCACTGTTTTCACTCAATACCATGCTGAAAAGACCATTTCGCGCGCTTTCGACCGGAGAAACCCGTAAGTTGCTGCTGGCCAAAGCCATACTCAGTAAAGCGCAGTTGTTGATACTCGATGAGCCGTGGGACGGTTTAGATCAGCAAGCCTGCCATGAATTATCAGTCTTGTTTAATACCCTGGCCGAGCACACCACCTTGGTCTTTGTATTAAATCGACTAAGCGAAGTACCAAGGTACTGCCAACAAGTGGTATTAATGCAGGCAGGTGAGATCCAGTGGCAATCATCGAGTAATAGTAGCTTAAGCGAAACCATTCGCCATATTGAACAAGTGCGGCACATGCAGCAAAGTGATTTGAGCTTACCCTCACGCGATGAAGAGCGTTTTGCCCCGCACCCACTTGATGCTTCTGCGCCCTTAGTCAAACTGACTCAGGTCAAAGTCAGTTATGGCGATCACATCGTTTTTCAAGGACTGAACTGGACCATTAGACCAAACCAACATTGGCAGATCACTGGCCCCAATGGTTCAGGCAAAACCTGTTTACTGAATTTAATTACCGGCGACCATCCCCAATGTTACGTAAATGACATTCACGTATTTGGTTTTAAACGTGGTAGTGGCGAGAGTATTTGGCAGATTAAACAATACATTGGCTACATGTCGAATGCCTTGCATTTAGACTATCGGGTTAATTGCTCGCTGTTACAGGTCATTTTGTCTGGCTTCTACGACAGCATCGGGTTATACCAAACCCCAAGTCCCAAACAAAAAGCGCTGGCACAGCAATGGTTAGCCTTGATGTCGCTCACTCATCTTGAAAACACCCCCTTTTTGCAACTGTCTTTTGGTGATCAACGCATGGCTTTAATCGCCCGCGCGATGGTAAAACACCCCGCGTTGCTGATCTTAGATGAACCCTGCAATGGCTTAGATGATATTAATCGCATAAAAGTATTAGCCTTGATTGACTTACTCGCCCGCGAAGGCAACACGACATTACTGTACGTTAATCATCATCAAGAAGATGCAATACCCAGTATTGAACATCATCTGTGTATGACCGACTTTCAGGCCTAATTTGTTATGTCGCTTGAACCCACCTGTTTTATTAAATTTAGTCAGGCTATCGATGGCATCGCTTTGCCGGAGCGTTTTACGTTTCCATTTTATTATCAACCCCATCCGCTGTGTATTATCGCCGCTGATGAGCTGCAACAACGACTCAGCGCACCGCAAACCTGGCAACATAACTTTGGATTAACTGACGATCCGAATAACATCATCGGCAAAATGTTTGGTGTGTTATTGGTTAACAATCAGCAAGGGGAATTGGGATACTTAGCAGCATTCTCTGGGAAATTAGCCGAACAAAATCACATTGATGGCTTTGTACCTCCGGTATTTGATTTGTTGGTACAAGATAATTTTTTTCTTACCCAGCAAGTGCATATCAATCAGCTCAATGAACAGATACACGCCCATGAAAATAATTCAGATTTAATCTTATTAAAACACCGGTTGGCCGCGGCTAAAGCGGCTCGAGATGAGCACATCGCCACGCAGCGAGCAGATATGATAGTTCAGCGCCAAATGCGCAAAGCGCAGCGTATGGCAGGACAAAATGCGCTATCGAGCGAGGCCTTTGCAGCACTCCAGCACCAGCTTAATCAGCAAAGCATCAGCGATAAACTACAGCTTAAAGCCGTGACCTTAGAATGGGACGGAAAACTGGCTCACGCCCAAGCTAAATATGATGAGTTACACTTACCCCTCGTTGATCTTAAAAACCAGCGTAAACAAGCGTCGGCGGCGCTGCAACAACAAATATTTGCACAATATCAATTTTTAAATGCGCAAGGTAAGAGCCTTAGTTTGCAAGAAATTTTTAGTCAAACCGCTTTGCGCACGCCGCCAGCCGGAGCAGGTGAGTGCGCTGCACCTAAGTTATTGCAATATGCCTTTAAACACCAAATGCAGCCTTTGGCGTTGGCGGAATTTTGGTGGGGCGCCTCACCTAAGTCTGAAATCAGGCAGCATAAACATCATTATCCCGCTTGTTTAGGCAAGTGCCAGCCCATACTAGCCCATATGTTAGAGGGCATGGCACTCGACCCCAATCCCATGTTAGTAAATCAAGGCGAAGGAAAACACCTTGACCTGATCTACCAAGATGAAGACATGGTGATCATCAATAAACCCGCTGAGTTTTTATCGGTACCCGGCAAAGACGTGCATGACTCAGTCTATGCCCGCATGAAAACCCAATATCCGCAGGCAACGGGGTCATTGATTGTGCACCGATTAGATATGTCAACTTCTGGTTTAATGGTCATTGCCCTTAACCCACAAGCACACAAATCGTTACAACGGCAATTTATTCAGCGCACAATTGAAAAATCCTACATCGCCTTGGTTACAGGAATAGTGCAACAGGATGATGGCGTGATTGAACTGCCCCTAAGAGGCGACTTATATGACAGGCCGCGCCAGCTCGTTTGTCAGGAGTACGGCAAACCGGCTTTGACCGAGTGGCAAGTGCTTAGCCGAGATCACGTTAGGCAACAAACCAAAGTCCGCTTAAAACCACATACCGGACGCACGCATCAATTGCGGGTACATTGCGCTCATCCCTTAGGTCTTAATATGCCTATTGTAGGCGATGATCTTTATGGGACTTTAGCTAATCGCCTACACTTACATGCAGAGCAGTTAACCCTGAATCATCCCCTGAGCAACAAAACCATGTCATTTAATGTGGCAGCTGAATTTTAGCGGTTGCTTACCCTAACAACAGACAAAAAAACGGGCAGCTAATGCTGCCCATTTACGAAAATGATTGCGTAAACCGCTTATTCAGTGCGATAGAGGTAAGTCGGAATAATGGCAACTGACTCCGGCGCTGGGTAGGCAATACTTACGTCTGGACTGACATCACCACCTGCACTAACTAAGATGTTGTCGAAACGCATGACTAATCCATTTGATTTCTCTGCTACGAATAGGTTTTTACCATCAAACATAATATCCACTGGATTACCCAACATCGAATTAGCACCGGCAATATTCACTGCAACATCGGTTAAACCAGAGGCCGCTTTCGCCGCAGGTAATACGTACAGCTTGCCGTCAGTGGCATCTGCTGCACTGCCTACATCCGATAAAATCAATGAATCACTCGCAGGATCATAATCAATACCATGAATATTAGTCGGTGCCGCTATCGCGACTCCTGATACGGCTGGTGTAATTAAGCGATCTTCACCGCTAATAGTGGTGGTACCTGCAGCAATTTTAGCGCTCACTTGGTCGAATACCGCCACTGTGCCATTGGTTAGAGCGACAAACGCTTTGTCAGTCAAGGTATCATAATCCACATCCCAAGGGCGGGCAGAACCTGATGGAACCAAGCTTAGTAGTGGGCTTATGTCGCCAGCAGCACAACTTGAAAAGATTAAGATCCCTGGTGAGGTAGCATTATTCTCAGCTACAAAAATCAGGCCTTTTTCGGAAGACACATCTAATCCTTTTGGTGCGATTAAACCCGTGCTAGCACCTGCAATCATGCGGTCACGAGAAGGGGTGTAGCTTTCATCATCTCTAAGGGTTGCGACTCGGTTCGCAATAGCGATGCCGCCCATTGCTGTAGTTGTATCGTCAAAGGTAGTGTAGCTGTCACCTGCTAAATCGAAGGTCACGCTTTCAATGCTAATGCCATGGTCAAAACGAGTGAGCTGCGCATTTAGCGCTGAGCTAAAACGTCCTACCATACCCGTAGTGGCACTAGCTGAACTTGGGTTGCTGCTCACGGCAACACCTCGCAATGTGGTGTTTGCTTCCCAGATATCTGATACATCTGAATAGGTCATTGAAGCAGACATTTCTACCAGAGACTCTGGCTTAGTGGCAGGAGTCACGAGAGAAGGAGCCACATCACCGCTTGGTCCAGAAAATATGTTTGAAAAGACTAAAATAGCATCGTTTGATTTTTCAGCAACTCGTAAATCACTGCCAGACAAGACGATATCGACTGGGTTACCTAATAGGGTTGAAGCGCCAGAAATTGAGCGTTCTACCGTGACATTACCGTCAACACTAGAGGCGTTACCGATGACATAAATAGCTCCATCGCTGGCTGACGCCGCATCACCCACATCACTCAACACTAATTTATCCCTTGAGCGGTCATAAACAATACCGTGAATATTTACAGACATTGCCATTTGCGTTTCATCACTCGGAGTGATGACCCGTGCAGGCATCGCCATAAAACCACCAGCAACATAGTCGTCGTAAACCGCTACCGTACCGTCAGTAAGAGCAACAAATAGACGGTCATTAATTTCGTCATAACTTAAATCCCATGGTTTCGCCGTTGTCATCGTTTCAGCAAGTGGGGCAACATTACCTGCGGCGGCCGAGCCAAATACACTGATACGCATACCATTAAAATCAGCAATCAAAATCAGTCCAGCACCTTGCACAACCTCAATACCTTTGGGGTTAGTCAGGCCTGTCGCTGCCCCAGTAATATCGCGATCAGTATTGGCTTGATACATTGCACCATCACTACGACTGGCTACATGACATAGGGTTCTCACACTGCCTAAACTGCTATCCCCTGCGTGAACCAAATTAGATAAAGGATCTAAGTCGATACCTTCGTTGTTTGCAGAGCTTAGGGTTTTTAACAGGCCTGCGTTTTGGTCCACGACACTGACTGTTCCAGCATTGTCTGCCCCATTATTCGATATAAAGAAGGTTGCTGGCGAAAAAGACGGGCTGCCATTTGCGCCATCTTGGCCATTCATCCCATCTTGACCGTTCATGCCGGGTGCCCCCATATCGCCATCGTCACCGTTACAAGCCGTTAGTGCAAATGCAATCGACACACCTAACAAAGTCCTTAAAAATGTTGCTGTAAGGGGCATAGACCCTTGATTTTTAGTTGTTTTCATTATTCCTCTCCAATTACAAATTAAGTGAGTAGTACCAGCAGACGAACTGCACTAACGCTGCCTTTCAAAAAGCCAAACGACTCAGGTAGGTGACTGGATGCAAAAAAATGAAAATAAATTTAACAACCTTAAAAATGTCAAAAAAAATGGCTTTGTATGGCACTTAATTGACTATGAACTAGGCTATATACACGGATTTATGGTGGTTTTCGCAAACGAAAATTTACACGTTCAGCTGCTCATTCAGCTCAAAAGGATAGGACAATGCCAGAATATTTAACGCCTGGGGTTTTCATCAACGAAACCCCTCGTCTGCCGCCACACATCGTTTCAGCTTCAAGTCATATTGCGATCTTTATTGGTTATACAGAGCGACAGAAATTAAACGGCCTTTCTCTACTGAACGTACCCACTAAAATCAACTCACTGCCTGAATTCGAACGCTTTTTTGGGGGTGATGCCCTCCACCAATTTGACATCGATACCACGCAAGGGGCTCAGGTTCCTGATCTAACCCTAGCAAATAAGGGTTACAGCCTGAATCAATGCAGTCAAAATTTTTTACTGTATCGCAGCATCGTCTTATTTTTTAACAATGGTGGTAGCACATGTTACGTGGTTTCTGTAGGTCACTATGGTGCAAACATAAGCCCAAACTCGCTGCTAAATGGATTAAAGGCTATCACTCACGATATACCAGCATCGATTGTGTTAATACCTGACGCGGTAGCCTTAGATAATCAAAATGACTGCACGGCAGTGCAACACGCCCTGCTCAGCCATTGCTCTCAAAAATCTGCTAAACGCTTTGCTATCGTAGATATTTATCAAGGCTATTTAGCATCAAATCGAGCCAATCAAAACGACTGTATCGATTCGTTTTGCCACAACATAGGCAGCCAAAATCTCAGTTATGCAGCCGCCTATTATCCTTGGATAAATACCAGCATAGTTGGCGCCAACGACCTTCATTTCACTGCTATTAAAGCTATAGCCAAGCTAAAAACATTGTTATTTGCGGAGCTAAATATACAGTATTCACAACGAGACAAAAAACAGCACATCATGCGGCAATACGTCCAAGGGATAATTGATATGTTGCCAGAAAACGGCCTTGACCCTCACAAACAAAAACAGAGCGCTCAAACTCAAAAAGCACATCAAATGCTACTTAGTGCTAGCCCATTTTATCAGGCGTTATTCACCACTATGGCTGAAAAACTGAGCCTTTTGCCGCCAAGTGGCGCGGTGTGTGGGGCTTATGTCTTCACTGACTTAAGCACAGGGGTATGGAAAGCTCCGGCCAATATTTCGCTAACCTCAGTTATTAGTCCATGCCAGTTGGTGAATAATCAACTTCAACAAGACATGACAGTCACGCCGTCGGGTAAGTCAGTGAATGCTATCCGCTACTTTATCGGTCAGGGTGTGCTGATTTGGGGGGCGAGAACCCTTGCAGGTAATGACAATGAATGGCGCTATATCAATATCAGGCGCACCATGAATATGATCGAAAAATCTATTGAAGAGGCTTTAAAAGGCCTGGCACAAGAGCCTAATGATCACAACCTATGGACTACTGCTCGTACCATGATAGACAACTACCTCATGCAACTTTGGCGGACAGGTGCTTTAGCAGGCGCCAAGCCTGACGACGCTTATTTTGTTAGAGTAGGCATCAATCAGACCATGACCTACACCGATATTCAAAAAGGTCACTTAATCGTTGAACTTGGCATCTCTATGCGCAAACCAGCTGAATTTACCTTACTTAAGATCATCCAAACCGTATCAGCCAGTTAAGTAATGTTTAGGCGGCAATGCTTGCTATTTGAACTAAACCGCTAACGGCCTTGGTGGTTAAGTATCACCAATGCTAGCCTTAGGGTTTTATTCAGTCGGTTTGAGTATGCGCCACACCCTTGCTATTTTTCTCAGTGTCTATGTATTTTCATTTTCAATTAGTGCAGAAAACATTCGCTATCATATGACTGTTGCACAAGATGGCAGCGGTGATTTCAGGTCTATTCAAGCTGCAATTGATGCTAGCAAAACGTTTCCTGATAAACCCATCACCATTAATATTAAAAACGGCCTCTACCAAGAAAAAGTGCATGTCTATGAATGGAATCCTCGTGTAAACCTGATTGGCGAAAGCGCCGAAAATACCATCATCAGTTTTGATGATCACTTTAATAAAATCGCTAAAGGCCGCAACAGTACCTTCCATACGGCAACCTTACAGGTAGACGGCAATGACTTTCATGCCCGCAACCTCACGATACGCAATACGGCCGGTCCGGTAGGACAGGCTATCGCTCTTGCTGTTACTGCAGACCGCGCAAGTTTTTACCAAACGCGTTTATTAGGCCATCAAGATACGGTGTATGTCAGCGGTGAAAACACTCGTCAGTACTTTAAGGATTGTTATATTGAAGGCACCACTGATTTTATTTTTGGCAACGCCACAGCAGTATTTGATCACTGCGAAATAAAATCTCTGAGTAATTCTTTTATTACTGCGGCCTCGACGGTGGCGCATAATGACATCGGTTTGGTGTTTTTAAACTGTCGTTTAACCGCTAAAGAGGGGGTAAACGAGGTGTATTTAGGTCGCCCTTGGCGCACCTTTGCTAAAACAGTATTCATAAACTCTGATTTTGGTTCGCATATCACGCCTAAAGGGTGGGATGATTGGAGCAATCAAGCCGCTCATCGTAATAGCTACTACGCAGAATTTAATAATCATGGCCCAGGCGCAAACCCCAAAGGTCGGGTGAATTGGGCACATCAATTAACGCGTGAACAAGCCAAGCAATATCAATTGTCGACTCTACTGGCCTCACCTCATCATCCAAGTTGGTATAAAAAATAGCCTTGCTTGGATAACGTTTACAAATCTAAGCGACTCGAAACGTGCTAATCTTGTTTGCTGCAGTTTCATTATTAATAGCCCAGATTGACGAATTAAAAGCTCAAGACTCCCACTCAATTATTAGCAATATTTAGATAGACTAACGAGGTAGTTTAGCTACTATTAAGCAGTACTTAGCGCTTTAAAAGTGAGTATTGACCGGTTAGGTACAAGATAAAAAGCCTAGATCTGGAGTTTGTTATTCTTGGCAAAATAACGTGAGATACTAACTAAATGAGGTGAGCTTGCTTGAAAATTTTTCAATCTGTATATCAAAATCAACACTGGCATTCACCCTTGCCACAAAGCGCTAAAGCCCAGTGGTTGCTGGCTTTCGGTGATCATAATGCCATGTCATCTGATGACTTTCGCCAAGAGTTAAAAAGCGCTTTCCCTCAGGCGCAAATTATTGGCTGTACAACAAGTGGAGAAATCCAAGGCAACCTTATTTTTGACAACAGCATTTGCTTAACCGCAGTGGAATTTTCTAGTTCAAACATACACGTGGTTAGTGACGCGATTGGGAACTACAAAAATTCCGATGACCTTATTAGCCACTTACTCTGCCAATTACCCGATGACGGGCTAAAGCATGTTTTTATTGTTAGTGATGGTCAGTTAGTTAATGGTAGCGAATTAGTCGATGGTTTGCAGCGTCATTTACCTGAAGGCGTTACCGCAACAGGCGGATTAGCTGGTGACGGTGACAAATTTGAACAAACTACCGTGTGGCATAACGATAGAGTTGAAAACGGTTTAGTTGTGGTGGCTGGGTTCTACGGTGACAACCTAAACATAGGGCATGGCAACTTAGGTGGCTGGCATCCCTTCGGTCCTAAACGCATCATAACGAAGTCACAAGCCAATGTACTGTTGGAGATAGACAATCAACCCGCTTTAGATTTATACAAAAACTTTTTAGGTGAATTTGCTGACGGTTTACCCGCCTCAGCCTTACTTTATCCTTTAGCACTGCAATTAGAGGGAGAGTCAGAGCAACTTGTTCGCACTATTCTATCGATCGACGAAGAAAGCAAAAGCATGGTTTTTGCTGGCAATATGCCAGAGGGCTCAAGCTGTCAATTAATGCAATCTAATTATGAAGACTTAATCGATGGCGCTCAAATGGCCGCCAAGCAAGCGTTATCGTCAAACGAACAAATTAAACCAGAACTCGCCATCCTCATTAGCTGCGTTGGACGACGATTGGTTCTGGGCCAGCGAGTGGAAGAGGAGTTGGAGATTATTGAAGACACCTTTCCTTCAAATTGCGCTTTTAGCGGGTTTTATTCTTACGGAGAAATATCGCCTATTAAGGCGATTGGCCGCTGTGGTTTGCACAATCAGACCATGACTATCACGCTTTTTTCAGAAAACTAACCTATGCATAAATTGTTACAGCGACAACTTAAGCGCACACTAAAAGATGAGGCATTTGAAACAGAAAATAATGTTTTGTTGCAATCCATATCCGATGCCTATAGTCAAAACGAACAAACCCTCAAAATGCTTGAGCGCTCATTATTTTTGACCTCAAATGAGCTAAATGAACGCAATGAAACCCTAAAAAACCAACTTGCGTCCATGGAACACGTGCAAGCTCAACTCAAACACTCACTCGGTTTATTGCAAGCCACCTTTGATTCAACTGGCGAAATAGTCTTAGTGTATGATTTAGAAGGAGAGTTGATTTCGTTTAACAGTATGGGTAAGGCCTTTTTTAACGACATTAATTTGACAGAAGTCACCACCTGGAAAGCCTTTTTAGATTATTTGCAAGACAGAGATCAGCTCTTATTGCTGGTAGAAGAACTCAAAGAAGACCCGTTAAAAGATTTATCGGGCACCCTAGCAATGCGTGATACTCGATATTTTAGTTTTCGCTCTTTACCCCAAATTCAAGAAGGGAAACTCACTGGCCGTGTATGGTGCTTTCACGACGTTACGCTGCAAAAACAACACGAAGCCACCATCCAGTATCAAGCTTATCACGACAGCTTAACTGGCTTACCTAATCGTGCCCTACTACTTGATCGGATTAAACATTCCCTCGCGATTGCTAAAAGAGAGAAAAATAAATTAGCGATATTGTTTCTTGATCTCGACAATTTTAAAAAGGTTAACGATAGCGAAGGTCATGAAGCAGGCGATAAATTGTTGCAAGAAGTTGTGCGGCGACTGCAAACGAGACTAAGAGAGCAAGATACACTTTCGCGCCAGGGCGGCGACGAGTTTGTTATTTTACTCGAAAACATCCAGTCCGAAAACGCCGTGACCTCCATCTGTCAAGATATCCTAGCCTTGTTAAAAATGCCTTTTGATATTGCTACACGCCAGCACTACGTCACTGCCAGTATTGGTATCGCCGTCTACCCAAGCGATGACGATAACGCATCGGCCCTGATTCGAAAGGCTGACTTAGCCATGTACCAATCAAAAGCAGCCGGAAAAAATGGCCTGCATTTTTACAGCCACGAAGTTGAAAGTAATGCACTGCAACAGCTAGCCATCGAACAAGCCTTACGCAAGGCTGTCAGCAACGGCGAACTGCACTTGGAATACCAACCCAAGGTAGATTTAGCGAGTATGCAAATAAGTAGTCTTGAGGCCCTGTGCAGATGGCAACGGCCAAATGGCGACCGAGTATCTCCTGATGTTTTTATTGCGATAGCAGAGCAGACGGGCTTAATTACTGACATCGGCCAAATGGTGATTACAAAAACTTGTCAGCAAATTGCTAAATGGAATCAATTGGATATTTGTAAGACGACAGTGTCGATAAATTTAAGCAGCTTAGAGTTTCAAAGCGAAATACTCATTAAGCATCTTATCGACAGCCTAGAACGTTTTAATATTGAGGGTAGCCAGCTCATTATTGAGTTGACCGAGTCTATTTTTATGGAAGACAAAGACAGTATTAAAGAGACGATGCTGATGTTAAATAAGCTTGGCATTACCTTCGCTTTAGATGACTTTGGTAAGGGTTACTCTTCCTTTAGCTACTTACAGTTTTTACCGCTGCATTATTTAAAAGTCGACAAGGCGTTTTTACAAGACATTCAGTCCAATGCGCAATCATCAACTATCGCTAAAACCATTATTGATATTGGTCATAATTTGGGATTAAGTGTTATTGCAGAAGGAATTGAAGACCAGTTTATGTTGGACTATGTGACGGCTCATAAATGTAACATCGGCCAGGGGTTTTTCTTACACAAGCCAATGATGCCAGAAGCAGCAACGCCACTTTTACCTAAGCTACACACTGAATTAGGTGATATGTTATGAATAAGCTCGAAACAACACCACCATTAGTTGAATTAGTGTATGTCAGTGTCGCCAGTGTCGACTTTACTCACCAAGATCTTATTGAAATCCTCAAAATCGCGCGAAAAAATAATTACATAAACGATATTTCTGGTTTGCTGCTATACAACAATAAAGGCAATTTTATTCAAGCCATAGAAGGCCCTGAAAAAGCGATTAATCTATTGTTCGACAAAATCAAACAAGACCAACGCCATGACCAAGTGTATCAGTTAGCGTATCGACCAATCAGCAAACGCTGCTTTGCTGATTGGCAAATGGGATTTAAATTACTCGATGATGTGCCTATGCCCGAGGTGCAAGGCTTCTCAGAATTCATGCACCAAGATGCAAATATTAATCACTTTGTTGAACATAAAAACTTTGCCTTAGAATTACTCGATTACTTTAGACAAACCAACACTAATTAGGCCATCCAGCTAATCGAGTAACTACTCACCGAAGATTGACCATCCGGTCTTTTGCGCCAATATCTCAAGGGCATGAGTGCCTAACTTACTGTTGCCAATTGCATCAAGTCCAGGCGACCACACCGCTATTGATGCTTTACCCGGTGCAATAACCAATATACCACCGCCCACGCCACTTTTACCCGGTAAACCCACTCTAAATGCAAACTCACCCGAACCATCATAATGACCGCACATCAACATCAATGAGTTGATGCGCTTCGCACGATTTGGTGACACAACGGCATAACCCGTATGTGGATTGATGCCGTTATTAGCCAAAAACAAACCCGCTGTGGCAAGTTGCTGAGTATTCATGGCGATAGAGCAATGATGAAAGTACGTGCCGAGCACCGCATCAACTGGGTTTTTAAAATGACCGAAAGACGCCATAAAATGTGCTAAAGAGGCGTTTCGGTCACCGGTTTCTAACTCTGAGCGCGCCACTTTTTCATCAATGGCAATGCTGTCATCATTCGCTAAAAAACGCACAAATTGTATAATTTCAGCCAAGGTTTCTTTGGGTTGATGGCCCTGCATAATGGCATCAGCAATCGCGATGGCGCCAGCGTTAATGAAAGGGTTTCGGGGTTTACCGTGCTCGTGTTCCAGTTGCACAATGGAATTAAACGGGTCACCTGAGGGTTCACGACCAACGCGTTGCCAAACCCGCTCCCCTAGTTTGCCTAGTGCTAAGGTAAGAGTAAAAACTTTAGAAACACTTTGTATGGAGAATAGGGTGTGTGCGCAGCCCGCGTGGTAAACCTCGCCATTTGTCAGGGCGATACTAATGGCGAACTGGTCTGGGTTAACACTTGCAAGCTGCGGAATATAGGATGCGACAGTGCCCTTGTTAGGCACCAAAGCCATCTGCGCAGCGATATCATCTATAATAGTTTGCACAGACAACTCCGGATGACACTTAACTAAAACACACCTTTCAAATCAGATAAAAAGAAACGATAGGCCGGATTATGGGTTTGCTCTTCGTGTTGATAATTTAGCGCGGCTAAGTGTTGATCAAAATCAGTACGTTGCTCAGGTGGAATTTCAAAACCACACAACACTAAGCCCGCGGCTGCGCCATGATTGCGATAATGAAACAAGGTAATGTTCCACGTTTCACCCAAGGTATTTAAAAACTTCATCAGGGCGCCGGGGTATTCTGGAAATTCAAATGAAAAAATATGTTCGTTTTGCAAATGTGCTGGGCGACCACCCACCATATAACGCACGTGCAACTTAGCCATCTCGTTTTCACTCAGATCAAAACATTGGTAGTCATGCTGAGCCAATGTCGTGCTTAATTCTTTGAACTCTGCCCTACCACCACGCAACTTAATACCCACAAAGATATGGGCCTCGCCCTCGGTAGCATAGCGGTAATTAAATTCGGTAATGATACGACCACCTAATAACTCACAAAACTGCTTGAACGCACCAGCACGCTCTGGAATTTTAACCGCAAATACCGCTTCTTTTTGCTCGCCTAACTCGCAGCGTTCAGACACATAACGCAAGGTATGAAAGTTAATATTAGCGCCACACAAAATACCGCCGAAGGTATGCCCTTGCATCGGATTTTGCTGTAAATATTTACGAATACCAGCAATCGACAATGCGCCTGCAGGTTCAGCTATCACGCGGGTGTCATCAAAAATATCTTTAATTGCCGCACAAATTTCATCAGTAGAAACCGTGATCACCTCATCGATGTATTGTTGGCATAAACGAAAAGGCTCAGTTCCGATGGTTTTTACTGCCACGCCATCTGCAAAGATGCCTACAGAGGGCAATGGCACAGGCTTACCCGCTTTGATAGCGGCTTGCAAACAAGCGGATTCGTCTGATTCTACGGCAATAATTTTTAGATCGGGCTTAAGTTGCTTCAAAAATACCGAGATACCCGCTGCCAAACCACCACCACCTACCGCGATAAATAGGGTATCGATATGAGGGTTTTGCTCGAGGAGTTCACGACCAATGGTGCCTTGCCCAGTGATAACATCTTCATCATCAAAGGGGGCCACCATGGTATACCCATGGACTTGCGATAAGCGTAGGGCTTCATCTTTGGCTTGGTCAAAGCTGGTGCCATGCAAAATCACATTGGCATACTCACCGCCGAAACTACGCACTGCATCTACCTTGATGTCAGGCGTGGTTTCTGGCATCACAATATGCGCTTGTATTTTTTTCCGTTGTGCCGAGTAAGCCACTCCTTGCGCGTGGTTACCGGCAGAGGCAGCCACCACGCCAGCCTGCAACTGCTCATCAGATAAGCTGGCTAACTTGTTGTAGGCACCGCGTAATTTAAATGACTTAACGGGTTGTTGATCTTCACGCTTTAACCAAATTTCATTGCCTAAAGTAGCCGACAACTTATCAAGTTTGACCAAATCACTTTTGACTGCCACATCATAAACGGGTGCCAATAAGATGCGTTTTAAATAATCGTTGGCTGACAGACTCATTTAATCTTCCAACATCGCAGCATTACGCACTGCGCCTTTATCAGCGCTAGTGGCCAATAAGGCATAAGCTTTCAGGGCTAAGCTGACCTTGCGCTCACGATTAAGAGGCTTCCATGGTTTGTCGCTGGCATTCATTTTTTCACGGCGTTGTTGCAATACCTCATCTGAAATATCCACGCCGATAAAACGAGCAGGAATATCAATGATAATATTATCACCTTCTTCTATTAAGCCGATGCCACCACCACTTGCGGCTTCTGGTGAACAATGTCCAATAGACAAACCTGAGGTACCACCCGAAAAACGCCCGTCGGTGATCAGCGCACACTTCTTGCCCAAGCCTTTGGCTTTAAGATAGGTTGTTGGGTACAGCATTTCTTGCATACCAGGGCCGCCTTTAGGACCTTCGTAACGAATAACGACCACGTCACCTGCTACCACCTGATCACCTAAAATAGCGCTAACGGCCTCATCTTGACTTTCATATATACGCGCACGCCCGGTAAACTTGTGGATTGACTCATCCACGCCTGCCGTTTTAACAATACAGCCGTCTTCAGCAATATTACCAAATAAAACAGCCAAACCACCTTCTTCGCTGAAGGCATGTGCTCGGTCGCGAATACAGCCATTTTCGCGGTCTGTATCGGCAGTCGGGTAACGGCAATCTTGGCTAAAGGCTTTGGTAGTGCGAATGCCAGCAGGGCCCGCTCGGTAAAAAGTTAAGGCGTGCTCATTGGCCGGATTAGTTATATCCCATTCACTGATCACTTCGCCCATGGTTTTACCCAGTACATGCATGCTGTCGCCATGCAATAAACCCGCTTTGTTCAACTCATTTAATATACCCAACACGCCACCCGCACGGTGTACGTCTTCCATATGATAAAGTGGTGTAGAAGGCGCAACCTTACATAGGTGTGGTACTTTGCGCGATAAACGGTCGATATCTTCAAGGGTAAAGGGCACTTCACCTTCAATCGCAGCAGCTAACAAGTGTAAAATGGTATTGGTTGAGCCGCCCATGGCAATATCGAGTGTCATCGCGTTTTCAAAGGCTTTAAAATTAGCGATGTTGCGAGGTAATACGCTTTCATCATCCTGTTCATAATAACGTTTACACAGCTCAACAATTTGTTGACCTGCTTTAATAAACAAACTTTCGCGGTCGGCATGGGTGGCTAACATTGAACCATTGCCGGGCAAAGACAAACCTAAAGCTTCGGTTAAACAGTTCATGGAATTGGCGGTAAACATACCAGAACATGAGCCACAAGTAGGACAAGCTGAACGCTCTACCTCACCACTTTCTTCATCTGATACATTACTATCAACACCCGCTACCATGGCATCAACCAGATCAAGTTTGATAATTTTGTCAGATAGCTTGGTTTTACCCGCTTCCATTGGACCACCTGATACAAATATTACTGGCACGTTCAGGCGCATTGAGGCCATCAACATCCCCGGAGTAATCTTGTCACAGTTCGAGATACATACGATGGCATCAGCGCAATGAGCGTTAACCATATACTCCACGGCATCGGCAATAATTTCGCGAGAAGGCAAACTGTACAACATACCGCTGTGGCCCATGGCAATACCGTCATCTACAGCGATGGTGTTAAATTCTTTTGCCACACCGCCCGCCGCCTCAATACTGCGCGCAACCAATTGTCCCATATCTTTTAAGTGAACATGGCCCGGCACAAACTGAGTAAAAGAATTAGACACCGCAATAATCGGTTTAGTGAAATCTTTATCAGTCATACCCGTGGCGCGCCATAAGGCTCTGGCACCAGCCATATTTCTGCCTTGGGTGGAGGTTGCTGAACGTAACTTTGGCATGTTTGACACCTTTTATAATCTGTAATGGAAGCAGTAATATCTGCCTAAAAACCTTTAGAATTTTTATTGGTGGTGCGGATAATGCCCACCAATAAAAAACCCCCGGACGGTGGTGCGGGGGTCTAGTTAGCTAACCTTTATGTCAGCACTATCCCCGCAATGAAATAATCACAACTACTATTCTCAGCCACGCTGTTATGAATAAGTTGGGCACAAGATCGCACTCCTGAGAGCTGGGTATAGGGCTTTAAAAATAATAAATCGTCACTGCATGTATTGGTAACACGAACCTAAACTAGCAAGCAAGCTCTGTTATATGCTTTTTTGAAGGAGTATATATTCAAAATGGCCAATTATACCCGTGACTTGCCACACATTAATCTAAGCGCGTATGATGAGCGCCGCAAAGAGGTGGGGTTAATATGATCACGTGGTTACATTGGGTAGACTTAGTCGGCGTTGCCGTTTTTGCTGTATCAGGCACATTGATGGCCTATAAAAAGAATATGGATGGTTTTGGAGTTGTTGTTCTTGCATCTGTAACGGCCATTGGTGGTGGCACATTGCGCGACATGATACTCGATTTACCGGTGTTCTGGGTTCAAGATCCCAGTTTCTTTTACGCCATACTCGCGGCAGCCCTGATTACCATTATTTGGTTACGTACTAAAAATACCTTCCCCTTAGGCTATCTGTTATTTGCCGATGCTATTGGTTTAGCTTTTTTTAACGTGATGGGTTTGCAAAAAGCGCTGACTTACGGCGCATCGCCGCTTATTGCCATTGCGCTGGGTACCATGACCGGAGTATTCGGTGGTTTAATTCGTGATGTTATTTGTCGTGAAATCCCTCTGGTGCTAAAAGGCGAATTATACGCCACTGCCTGCATTCTTGGCGGCGCCTGCTACATGGGTGCGATGTCATTAAATTTGAGCCCGGTTTTGTGCTTAAGTACCGGTTTTGCCATTACGCTTATTTTTCGTCTTGGCGCCATGAAATGGCATTGGCATTTGCCCGTTTTCCAAGCTCATGACAAAGTAGAATAAGTACTATTGCCCTTGCATGTAATAAATTTCGAATAATGCTGACTATGGAGTATTGCGATCTATCTTGGTCTCAATCAATGCCGTCATTTAAAAAGAGGATAGCAAATGGAACTTGAAGTTCAGCAAATCTGTAAACAGTACGCTCAGGTGCAGGCGATTAATCGATTATCGTTTGGTGTTAAAAAAGGCGAGATATTTGCACTATTAGGGCCAAATGGGGCTGGCAAGTCATCACTGATCCGCATGCTGAGTGGTTTTACCCAAGCCGACTCCGGACAAATTAAAGTCAGCATAAGCAATCGCTATTATCCCTATATCCCTTCTCACGCCTTAGGCTATTTACCAGAAGATCGTGGCTTATACCCCGAAAAGTCAGTGCTCAAAAACATTGTCTATTTTGCCCAACTCAATGGGGTAGATAAAATGGCCGCCATTAAAGAAGCTAAGTATTGGTTAGAACGCTTTGATTTATTAGATCGTATCGACGCACAGCTAAAATCCTTATCCAAAGGTAATCAACAAAAAGTACAGTTAATTACCGCGGTCATTCATCAACCTAGTTGGGTCATATTGGATGAGCCATTTTCAGGGCTCGACCCCATTAATCAAGAAAAGGTTGTACAATTTTTGGCTGAATTAAAAGCCAAAGGTATGACCGTTATACTTAGCGCTCATCAAATGGCCATGGTGGAAAAGCTAGCTGATAGAATGTTGCTACTCAATAAGGGCCAGTGCGTTTTTTACGGCACACTACATGCCATCCGCCAACAGGCTAAGGTGTCAGGCGTATTAACCGCAAAATTTTCTGAAAACATAGATGAAAAGCGTATCACCAGCTTACTTGAAGACTCTGCATATCAGTTAATCGATTCACACACTTTACGTATTAATTTGAGTAATCAACATGTTTTAAACGACCTGTTGCTCATTTTGCCTGGACTTGGCGAGCTAGTCAGTTTGCACAGTGAAAAATTAGATCTTCACCAGCTATATCTATCAGCGATTGCTAACCATGGAGAAGCCAACAGTGATAAATAAACCAAGTAAATGGGCGCAAACATGGTTGGTTACGTCTTGGGAATTCACCCATTTTTTTAAATGGAAACAAGAACTGGTTTCAAAACTCATTATGCTTGGTATCGGGCTACTGGTTTTTGTATGGCAACAGGTTAAAGACGACACCCAGGACATGTATCGCATTGCCGTATCTGAGCATATCAACCTGCCGCAAAACACTGATAACTTTCAGTTTATTCATACCAGTCTCGATTTACAGACGCTAAAAATCGAGTTAAGCGAGCAACAAAATTGGGACGCTATACTCATTGAACAGGACCTTGCTGACGGCAGTAAACAAGTGAGTATCTACAGCCAAGATAAACAGGCGTGGCTTGAACAACTGCAACAGCAACTCATAAAACACTACACTCTCAACTTCGCCACTCGCTTAGGTTTACAAGAAAAACAGTTAGCCGTATTAAACGCGCCAGCACGTTTTGATTTCAGCTATTTAGATGAACGTATCAAATCAGATGAAAAAACCAGCAGTGCCACCGCAGTGGGTATTTTAGTATTACTACTGGCAGGCATGTTTACCTCATTTGGCCAACTGTTTGCCAGTGTTACGGGAGAAAAACAACAGCGGGTTACTGAACAGCTTTATGCCTGCATGAGTCCACAAACTTGGATTGATGGCAAGATCCTCGGACAAATGTTGCACGCGATAAAAGCCATGACCAGCGCCGCACTTACTGGTTTATTGGGCTATGCCTTTTTCTCTGTCATTATCGGTGGAAATAGCATTGATATGCGTGTTATCGACTGGGCAATGCTGCCCTGGTTTGCCTTATTTTCACTCTGCGGGATTTACTTGTGTACAGCCTTCATGGCAGCTATTGCTGCTGCCATCGACGATCCAAATCACAGCGCCAAAACCAGCATCATGTTATTACCCTTAGTGCCGATTATTTTAACTTTTTTGGTCATGGATAGCCCATCAGGCTGGGCCTTGCAGTTTTTGAGTTATTTTCCGCTGACATCTTTTGCGGCTATGCCAGTGAGAATGTCGGTACTTGACGTACCACTGTGGCAACCACTCTTATCATGTGCCATGTTACTCATGTTAAACCTGTGGCTGAGGGGCGCCGCGGGCAGACTCTTTAAAATGGGCATGAACATGTATGGTAAAGAGCCATCAATGAAACAAATGATGAGCTGGACGATTAGCGATCGTTCGACCGGCTAAAGCTTTAAATTCGCATTTTGCCAAGGATTGGCTAGCCTTATCCCTACAGTGTGTGCCTGCAAATGGAGTTGCTTATGTCCTTAGCCCTTGTCTTTTCGCGAGCCAGTGTTGGCATCGACGCCCCCCTTATTAATGTAGAAGTGCATTTAGCTAATGGCCTACCCTGTTTCAATTTAGTCGGGTTACCAGAGGCGTCGGTACGAGAAGCAAAAGATCGGGTACGCAGCGCACTCGTTAACTCTGGCTTTGAATTTCCGGCTAAACGTATCACCGTTAACCTTGCCCCTGCTGACTTACCCAAAGATGGAGGACGCTTTGATCTTGCCATTGCTATTGGTATTATTGCCGCTACTTATCAATTACCCGCTGCGCAACTGCAGCAATTAGAGCTGGTCGGCGAGCTAGCTTTATCTGGTGAAATTCGTGCGGTCAGTGGTGCATTACCCTTTGCTTATGCCTGCTCTCAAGCGAAACGTCATGCCATATTACCTATTGATAACGCCGCTGAAGCCTCACTGATTAAAGACGCTAAAATCATTGGAGCACATCAGCTAGTGGATGTGTTTAACCACATTATGGGGCAAAAACCCCTTGCTTACTTTCAAGTTAATACTGCAACACAAGAGGCACAGTACGACAACGATTTACAAGATGTCGTAGGCCAAAGTACCGCCAAACGCGCCTTAGAAATCGCTGCAGCGGGGGCGCATAATTTATTGTTTACTGGGCCACCTGGTACTGGCAAAACCATGTTAGCCAGTCGCTTGATTACCATACTGCCACCCATGAGCGACGAGGAAGCACTCGCCAGTGCGGCCATACATTCAATTGTGGGTAAACCGGTTGACCCTGCGACATGGAAGCAGCGCCCTTTTCGCCATCCCCACCACACTAGCTCTGCGGTAGCTTTAGTAGGTGGCGGCAGCATTCCACGCCCAGGTGAAATATCCCTAGCCCATCATGGCGTACTCTTTTTAGACGAATTACCTGAGTTTGATAGAAAGGTACTCGACGTGCTGCGCGAACCCCTTGAATCAGGCACCGTGTCAATTTCACGAGCAGCACGGCAAGCGCAATTTCCGGCGCAATTTCAGCTTGTCGCAGCTATGAATCCGAGCCCCACAGGCAGCCTTAATGATGGCCGCTCAACATCAGACCAAGTATTACGGTATTTAAACCGTATTTCAGGGCCTTTTTTAGACCGAATAGACTTACAAGTTGATGTGCCCAAATTGCCCGCTAATGATTTTTCAGAACAAGTAAAACAACGAGGTGAAAGCAGCCGTGAAGTCCGCCAGCGAGTATTCGCTGCACGCCAGCAGCAACTGTTTAGAGCGGGAAAAACCAATGCTCAATTAGGGAGCAAAGAAGTAGACATACACTGCAAACTTAGCACTGAAGATCAACTCTTTTTACAGCGGGCTGTAGAAAAACTTGGTTTATCACTGCGCACCTATCACCGCGTACTAAAGGTGGCGCGCAGTATTGCTGATTTAGCGAATAGCCCGCATATACAACGCCCACATTTAGCAGAAGCCTTGCATTATCGGGCCTTTGATAGAATGTTGGCCCAATTGGCGAATAACTAAGCAATTAAAGCCTCAAGGTTGAGAGGCGACCTACTTCAGACTCGCCGATGTTTTTTTATGAAAAAATACCAATCCAACGAAGCCAATTACCGCAACAACGACGCCAATAGGTTTGCCTAATTCACTGGACAAATTAAAGCCAATTGCCGCTGTCATGATGTATGACAGAGTAATAGCAGAGGCGATTACCGCAGGAATACTCACAATCCAATGAAAGCTTCCGCGATCAAATACATATTTAGTGGCAAGCCACAACACGCTGGTGGATAACAACATATTTGAAAAAGCAAAGTAGCGCCAAATAAGCGTAAAATCTAGTTTGGTCATCAGAAAAGCGATGGTCAAAATCGGGATAGACAATAACAAACGGTTACGGATACTTTGTGGAATATTAAAGGCGTCTACTAAGGTCAAGCGCAGTGAACGAAAGGCGGTATCACCAGATGTAATGGGGAAAACCGCAACGGCTATAATAGCCATTATGCCACCAAACAGCCCCAAATAGCTGTTTGCAATATGGTTAACGACCAAGCCCGGCCCACCAATATCTAACATGGCTTTAAGGCCCGCATATCCTTCTGGAAACGCAGCAATCCCTGCCAAAGCCCACACACAAGCAACAATACCTTCACACATCATGGCGCCGTAATAGACTGGACGTACGTATTTTTCGTTAGTTAAACAACGTGCAATGATCGGCGCTTGAGTAGAGTGAAAACCACTGATCGCGCCACAGGTTATTGTGATAAATAACAGCGGCCAAGTGGGCAAACCGTCGGGATTTGGCGCTAAAAAGTCATGGGCGTGCTCGCTTTCAAAATAGGCCCAAAAATCGCCAGCAAGGGGAAGATGTGGTGCATCTAACAGTAAGGCTATGGCGATCATACTGGTCATAACTATCATCAACAAACCAAAGATTGGATAAAACTTGGTGATGATTTTATCGATGGGTAACAAAGTGGCTAAAAAGTAATATGCCAAAATCACTAAGACCCAAAAGGTATTGTTCGCCAGAATCGTACCTTCAAATGAGTCAAGGTTACTCAGCAGACCCGCCGGACTCATGATAAATACCACGCCGACAAAAAACAGCAACATCGCGGTAAAAACCAACATTAGTCCTTTGAATACCACGTTGTAATAGTGCCCGGCTATTTCAGGTAAACTTTTTCCATTTTCTTTGATGCTCATTACACCGGAAAAATAGTCGTGAACGGCTCCACCTAATACATTGCCCAATACAATCCATACTAATGCAACCGGACCATAAAGTGCCCCTAGGATGGGACCGAAAATCGGCCCAACACCGGCAATATTTAAAAACTGAATCAAAAAGGCTCTGACAGGATGAATAGCAACATAATCAACCCCCTCGTTAAAACGTGATTGCGGGGTGATAGCATTTGGGTCAATACCCGCCTGTTTTTCAACAAAAGGACTGTAAAATTTATAACCAATGAGCAAAATAGTAATACAGATAAAGAAGATGATCATAATGTTAGGTATCTCTGTGCGTACTTATTTAAACAAGTGTCTAGGATTGTCTTTAATTTACGCCGCTAGATTAACAGAAGCGCTTTACCAACAACAGATAGCAACAAATTTGACTGGCATGCACAATAGTAGTGACTTACAGCCACTTTTTAGGCTTAAGTGTCTTGTCATTTTATTAGAGGCTTCACTATCAGTTTGTTGGGAGAGCCTGTGTTTCAGGAAAGCCATTTGTACAAAACCCGCATAATTATCTGTTCAGGCATATTTGTTGCTTTCTAACTATTAGCAGTAGAAAGTAGATAAAATACTCCTTACACAAGGTCCCTGTATTGGTTGCTTGTTAATGCAAGCAGATAACAAGGATAACGTTGTGAAGATAACTTAGAGGGTGAAATAGCCTAGGAGGGCCAACTTTTGGAGAGTCATGATCAGCACAAAGTCAATGAATGGAAGATGTGCACAACAGTATGTACCCGAGCTAGCCGCTTTAAAAATATAGATGATTTTTGAATGCCCTTATTTGTATCTAGGGGCGCTTACTTGTGAGTCACGCTATGTATCATCCCATTTTACTGCACAGCAAGGCCTGTTGTTATGATCAAGGATGATAGAAAAATCGTGGAGCATAGACCGAAATACCCATACATTGGCGTACAGAAGAGGTACCAATGGCTCTGATGAATGGTGCTTATGCCACAGAAACAGTATTTTACTGTGGCGAAGCCGTTCGCTTTCCTCAATATCGCGGTCAGGATTACCAGAAAATAACTGAGATAATCACGAGCTTCGTTTGGCGAGAGATGGGTAAAACCATTGAAAACCCTAATTTTCTGGCTTATTGGATGAAAACATGATCAAAAAAAAATGTAAGGTTGCTGTTGCTCAATATGATATTAGTTTTTTTACGCATTTTGACCAATTTACGAGCAAACTGGAAAGTTGGTTTCAACAAGCTTACACCCAAAACGCACAGTTATTAGTGTTCCCAGAGTATGGCAGTATGGAGCTTGCATCACTCTTTGATGAAACCGTTTATAGTGATTTAAGTCAGCAACTGTATGCGATGCAAGGCCTCTATCAAGATTATCAAGCTTGCTATATTGAGTTAGCAAAGCGCTATAACTGCATCGTTCTTGCCAGCAGCTTTCCGGTACTTTTAGCGAATAAAACGTTTCGCAATAGGGCGAATCTCTTCGGACCGGATGGTTTAATTGGCTATCAAGATAAATTAATGATGACGCGTTTTGAAAATGAGCAATGGATTATTAATCCAGGCGATGAACTTAAAGTGTTCAGTACTGATATTGGTAAAGTCGGAGTCAACATTTGTTATGACTCCGAGTTTCCGCTATATGCGCAACAACAAGTGTCTGCGGGCGCTGACTTATTGTTAGTACCAAGTTGCACCGACGGATTGGCAGGATTTCATCGAGTACGCATAGGTAGCCAAGCTCGAGCCCTTGAAAACCAATGTTATGTCTTGCATTCGCCTACTGTTGGCCGGGCAGAGTGGTCTCCTGCCGTTGACTGCAATACTGGTAATGCCAGCATCTATACCCCTGTCGACCGTGGATTTCCTGAAAATGGAATTTTGCTGCAAATTAAAGATAATTCAGCCCAATGGCTAAACGCTGAGATAGATTTGGCTGAGCTATCCCATATTCGCCAGCAAGGCCAAGTGCTTAACCACCGAGACTGGAATAAACAACATGCAGCTAAATTGGCCAGTTAAGCTACATCATTTAGGTAGTGTAGAAGGAAGGTTTTGTAATTCAACTGGATGACGATCCCAACTTTCATAATCATTAAACCAATAAAATCCGGGGTTTTGCTCTGCTTGTTGTTTGACAACAAATCCCACGCCCTTTCCGGGACCTTTATACAAGAACACTTCGCAGGTTTTATGGCTGAGCCGAATAAAATCGATAGACATAAATGCAAAGGGGGATTTTTCAATCATCTTTTTTGACGACTCAATAGTAGCCATCAGTGCATTGCACGTATCGAGTATCTCCACTTTTTGAGGGACAGTAAGACGAGCTAAAATTGCTAAGGCATCTTCATAGGTATTCGTTTTCCAAAAAGAAAAACCAGCAAATAACACAATCGGAAAAAGCACGATCCCCACCAAAATAGGCACTAAGGCTGGCATAGATTTTTTCATGCAAAAAAAACAACCCATGTTGGATGAAGTTAAGCGCTATTTTTGCAAGGCAACAGGATATTAGTCAAAGATTAATGTGCGAAATGTAAAAAACGATAAGGGCAGTAAGACTAAGCTTGTCCAACGTTGGGGTAAGTTAGCAGCTAAATAGGGCCTGTATAGCCGGTTCTGCAGCCCGCTTTTGTAAACAACACAAACCAAGCTTATAAGGTTCAATGTCAGGGATTTCAATGCGATTTACCTTGTTGGCTACCACCGAATTATCCAATACAACTTGCGGCACGATCCCCAAGCCACAACCCAATGCAACCATGCTGACTATGGCTTCATTGCCTCCCACCGTGGCGTAAACTCTGGGGCGAATCCCTTTTTCAGCAAACCAATGATGCACGATTCGTTTAGTTGGTCCTGATTCAGGCAATATCATCGAATGTTTGCGCCAATCCACCTGATGCAAATGCTGTAACAAAGTATCTTTAGGTGCTATCAATACCAGTGGCACATCTTCAAGCGGTAAAAAATGGAGCTCCACAGGAAAGTCTGGGGTGTAAATCGCAATAGCGGCGTCTGTCTCTTGTTGCATGACCTTGGCAACTGACAACGCAGGATCACCTGTTGATAAGTGAATTTCAACTCTGGGGTATTTATGTCTGAAATTATTCACCAGCTTGGGTAGGTGACTATAGCTGGCCGTCACCGAGCAAAACAAGCTAAGCTCTCCTTGCAACAATTGATGATCTTGTTGTAATTCCCACTTTACCTTTTTCCATTCACTAAGGGTTTGTTGACTAAAGTTAAGCAGCTTAAGTCCTGCGGCAGTGATTTTGACGCTACGATTATCGCGCACAAAAAGCGCCGTTCCACACTCGTCTTCAAGCCGTTGTATGGCTCGACTCAGGGTAGAAGGACTAACAAACAAGGCATCAGAGGTCTTAGCAAAATGTAAGCTAGTGGCCAGATGTTGAAACAGTTCTAAGCTGCGAATATCCATAAAACCCTTTCGTTGCAAATTTTGCAACATGACGTTGCAAATATATCATTTTAAACAATATGCCATATTCGCTACTATTCTGCCATCACAAGATCGTCACTGACTTGTACGCAATTAGCGCAAACAGCGCAAAAGAATTTAAGGGTTTATACAATGGCTAATTATTTCAATACATTATCTTTACGTCAGCAACTTGACCAATTAGGTCGTTGCCGTTTTATGCAGCGCGCTGAGTTTGCAAATGGCTGTGATTTTTTAAAAGGCAAAAAAATTGTTATCGTCGGTTGTGGTGCTCAAGGTTTAAACCAGGGTTTGAACATGCGCGATTCTGGCTTAGATGTGTCTTATACGCTTCGCCAAGCCGCTATTGACGAAAAACGTGATTCTTTTCAACGCGCAACCAGCAATGGTTTCACGGTAGGCACCTATCAAGAACTGATTCCTAGTGCGGATATCGTTTATAACCTGACGCCTGATAAGCAACATTCAAGTGTAGTTGAAGCCATCATGCCTTTAATGAAAAAAGGGTCTACGTTGGGTTATTCGCACGGTTTTAATATTGTTGAAGAAGGCCAAAAAATTCGTAGTGACATTACAGTAGTGATGTGTGCACCTAAGTGCCCGGGTACTGAAGTACGTGAAGAATATAAACGTGGTTTTGGCGTTCCTACGCTAATTGCGGTACATCCAGAAAATGACCCACAAGGTCAAGGTTGGGATATTGCTAAAGCTCTAGCGTCTGCAACCGGCGGTGACCGAGCTGGTGTATTAGAGTCGTCTTTTGTTGCCGAAGTAAAATCTGACCTAATGGGTGAGCAAACCATCTTGTGTGGTATGCAGCAAGTCGCGGCTATTTTAGGCTACGACCTTATGGTCGATGAAGGTATTGATCCAGCCTACGCTGGTGAACTTATCCAACACGGTTTAGAAACGGTCACCGAAGCGTTAAAAATCGGTGGCGTCACTAACATGATGGACAGGTTATCTAATCCTGCCAAGTTAAAAGCCTTTGAATTAGCTGAAGAGTTAAAAGTGCTACTTGGTCCGCTTTTTGGCAAGCACCAAGACGACATTATCAGCGGCGAATTTTCTCGTACAATGATGGAAGATTGGGCGAATGGCGATGCAAACTTATTAAAGTGGCGTGAAGAAACCGGCCAAACAGGTTTTGAAAATGCCCCTCAGTTCAATGGCAAAATTGAAGAGCAAGAGTATTTTGACCATGGCGTCTTTTTAGTCGCGATGATTAAAGCGGGTGTTGAAATGGCATTCGATACGATGGTCGAAGCCGGAATCCTACCAGAGTCAGCTTATTATGAGTCATTGCACGAAACACCTTTGATCTCGAATACCATTGCACGTAAGCGTTTATATGAGATGAACGTGGTTATTTCTGATACCGCTGAATATGGTAACTATTTATTTGCAAATGCGGCCTTACCTATCTTAAAGGAAAAGTTAATGCCCAAAATTGGCACTGAGTTAATTGGCAAGGCCTATGCTGTTGCATCTAACAGCGTGGACAATAAAAAGTTGGTTGAAGTCAATAAGGCGATTCGTGAGCACGGTGTAGAAACCATCGGTGCTACCTTACGTGGCTATATGACTGATATGAAAGCCATAGTGTAACCAATTTGAGACGATTTCTGTCGTAAAGGTGCTTGTTACAAGCCCTCTTGCCCAGCCAAATTGGCTGGGCTTTTTTTTGACATTTTGCCTTAGTTGCCCATGTGCGACAGTTTTAGGTTACAATTTAGGCTTATTTTAAGTTTGATCGCCGGATTTCACTGAATCAAATATGGATTTTCGATATTATTTAGCAAGCACAGCGACATCTGATACCAAAATGCAACGGTTTGAGTAATTATACCAACTAAAAATACCGAGTTCATTGACCTTGCTTGATTGGCGCATAGATTGCTACCGCCCTTAAGGCCACCACTAGACACCTTCAAAAATATAGGTAAATAATGAAAAAGACACTAGACCGCATATGCCAGTTAGATGACTGGATTTTCGAAGTCAAAATGGTCAGAGCCCTCAAGGTGCGAAAACATGGCGAACCCTACTCAGCAGTAGCAAATCTCACCGCCAATGGCGAACAAGTTTACATAGATTCTCATTTATCTATTGATAATGAAGAGCTCACTAAAGAAGACTTCATGACCATATATCGATTCTGTGAGTTAATGGGCATGAAACATATTAGTTACGATCGTTTTAAAAATGGTACTAAGACCTCTAAGACGGTAGACATCGTTGAAAACCAAGTTCAAAAACCCACTATTCGGCTAGTAAAATAATCAAGTAGCGGGCAGTAAAACGGCGCCATGACAACTTACTGAAATACGGTTGACTGCAGCACAGCGCCAAACCCATGATTAACTTTGTAAGGGCATAATCGTCAATTCTACTCGACGATTTTTTTGTCTGCCTGAGTCCGTATCGTTACTTGCTGCCGGTTGATATTCCCCCATACCTAAGGTCGATACTCGTCTACTATCTACACCATGTTCCGTTAAGTAACCTTTTACGGCCGATGCCCTGTATTCCGATAGCAACTGATTCTGACTATCACTGCCCACATTATCTGTATGTCCTACCACCTGCAGTGTAGTTTTTTCATACTTATTAATTACCAATGCCACATCGTTTAAAACCGGATAAAAACTACTCGAAATATTGGCTTTGCCCGTTTCAAAGGTGATATTTCCTGGCATTAAAAGTTTAAGGTTATCTCCGTCTCTCACCACCTCAACACCAGAGTCAGCTAACTCGTCACGAAACTCTTTTTCTTGCTTATCCATGTATTGACCAATCGCTCCACCTGCTATTGCCCCTACTACTGCGCCCCATGCGTAGCGGCTTTTATCGTTATCACCCGTGCCCTTACCGATCAGAGCCCCTACTACTGCACCGATGCCAACGCCCTTTTGAGTATTCGTTGCGGTGTTTGCACACCCAGTTAAAAGAAAGGCACTGAGTCCAAACGCCATTGCCAACTTTGTATTAACTTGCTTAATCATGTTTGCTCCTGATAAAACCGCATTGCTCCTTTATGAAGAACAATATTTATGAAATTAGTATCTGATTAATTAACTGAACCAGAGATGAACATAGCAAGCACTGCACGAACTGTTCCAAAACAGATGATTGCAATTTTCCCAGACCAAATTTAGTAAAGGCATAGCTAAATTAGCCGCTTTTAGTAACAATTTTTTAACGTTAATCTTAATCTCCAAGCGATGATTACAACAACGCGAACGCTCGATTAGGAAATAAAGCATGAAGATGAGAATAACCACGAAAGTCAAACAGCTCCTTATATTATCAGCCTCACTACTGACCTTAAGTGCGACTGCAAAAGAAGACGTTGTCGATATCAGCGTTGATATTACAAAGCCCGGCAGCGAACTAAACAAGAACATTTATGGCCAATTTATGGAGCATCTTGGCAGAGGAATTTACGAGGGTATCTGGGTCGGTAAAAATTCGTATATACCCAACAAAGAGGGTTATCGATTAGATGTGTTGCAGGCGTTAAAAGACTTACAAGTTCCACTGTTGCGTTGGCCAGGGGGATGTTTTGCTGATGAATATCATTGGCAAGATGGCATCGGCCCACGTGAATCAAGACCGAAAACAGTGAACAGTAACTGGGGTGGGGTGATTGAAGATAATGCCTTTGGAACTCATGAATTTTTTGCGTTAGCTGAAATGCTTGGCGCAGAAACCTATGTAAACGGCAACCTCGGCACTGGTACTGCGCGAGAAATGGCTGAGTGGCTGCATTACATGACATCTGATGCTGATACTACCTTAGTGGCACAAAGACGCGCTAACGGCCATCCTAAGCCATTTAAAGTTGACTATTTTGCTATCGGCAACGAAGCATGGGGCTGTGGGGGTAATATGACGCCTGACTATTACAGCGATCTTTTTAAACAGTATGCTGGCTTTCTGAAGGCTCCAACTGACAATTTTCCGAAAATAATCGCCAGTGGCGGCACTGACACACAAACTATCTGGACAGAAACCCTGCTTGAAAAGGTGAAGCCGTCTTGGAGTTTGCGCATGGACGCCATAAGCCACCATTATTATACCTTGCCTACCGGCAAGTGGGACGTCAAAGGCTCAGCGACCGGTTTTTCTGAGCAAGAGTGGTTTTCAACTTTATATAATACCTTAAAAATTGAAGACTTTATTCAAGCTAATGTCGCCATCATGGACAAATTTGACCCTGAGAAAAAAATCGGCTTTTATGTGGATGAATGGGGCACATGGTATGACGTAGATAAGGGTACAAATCCAGGTTTTTTATATCAGCAAAACACGCTTAGAGACGCCGTACTCACCGGTCTGAACATTCATATATTTAATCGATATGCAGACCGAGTACAAATGACGAACATTGCTCAAATGGTAAATGTATTACAAGCGATGATCTTAACTGATAAAGAAAAAATGGTATTAACGCCGACGTATTACGCTTTCAAAATGCACATTCCCTTTCAAGATGCCGTATCGCTTCCTGTCAGCTTAAGTGCCACGCCTAGATATCAGTTTGACGATGAGAGCATTCCTGCTCTTAGCGCTTCCGCCGCGAAAGCAAAAGATGGCAATACCTACTTATCATTGGTCAATACCAGTGTAAGCAACGAAATGATGCTCAAACTCCAGAATATCAAACAAGCTGAAGGTTGGATGTTAACTGGCGATAAGATGGATACTCACAACACCTTTGAGCAACCAAACAACATTGCCCCCACTATGTTCATTGTCGCAGTTACCAAGGGAAAAACCACCATTACCATACCTGCAAAATCACTCATTGTTTTAAATCTAGGTAAACTGTAATAGCACTCAGCCCCTCATCCGAGGGGGCTTTATTTATGCTCTGCAAACCAGTAAAAACTCAATGATAAGGCGCCAAAAACCACAAAACCGATGGCAACCGGCGTTATGGTATCGTTTATAAAACTGCCAACTAATACGGCAGTTGGTACAGAGAACAAGCTACTAAGCGAGCCAATAATCGCCGCCCCAAGTCCCGCCATATCGCCGAGTGGCTGCATCGCCATTGAATTAACATTGCCAAACAAAATGCCAATACAGAAAAATGCACAAAATAATACTGAAACAAATTGCCACAACGGAGGTATTCCCTCATAAATAAAGCACAAAATAGTGAGCAATACTGAAAATAACAACCAGCCAAACATCGCCCAATTACAGAGTAATCGCATACCGAGTCGCATCACTAAGGTGCCATTGATAAACGACGCTAAACCAATCGAGAAAGCCAATAAAGCGAAATACAAGGGAAACATCTCCCCTGTGTCATAGACATGCTGAAATAAGGTTTGTGAAGCACTGATATAGGCCAAAAACCCCCCAAAAATCAACCCCATAGCAATGGTATAAAACATCACTAACTTATGGGTCAAAATAAACTTACTTGAGATCCAAAGTTGTCGCCAACTAAAGGGTTTGCGCTTTTCTTTTGGTAGGGTTTCAGGTTGGCGAATAAAAAACCAAATACCGGTTAATAAACCAATGACCAAAAATGAAGAAAAAATATGATGCCAAGAAAACATAAATAAAATAGCTTGGCCAAAACTAGGAGCAAGCATAGGCACTAAAATAAAGACCATCATGATGAACGACATAACACGCGCCATGGCATCACCCTCATATTGATCTCGGATGACGGCCAAGGCAGCGATACGCGGCCCCGAAACACCAAATGCCTGAATTACTCGGCCTATCAACATGACGGTTAATGTCTCGGCAAACATACATACCACCGAGCCGATAGCAAAAATAATCAAACCTGAAATGATGGCATAACGACGACCTTTGTCGTCTGACACAGGACCATAATAGAGCTGACCAAAACCCATACCAATGAAAAACAACGAGACAATTAAATGGGTTTGCTGAGGATCAACAATAGCGAGATCTCGACCTATTTGGTCGAGTGCTGGCAGCATGGCATCAATGCTTAGTGCAACGAGGGAGGTCATCAGTGCCATTAACGACACAAACTCGATTAAACCTAAGGCAGGTTTAATTTTTTTCTTTTTTACTTCTACGGTGGATGACATGAATATAGCCCTTTTCTTGAGGGCAAATTCTATCACCTTCGAACTTTAGGTCTCATCACTTTATTTACTTTCGGTATAAATTTATTGCTGGCTAAACACGTATATAATCCGTGGTTCGAAACTATTTTTAGTGTTTTTATTATCTATGCCGAAAAAAAGGCCAGTCTTAGCCAGACTAGCCTGCGATTCGAAGGGTGTTAATGGGTTGTAGGATTAAGGTATTTTTTTAAAAAAGTGTCCATCTCTGCAAATACACGATGTCTATTTCGTTGAATCGACAAATAATGGTCACCGCTTTTAAGTTCAACGTATTTCACGTTAGCGTCAAGATCTTCTAGCTCCTCAGCCATTTCTCGACTTTGCCTGACATCAACGACGCGATCATCTTCACCATGCATCAATAAAATGGGGATTTTAATTTTATCAGCATGGTAATAAGGAGATCGCGCTTCAAGATCGTCTTCATCTTCACCAATTTGCTTTCTAATAAACTTTTTATTTAAAAAATACCGGCTTTTGCTAACCAACATGTCCAAATCCATTACGCCGGCAAAACTCACTGCACATTGAAATAAATCAGGTGTTTTTATCGCGGCCATGATAGCGGCATAACCACCGTAACTGGCGCCGACTATGCACATCTTCGTTGGATCAGCTATTTTTTGCTCCACCAGCCAATTTGCCGCATCCGTTAAATCGTCTTGCATGGTTAAACCCCAAGCCTGCATTTGGCTTTCAGCAAACTGCCGACCATAACCAGTGGAACCTCGAAAGTTGGGTCTAAACACCGCATACCCTCGATCAGCAAAATAGGATGTCCAGTAGTCAAAGCCATCATATTCTCTTGCACCAGGACCACCATGTGGATGCAAAATAGTAGCAATTGGCCCTTCGGTATTTTTAGGCAAGGTCAAATAGCCTTCTATTTTTGTGCCATCCCGCGTGGCATAAGTCACTAAGTTGTGTTCGCTGAGCTTATCAATCGGCAGGGAAGGATATTGTTCAAAAGCTAAATGGATAGTTCTTTCCTTTCGATCACCAATAAAATACGCCCCCGGCGTAAAATCATTTTCTGAATAAATCGTGTAAATATTTTCGTCATCGCTAAAATCAACCAGATAATTGCTGGTATCAGGCATTGCAGCATTAATGGCTTTTTGAAACTTATCGTAGTTTTCATCCCAGTAAATTCTCCCCCCGTCACTATTAGAATGACGAATGCCTATCACATCATTACTTTTTCGTGAATAAATCAGTGAGCCATCAAAATCATAATCAGGGTCTGCAAAAACCAAGGTACTAAGCTTTGTCGTTAAATCAATTTTGTACAAGGCAAGTTTGTCGTCGTTGTAGGCTTTGTAATACAAAATATTGGGATCGTTAGCAAAGCCTAAAGGCCTAATTCCAGGCTCTTCTAGGGCATTATATTCGAACATTTTATGCCAGGTTTGATCGTCACCGATTTTAATTCGAAACGAAGCTTCACCGGTTTTATAATCTAATGCTTTACCCAAGCGCAAGTTACCCTGCCTATCAGCCGTCCAATCTATCACATCCATTTTACCGCGTTCTATCCGGGTTTTTCTGCGGCTATAGATATTTAACTTATACACAGAGGGGAGGTTAGGTATATCTAAATCTATTGCGACCAAAATGTGATCAGGATCACCAGGCAAAAAAGAGACAACCTCATCTTGAAATTGCGATACATGCTCACTTTTTGAGTTAGCTCTAATTAGATTACGAGGCTTAATGTCTTTCTCGTCGACATCAATAGCCAATAAACGAGTTTCTTTAAACGCCACTGAGCGGGTTTTGCTGGCATAGCCGATACTTACAATAATGGTTTTTTCATTGGCCCACTGAAACCAATTTATCTTTACGTCTTCATTGTCAGACTTAACTAAGCGCTTTTTGTCTCCCGTTTCTAAATTTAAGGTTGTTAAAAGCGATATTTCTGGATTTTGAATATTTTCAATAAAGGCTATTTGACTACCATTGGGCGATAAATCAAGCCCACTCACACTGGGTAATTGACTAAAGCTACTGAGTGGTAGCTCTGCAGAAAAAACGCTGTTTAAAAAAATTAAGGCACTGAAAAAACAAAGGTTGCTAACACTCCTTGTCATACTAACATTCCAATATTTACATTATATTAACCTGAAGTGTACCACCAAAATTTAACGACAAGAACCTACTTTGCGCGCAAAATTTGACTCTGCAGTTCAAGTTTACCGTGCACCTTAGATAGAACAAATAATTGACCGTAGTCTTGCTCAGTCAAGTTATCTATCACGCCGCCCATAAGCCTGATAAGTTGCCCAGTGGTATTACTGTGTCCAACCACAATAACATGATTGCGTTGCGCTAACTGCTGGGCTAACTGAGCCAATTGAGTGGGGTCATAAAGTATAGGGCTCAAGCCTCTATCTACAGCCAAAGGGCTGACAGAGTCCAAGGTACGATTATACGCCGTGGAATAGATGTGACTAATTGGTTTATTGTTGAGAGCCTGCACTAGGGCTTCTGCGCGTTGTTTACCTAATTCAGATAGCTGGGGGTCATCACCACTTAATTTTTCAAAATGACGAATAAAATACCATGTTTGTTCCTCAGCAAAGCTGCTGAGGGAATGACAAAACAGCAGGCATAAAATTAAAATCTTAGTCATTTATTTTCGCTAAATCTTTTAAACGGCCATTCCGCAAACTGTAAATCCAGCTGTGAATGGTTAAATCTTGGCCTCGCTTAATGGCATCTTTTACAATATTGCTACGCCGGACGTTGGCGGCTTGTTCTAGTACATTTAATTCACATAAACGAGCGGATTTGTCATGAGCGCTGAGGTCGGCCAGCTCGGCTCGATGTTTATAGGCGATATCTTTGATATGCCCCAACCAATTATCAATTAGTCCTAACTGCTGATCTTGCAGCGCAGCATCAATACCACCACATCCATAATGCCCACATACAATGACATGCTTCACTTTTAAAACGTCTACCGCATATTGCAGCACCGACAGACAGTTGAAGTCTGTATGCACAACCAGGTTAGCCACATTCCGATGAACAAAGATATCACCCGGAATTAATCCAACAATTTGATTAGCGGGAACACGGCTGTCAGAACAACCGATCCATAAATATTCTGGCTTTTGCCGCTTAGCTAAACGGTCAAAAAAACCGGGATCGGCTTCATTTGTCGACTCTGACCAATTTTTATTATTTTCAAGCAGTTGATTAATTTCGTTCATATACCCTCACAGTGAGCGCGCAGTATAAAGAAACACATTATTTGAACAAGTCCAACCATATGCCTAATGAAGTAACCAGTTAATAATTTGATGATAAAAACTAATACCTAAAATCACATTAAATGGAAATGTTACACCTAAAGAAGCCAGCATCGCTAAGCCTATATCCGCCTCCTTGATACTGCTTTTTATAGCCGCAGGGGCCGCAATATAAGACGCACTGGCCAACAAACTCGCGAGGATAACGATAGTGCCTTCAGATAAGCCTAAAACGATCCCAGCACCAATACCCACGAATGCCAGTAACGTTGGCGCAATTAAGGCGAACATCAACAAACGCCAATGTTGAACAGGCAGAGGCCTTAATGTTTCAGCCGCAACTAAGCCCATTTCCAATAAAAAGATGGCCAGAACCGCTTTAAAAGCGCCGGTAAATAACTCAGTTACCTCAGAGCCTGTTTGATAACCATACATAAACCCGATCACCACACCGCCAAGCAACAAAATAACACCGCGATTAGTAAAGGATTCATGCCATAAATTGGTCATGGCAGTTCCGCTCGCTTGAGCTTGAGAATAACGACGATATAACAGCAAACCTACTACGATTGCGGGTAATTCAAGCAATACTAAATACAGAGTAACCTGCGCGGCAGTGTCAAGCTGATTAGCTTCTATATAGGCGAGGGCAACAGCAAAGGTACCCGCGCTTACTGAGCCATAGTGGGCAGCGATACTGGCACTATCAGCCAAAGAAAGCCGAATTATCTTGGTCAAAAACGGGAACAACACCAAAGGAATCACGGCACCTATCGCGCCTACCATGAACAACTCAGGAACCAATTGCCAATGCAAGTTACCATGTAAAGCCATGCCACCTTTTAACCCTATGGTTAACATGAGCAATAAGCTCATGGTGTCATAGGCCGCTTTTGGCACTTTAAGGTCAGATCGCACTAGGCCCGCAATAAGGCCTAGCAGAAAAAACATCACAACAATATCAGGCATAAACCGCGGCTTCCATTTTATATGTGCAATAAAGTGCCTACAGAATAAAGCCTATTTTGCAGCTTTCAATAGCTGCAATGTTTTTATAAGAGTGTTTCGGAGTCTGGCTCTAATAAGGCTTGTTCAAGCGCAGCTAACTCCCTACTAAATCGTTTTGCTCGTCTGTCGGCCCAAATCCAAAAAAGAGGGGTAAAAGCAGCCAAGATAGCCAGCGATATTACGCCTTTTTTTGCCACGACAGCCAATGACACGTCATCAACATAAAACATACCGGCATAAAATATAACGATTGCGAGTACCATCCAAAGCGATAAATCGCGATTAAATTTAGCAATTTTTATATTGCTCATAAGCTGTTTTTTCAACTGTTCGATAAATGATTCGGTAATAAGATTTGACCAACTTAAGGCAAAACGCCGTAAATAGCTAAAGTATACCGCGGTAACACCTGCAAAAAAGGTCAGAATCGCCATCCATGTTTTGGCAAACACGCCCAATTTGTCGAACGCAATATAAAATGCACCTAACATAAAAAGCACACCGATAAGATCAAAAACAAAATACAAACGTTGTTTATACTGCACTTTTCGCCATTTCTGTTTAACAGAGCCGAGCCCCACTACCTCGGTTTGCTGTTGTTGCCACATCGAACTCAATATATCGGTTTCATCATGAGTTTCATTTTTACTGTTCATGTTTTATCGCCTCTAGCAATACTTTCTTACTTCGATTTAATATCACGCCAACGTTAGTAACTTTAATACCGCACACCTCAGCGATGTCCTGATAGCTCAGGCCTTCCATCGAAAGGGTGACAATTTGACGAGTTTGAATAGGGAGCTTCCGCACTTCGTTGAGCAGAGTTGTGACTTGTTGCTGTTGTGCCATCGTGGTTTCAGAACTTGCCGTAGGACTGGGACTAGCTTGTGTCATTTCACAATAGCTGGCGCTTTTTGGTGTTTTAATATGATATGCAACATGACTAATTGCACGGTTGTGTGCCACGCGTAATATATAGGTTTTAAGGCTGCTATCCCCTTTGAAAGTGCGCAAAGATTGCCACACAGCTAAGGATATTTCTTGCAGCAGCTCTTGGCGTAAATGATGGTTTGCTTCGTAACTTGTAGCCACACGACTCAGCAAAGCGCCATATTCGCTTAATATTGAATTAAAATCCTGACTCAAACCGTTTCCTACTTTTCCGACTTGTTCATTAGGGTGTAAAGCCTTAGTCAACCATCAATAAAAAAACTTACATCGTTGTGTAATAAAAAATCATACAAACTGACTACCACATTTAAGTCCTCTGTAAGTATGGAGCGCCAGCATAGATCTATGGCCACATGTATAGAGACTTTCAAGCAGAACTTAACTCTTTACTGATACAGGAAATAAATATGAGCGTACTCGGAATTATCGTAATAATATCAGGTGTGTTGGCGATGTCTTTACTTGTTGCTTGGCTAGATCATGCCAAAGGTTGGCAATTCAGTAAGTGGATAAATGGCACTGTAGATAACCCATTTAGTCCATCTAAAGCCTCAGCATTAACTAAAAATACCCTAGAAAACGAGCTGACAATCAGTCAACTTAAAGAACGTATCCAAACCTTAGAAAAAATTGTTACTGAGCCAGCCTATGAGCTTAATAAAAAAATAAACAATTTATGAGAGTTTTGAATGCAGCATGGGTAAAGGGATTTTACCCATGGCTATTGCGTTGCCAAACAATACGATACACACCCCAAAAACTGACTCTATATGCCATTGATAGCCTTCAAAAAAGGTCGACAATATCAAGGCAACAATAGGGTAGACTAATACTACATAGGCCGCTTTATCAGATCCCATTTGTCTGAGCAGTTTCATATATGCCCCAAAAGCCAATACTGAACCGAATAAAGATAAGTACAGCATCGAAAAATAGTAGTGAGGATTTCGGGGAATACTCCAAACAATATCTTGTGAAAAAGCAAAAGCGAAAATGCATAACACACCATAACTCATCGCCCAAAAGTTCATTTGGATTACAGGGGTGCCGTGGTCGAGAATGCGTTCAGAAATGACATTGCCAAGACCGGCAAAGAAGAAAGAAACAAACGCAAAACCAATACCTAATAACAACAAACGGTCAGCACTAATAAGGGCAAACTCAGGTTTAAATATCAAGCCTATGCCCACTAAGCCGCAGGTAGCGCCAACAATCACTTCGCTGCGCATGGGCTTTTTCAACAAAACACGGCGTAACACCACATTGATGTACACCATACAGGAACTCATTACAGCCACAATCGCACTGATGATATATTGCTGACTTTGGTACAACATCGTGTAATCCAAGGCATACAGACACAAGCCAGCTAAGGCCATTTTAAAGTGAATGTGCAGAGGAAGCCGTAAGGATAACTTTTTAAAAAAACAATAAGTGCCGAGGATTACCGCCGCGAAAGAAAAGCGTAAGCCCACAGATAAAATCGGATCGATTTCTCCAAATTGAAAAGTAATTGCTAACCACGTTGAGCCCCAAATAAGCACAACAATAGTGAATAAACTTGTATTAGACACGGCGCCCAAACCCCTACTTCAAAAAGGATTGTAGAGTAACAAATTGCTAAGTGTGCTGACTATCTGCCTTTCGCTAATTCCTCCTTTGCATCCGATAATGCTTGCTAGTCTTTTGCTCCTTGCTTTGGCTATACTGCCATCACGGTCCGTTAGCTCGCTGATTTACTCCCTATGAAAAAATTTTTTTCGATCATCCTTATTTTATTGATTATCGTCGCAGCGGTGTTGCTTTACCGCGCGAATACTCACTTTGCTAATCAGCAGTATCAGGTTAGTCAGCCACTTGAGCCCATCGAGCTAAACCAATCTGCGGTGCTTGAAAGATTTAGCCAAGCAATTCAAATTAAAACGATCTCGTATGACGACCGTAGTCAGTTTGACCATCAGGCGTTTGCGGCATTTCATGATTATCTTGCAACATCGTTCCCACTAGTTACTCAGCACACCGAACAAACTCGAATTGATAATTACAGTATTGTTTACCATTTAAAAGGTCAAAACCAACAACTACAACCGGCCTTATTTATGGGGCATATGGATGTGGTACCCATTGAAGAAGCCAGTTTAGCTCAGTGGCAACAGCCTCCATTTAGCGGAAAAATAGTTGATGACGTGATTTGGGGCCGTGGCACCATTGATGACAAAGTCAGTGTTGTTGCATTAATGGAAGCCATGGAACGTTTAATTTCAGAGGGCATTCAACCACAGCGCAGTATCTATTTTGCCTTTGGCCATGATGAAGAAGCGGGCGGAGAAGGCGCAAAAGCCGTAGCACGGTATTTTGCCGAACAGAACGTTCGTTTTGAATTTATCCTCGATGAAGGAGGAGTAGTAACCGATGGCATTATACCCGGCCCCTCTCAGCCGGTCGCCTTGGTGGGTATTGCTGAAAAAGGGTTTGTTAACTTTGAACTAAGCGTTCAAGGTGAAGGAGGCCATTCCTCGCAACCACCCGAGCACACAGCAGCGGGTATAGTAGCCCAAGCCATTGTTAACATTGAAAATAATCCTTTTTCGACCAAGCTCGATTTTTTTGAATTAATGTTTGCCCATATTGGTTTTGCTACACCGCTTTCAAGCCGACTACCATTAGCCAACTTATGGCTACTCTCACCACTAGTTGAAAAAATCTTATTGTCGAAAACCAGTTCAGCTGCAGGCGTGCGTACTACAACGGCAGTGACCATGCTACAAGGGAGTAATAAATCTAACGTATTACCCACCGTTGCCAGCGCGGTAGTCAACTTCAGAATATTACCAGGTGACACAATCGACAGTATTCGTCAGCATCTAGAAGAGGTGATCGACAACCCTTTAGTGCAATTAGAGGCACAATTGGCAAACGAAGCATCAACAGTTTCATCTACAGAATCCTTAGGATTTAAGCTTATAGAAAGCACAATAAGACGGCTAGATGACCAGATTTTAGTCGCACCTTACCTTGTACTGGGTGCAACAGATTCTCGTCATTTTCAGGGGCTATCAGACAATATATATCGCTTTATGATGGTCAGTTTAAACCCTACAACGCTAAAACAGTTTCACGGCGTAAATGAACAGATTAGCGTAAAAGACTATTTGCAAGCGATTCAATTTTATTACGCTATAGTAAAACAGGCCGCCGAAGGCTAAGGGTAGTTTTCAAAAGACGCTAAACAGGAAATCAAATGAATATTCGTAAAAAAGGACTCACCTTGGGGCTATTTCTTGTTAGCTGCCTTATCCATTTCGTCACCCTCGCCAACACCAAAGTACTGCATATCGGCAAACTGCTTGCCGAACCAGGCAAATCCGTCAGCACCCAACAAACCATGGTGATTGAAGATAGCGTGATTAAACAAATTATTCAGGGATATCAAGCGCCTGAGTCATTTGGCGAAAATGTTGAATTTATTGATTTAAAAGATCGCTTTGTTATGCCCGGGCTAATGGACATGCATGTGCATTTACAATTTGAATTGGGTCCTAAAAATGACAGCGAAAGCTTAAAAATGTCAGATCAGCTTGTCGAAATGCGGTCTCTGATGTTTGCCATGCGCACCCTCAAAGCTGGTTTTACTACCGTGCGCGATGTAGGCTCAATGAGCCAAGAAATGTACGCCATGCGTGATGCCATCAATAATGGCTGGGTGGAAGGCCCCCGCATCATTGCAGCGGGTGGTGTTGGCATCACTGGCGGCCACGCTGATGTAAGTGGTGTTAAGCCTGAACTTATGGAGCTGTATACCCAACCAACAGTGTGTGACGGCCCCTATGACTGTCGGCGAGCCACGCGAAATGCAATTAAATATGGCGCTGATTTAATTAAAATCACCTCTACCGGCGGTGTACTCACTGATCGCGCAACAGGTACTGGCCAACAAATGGAGATGGATGAGCTAAAAGAAGTGGTGTTAGCCGCTAAACGCATGGGTCGCAAAGTGGCCAGCCACGCTCACCAAGAAGATGGTATTATCGCTGCCCTTGAAGCAGGTGTTGATAGTATTGAACACGGCAGTTACGCAGGTGAAAAAGCTTTTAGATTGTTTAAGAAAACCGGCGCCTATTTAGTGCCGACTTTACTGGCTGGTTATACCGTAGTTGAAATGGCGCAAAACTCCGACTTTATGAGCCCCGCCATTAAAGATAAAGCCATTAAGGTCGGAGGTGATATGCAGGGTAACCTTGCTAGAGCCTATAAAGCTGGAGTAAAAATAGCCTTTGGGACAGACAGCGGTGTGTCACAACACGGCACTAATGCCTATGAAGCCGTGCTCATGGCAGAGGCGGGTATGAACAATGTGGATATCTTAAAATCAGCCACCATCAACGCAGCTGACCTAATAGGAATGACAGACAAAATAGGCACTCTGGAGGTGGGCAAACAAGCCGATATGATTGCCACTGATGGCTCACCAATAGACGATATCAAACAACTGCTTGATGTGGATTTCGTTATGAAAGACGGCAAGGTTTTTGTAAAAAAATAAAGCCTTAGCAGGCGAGGTTTATACAACCGTCTGCAAGTTAACGCGGCTGTTCAAACAATCTATTGTGATTAGCATACAGCCACGTTAAGCCACACAGGACTAAGGTCAGCGGCACAAAGACTAACTCAAATTGATCACCTAGTATGGCTCGGTACTTTACTGACCAAAATAAAGCAAAAAAGCAGTGTGCCGTCAGTAGAAAGCCAATCCAAAAATTAACTAAATTAGCCCACTTACGTTTGTGCAAACCGAACCACGCAAGATTTCCAAATAATACCGTGAGTACTAAAATAACAGTGGGAATAATATAGTGCTTACCAATAATAAAGGTCTGCAACACGGCCACAGCTCCTACACAGGATAGAAGCGCCATTAGCCAGTCAAAGGAGTTATGTAAGGCGAGTTTTTTCTGCATTGTTGTAATTTTCTCTATTTGGTTAGGCTAAGTCCTTAGCCTAACTCATTCTGGAAAGCCAACACAATGCTTTGCCAATAAAGCTGCATCGTACCAAGCAGCTCTTTCGGCCCAAAAGATATTATGGCTTGGCGTTATTGTGGGTTGGTCATCCAAAACGCCTGCAGGCACGATGAGTGCGTTGCCACTTTTATTCACAAAGGGCAGACCACAGCCGCATTGTGCACAAAACACCTTGCTAAAGCTGCGTTTGGGATCATCATAACGTGTGATATTTTCTTCGCCGCTAAACCATTGAATGTTATCAGGCTGAGTGAATAAGTGTGCGACATGAGCTGAGCCAGTTATTTTTTGACATTGTCGGCAGTGACATAAATAAAAACACTTAAACTCGTTCTTTAAACTGAATGTAACTGTGCCGCATAAACAGCTTCCAGCAAGAGTATTACTCATATAAACGCACCAACTTCCCCAAAGTGAACATGTGAGGCTAGCGCAATAGGAATCGGATGTCGATGCGGATTGTACCAAAGGGCTTTTAAACCTGCCGACAAGGCAGGATAAATATCATTTTCTAATGAGTCGCCAATCATGGTGACGTCAGATGCGGTTACATCGAGGTGCCTAAGAATTGCATGAAAATAATGAGTGTCGTTTTTGCCACAGCCTAAATTTTCATAGCAAAACACCTGATCAATATACGCATTTAAACCGGCTTTTTGTAGGGCTTGCCGAATTTGGTTTAGCCCGGAATCACGAGCGTTAGTCGCTAAGTGGCATCGACCTTGTTGAGACAGCCTCTCTACATAAGTTTTAGCACCGGCGATAACATCTAGACGAGGCCAGTCACACATTGGCCCTGAATAATTGGGGTTATCCACCATAAGGGTATTACCCCAATCAAACAGATAGTGCTTTGTTGTCATGTTGCGTCGATGTATTAAGCGCGTACTTCACCTTCGCCCATTACAATAAACTTCTCTGTAGTAAGTGATTCCGCTCCCATTGGCCCATAAGCATGCAGCTTGCTGGTGGATATCCCAATTTCTGCGCCTAAACCTAATTGCCCACCATCAGAAAAACGAGAAGAGGCGTTCGTCATCACCACTGCTGAGTTAATACGTCGAATAAAAGTTTGAGCTTTGGAGTAGTCTTGCGTTGCGATAACTTCAGTATGGCCTGAACCATAATCCTCAATGTGCTCTATGGCTTGCTCAAAATCGTCTACTACCCGAATAGCAATTTCCATGGCCAAATATTCTGCATGCCAATCGTCTTCAGTGGCTGCGCTGGCACCTTCAAAATAGCCGAGGCTGCGTTCACAAGCATGCACTTTTACCCCATGTTGTGCCAATAAATTCGCGGCTTTAGGTAAGTAGCTCGCAGAAATGTCTTTGTGTACTAATAAGGTTTCTAATGAATTACACGCGCTGGTGCGCTGAGTTTTACCATTTTCCAATAAACTAAGCGCTTTGCTCTCATCTGCCGCATCGTCAACATACAAGTGGCATACGCCTTTAAAATGCTGAATAACAGGAATTCGACTGTTTTCACTGACAAATCGAATCAAGCCTTCACCACCTCGGGGGATTATTAAATCAACATATTGATTGAGGGTCATGAGTTCGTTCATCACTTTACGATCGGTATCAGGCACAACCACTACCGCAGCTGGATCTAAACCGTGTTTTTCTAGTGCTAGTTTAATAGACTCTGCGAGGGCTAAATTAGAATGTAATGCTTCTTTACCGCCTCGTAAAATTACCGCATTACCCGCTTTTAAACACAGCGCCGCGGCATCAATGGTTACATTAGGGCGTGATTCATAGATCATCGCAATGACGCCCAAAGGAATACGCATTTTACCCACTTGGATACCGCTGGGCATGCGTTGAATGTTCGAGATTGCCCCTACAGGATCGGCTTGTGCTGCGATTTCTAAAACGGCACTAGCAATGTCTTTAATACGCTCAGGAGACAGGCTTAGGCGGTCTAACATAGCACTGTCTAAACCGTTGGTTTTACCATCACGTAAATCAATGTCATTGGCGGCTAATATTTGAGACGTTTGTTCAATGAGTGAGTGAGCGATATCGGTCAATAAAGCATTTTTTTGGACTGCTGATAAATTAGCAACCTGACGAGCCGCTTTTTTTGCTAAAGCAGCTGAATGAGAAATAGAAAATGACATATTGTTTCCTTATTTATCGATCTTTTGTCCAACAAGATCATTATTTGAGGTGAGCAGCTGGTGGATTTCACCTTATATCAACACAAGGTCATCTCTATGAACGGCTGCTTCACCGACTGAGTACCCAAGCGTTGTTTCAATTAAACTGCTCTTGAGGCCTTTAATACTGGCCAGATCTGCGGCGTTATATAACACCAGACCTTTTGCTACTACCACTTGATTGCACTCTATATTGACGGCTTCACCCGCCACAAAATTGCCTGCAACGCCAATGATACCTGAGGGCAATAATGATGCTCCTTTGTTTATCAAAGCCTGCTTAGCGCCTTCATCAATGATGATACTACCCTTGGTCTTAAGGCTATGCTTGAGCCAGGCATCGCGAGCTCGCTCTCGACTTTGATTAGGTACAAATAAAGTACCTGGCAATTTGTTAGCGGCTAATTCGTCAAAAACAGCTGCGTTTCGGCCATTTACAATTAGGGTTTGAATACCACTTTTAACGCATTTTTCAGCAGCTTGAATCTTAGTACGCATCCCCCCCGTACCAACACTACTGCCTGCGCCACCAGCGATTTGATAAATTTCAGGCGTAATATCACGCACTTCTTTTATCAGTTTTGCTTGTGGATTACTCCGCGGATCAGCATCGTATAAACCATCAATATCTGAGCAAATAATCAAGGTATCAGCTTCAGCAACTAAAGCTGTATAAGCTGCTAGGTTATCATTATCGCCGACTTTTAGCTCGGCTGTTGCAACAGTATCGTTTTCATTAACTATGGGCAAAGCCTGATTTTTCAACAATTCGCGCAAAGTATTCTTAATATTCACATAACGAGTTCGATTGTGTAAATCGTCAGCAGTCAGCAAAATTTGTGCACAATCAAAGTCAAACATCGAGGCCCAATTGGCCATCATCTGCATTTGGCCGATAGCCGCCATCGCTTGTTTTTCAGCGATAGACGGCCGGTGTTTATGGGCGATTTTACCTCTTCCAGCTGCCACACTGCCTGATGACACCAAAATCACTTCTTTACCCTTTTTCCGACTCTCACTAATGAAACGCGCTATGGCGGCTAAATAAAGCGTGCTGCACTGATTATCTGGGGCAATGAGGCTACTACCAACTTTTATTACTGCACGTTTCCACTCAAAGGGGGGCATGATTGTCTCCAATAAAATTTATGCGCTGAGATTACGATAAACCGCCCATTAAACAAGGCCTAGTTGTTATAAGCTATGGTGGAAAATACTGACTCATTTGAACAAATTAAGACATATATCAGGAATAGAGATGCAATCAGTCTTAAAAATAGGGCTTTCGACCGAAAAACCATGCCACTGACAGCTATTTAAATTTATAGTAAGGTGATCGCTATCAGATTATGGCCGCGCCTCGTCTGAACAAAAATTATAACGACTTATCAGGGAACAACATGTTCAATAAATTCTTAAGAGTAACAGTGCTGTCGGTAATAACCGTTTCAGCCTTGGGTTCTTTTGCATCGCACGCCGCTATCCAACAGACCAAGGGTGATTTTGAAGACAAATTTCGTCAGCTAGATGAAGTACTTCCCACGCCAAACGTCTATCGGAATGCAGCGGGTGAACCTGGCCATAAATACTGGCAACAACGTGTTGACTACAACATTAAAGTCACGTTAGACGAAGAAAAGCGCCGACTTGATGGGGTAGAAACCATTACTTACCACAACAATTCACCCGATACCTTGAAGTATTTGTGGTTGCAACTTGATCAAAATGTTTACCGTCCCGATTCTATGGCGTCAAAAACCAATACCTTTGGCGGTATCGGTAACCGAGGTCCAGCAACGCAATCAGCAAGCAACGATAAACCCGCACAATTGAGCTTAGGGGCTATTCGACGTCAACATTTTATTGATGACCATGAATTGGGTTACAACATTAAATCAGTAAAAGACAAATCAGGAAAAAGTCTGCACTACGTGATTGTTGGCACTAACATGCGTGTTGATTTGCCCCAACCGTTAAGAACTGGAAAAGAGTTTGATTTTGTTATCGAATTTGGTTTTAACATCGTCGAAGAAGACGCGGTATCGGCTCGCGCGGGTTACGAGCATTTTCCTGATGACGAGCGAGAAGGCGGTAATGACATTTTCTTGTTAGCGCAATGGTATCCTCGTCTACACGCTTACACAGACTATGAAGCATGGACCAATAAAGAGTTTTTAGGGCGGGGCGAATTTACCTTAGAATTTGGTGATTTTGAGGTAGAGATGACCGTTCCAGCTGATCACATTGTCAGCTCAACAGGTACCTTAGAAAATGCTAGTAGCGTATTAACCTCAACACAACGTAAACGCTTAAAAGAGGCTGAAAAAGCAGACCGTATCGTTTTTGTGGTAACTGAAGAAGAAGCCTTAGAAAACGAGAAAGAAGGCACTGACAAGCAAAAAACGTGGAAGTTTAACGCGAAAAACGTTCGTGATTTTTCGTGGGCATCATCGCGTAAATTTATGTGGGATGCCAAAGGCTATGCGCAAGGAGGCTCTGATCAGCCTCTTGTAATGGCGATGTCTTTTTATCCAAAGGAAGGCGGCGATCTATGGAAAAAATATTCTACTGAATCCATCGTACATACCTTAGAGGTCTATTCACGCTTCTCTTTTGATTATCCTTATCCGGTTGCACAGTCAGTCAATGGCCCTGTGGGTGGTATGGAATATCCGATGATTACCTTTAATGGTCCACGTACTGAATTACAAAAAGATGGTTCACGTACGTATTCTCAGTCTGAAAAACGCTTTTTAATTGGCGTTGTTATTCATGAAGTTGGTCATATTTATTTTCCAATGACAGTTAACTCAGATGAACGTCAATGGACTTGGATGGATGAAGGAATTAACAGCTTTTTAGATGGTGTAGCGGGTCGCGAATGGGATCCTACAATTCCTTGGGGTGTTGAACCTCGCGATATCGTTGATTATATGAAAGGCAGTGTTCAAGTACCGATTATGACGCAATCAGACAGCGTATTAAGACTTGGCCCTAATGCCTACACCAAACCTGCCGCAGCGCTTAATATATTGCGTGAAACCATCCTAGGTCGTGAGTTGTTTGATTTTGCCTTTAAAGAATACGCTCAACGTTGGAAGTTTAAACGTCCAACGCCTTCAGATTTCTTCCGTACCATGGAAGAAGCCTCTGGTGTTGATTTAGATTGGTTTTGGCGTGGCTGGTTTTACACCACCGATCATGTTGATATTTCATTAGACAATGTTTACAAATTGCGTCTTGATACAAAAGATCCTGACATCGACTTTGCTCGTGAACGTCAACAAGAATTAGACAAACCTATGTCGTTAACCGACGAGCGCAATAAAGCTGAAGGTATTGAACTTTGGGTTGACCGTTTTGCCGATTTAAAAGATTTCTACGATGACAACGATCGGTTTACTGTGACTAACAAAGAGCGCAACAGCTATCAGAAATTTCTCAAGGACTTAAAACCATGGGAACGTGAAGCCTTTGAACGTGCAGTAAAAGAAGATAAAAATTACTACGTAATGGATTTTTCTAATCTTGGTGGTTTGGTTATGCCGATTATACTGGAGCTAACCTTTGCTGATGGAACAAAAGAAAATCAGTATATTCCAGCTGAAATTTGGCGTCGCTCGGCTAAATCAGTGAGCAAGTTAATTATTACGGATAAAGAAAAAGAATTGGTTAGTGTAACCGTTGACCCTCGCTGGGAAACCGCAGACGTGAACGTAAATAATAACCACTATCCTCGTCAAATTATACCTTCTCGTATCGAAGCGTATAAATCGAAGAAAAGCACCAGTAAAGTGGCTCGCGACATCATGCAAGACATTAAAACTGAGCTGAAAAAAGATGAGGAAAAAAACGATGATCAATCTAAAGCAGAAGCAGTTGAGCAATAATAATTGTGAAAAATAAGTGCTTAGCGCTAATTTGGGGGACGCTGCTAGTTGCAGCGTCTTCTGTTTATGCGCATCAACAGAAAACCGCCATCAGTACAGTACTGTTTAATCCTAGAAGTAATAACATTGAAATCATGCATCGTTTTGACATTCATGATGCCGAACATGCAGTAAAAGAAATATTTGGCAAAGGTGCAGATATTCTTGACTCAAAAGAGACTCAGCAGCAGTTTAGCGACTATGTCAGTAAACGCTTCTATTTATTTAACAGTAAAAATACACCGCTCCCTTTAAAGTTGGTTGGCTTCGAAAAAGACGGAAAGTTTTTTTGGGTATACCAAGAAACCGAACAACCAACCCAACTCACTAACATGATTATTCGCAATGATGCGCTAAGAGATATCTGGCCACTGCAAGTTAACACCATTAATGTCGAAGGAAAGGGGGATATTCAAACCTTAACTTTTAGCGACTCGGTGGAACTTTTGAGTGTGGAATTTGGTGCTAAACAAGATCATTAAATGCGAATTTGATCTGAATCAAGATCGTAAAATGAGGAAACAATTACACTCTCCTTGAACTGTAAAAACTCATTTAAGGAGAGTTATCATGTTAGATCTTATTTTGCACGACCCCGTTGCTTGGGGCTCAATACTCGGTATTGGCATTGTTTGTTCTATGTGTTGTTACTATGCATATTTGTTTATTCACAACACTAAGTTAAATCGCTAGTCAGCTTTTGGTAGGACGTTATACGCTTGAGTCCCCCACAACGGAACCGTTGACAAGCTGTGTTTGAAACTGCCTGATGTTTCTTTGGTTGAATAAGACACATACATTAAAGTTTGTGATCTGGAATCAAAAACTCGACGAATTTTCATATTCTTAAAAAAGATACTCTTTGATTTTTTGAACACAATTTCGCCGCTGTCAGACAAGTCGATAGCTTTTATCATCTCAGCGGTAATTTCACCTGTTTGACGGCAAGAAATTGAACTATCTGAAGGGTCAGACAAGCTTAAATCAGCTTCAATACTAGCAATATGACAGGTAACGCCTGTTACAATTGGATCAACCATAATATCAAGCTTAATATCTTGGGTAGTAAATATACCTAAAGAGATATCACCTACCTCATTACTATCACACGCACTTAACAGACTCATAAAACCAAGCAGTATTAATTTTTTCATCATATATTCCCTCGATGTTCGCTTTGCATCGGCATAGGCTACCATACTAAAGCGATTTTATGTCCTTGCACACAATAAGATAAGGGTTTGGTAATTGATTAATATGGCTGCTCCATGGAGAAAGGCAATGTACCTAAGTATTGAACAGATTCAGGATTACCGATCATCTCATCATAGGGAGAGTCATGCCGCATTTCTGCCTTCACAACTGTGTAAGGTTCAAATACATCACGAATATGTTGTGAACTATGAAAACGCATAGGACTGGCGTTATTAAAAACCAAACCATTTTGCTCGGCAATCTGTAGTCTTACAAAATACAAATTCATCTCGTAAGACAGTACAGTTAATTTATCGATAACAGTAGTGTGTGGTACTAGTTCTGATAATTGAAATTTAGACTCTTGCATAGATAAACCAGACGTTTGATGGTAATTCATATACCTCATTTTACGCCAGAACGATCACTGCATTTGCGCTTCAGTTGACATCACATGTTGAGTGCGCGTGTAAGTAAATTGCAGCCATGCCAACATAATCACACTGGTTAGCAAACTAAAAATGAGGCCCAACATTATCCAAAAGGGTAATACATATACAAAGAGCGCCGAAAGCAAAGACAAATGCTTAAGCCATTCCAACCAAGGTGCCCAAGCTCTATTTTCTAAAATCATTCCCACAGAAAAACTAGCAAACAACACCCAAAATACTATTCCAATCTGCTGATACGTGGCTAAGGAGTTGATATTCAATAGCAACAGTAATCCGATACACGTAGTTAAGCTATGTTGAACTAAACAATAGATCTTGCTTAACAGTGAAATACTAATATCAAATTTTTGAAATTGCTTTAAGTCAGTCTTAACAATAGGAAAGGCTTGGCTCACATCAGCAGGCCGCCAGCCAGTTCGACCAAACCATACTCGACACTTATCAGACAATTTTTTGGTGTGCCAACTGTCTCGACAAAGCTGTGCATAGACCTGCACATTAGCATACAAGGGATTCCAACTTTTTAACGAACCTCGGATACCAAAGATAACAGGATCCGTTGCCAACTCTTCTTGAAATGTACCAAATAGCCGATCCCACAGAATGAACACACCACCATAGTTCTTATCAATATACACAGCGTTTTGCGCGTGATGAACACGATGATTTGAAGGGCTAACAAATATCAACTCAAACCAACCTAGTTTCGGCACATGCCGCGTGTGAACCCAGAATTGATAAATAAGATTAAGTGCTCCGACAGAGATTAATAATAAGGGTTCGACCCCAATAATGGCTAAAGGTAGATAAAAAACCCAACTCAAAAAACTGCTACTTGACTGCCTTAATGCCGTCGTCAGGTTATATTCTTCACTGGAGTGATGAACAACATGGGCTGCCCATAACAAGCTTATTTCGTGACCAAAACGATGGTTCCAGTAGTAACAAAAGTCGTATAGAACAAAAACCGAGAGCCAGATTATGAAGGTATCAGGGAGTGTCAGCAGTGCATAATTTTCATAAATTACTACATAAATTGTAAAGGGAACCATCGCTTTAACTATGTCCAACATGCGACTTAGTACACCGGCACTGAGGCTAACAATCGCATCGTTTATTCGGTAATAATGTGTTTGCCTCACTTTCTCTAATAGGAGCTCTACCCCTATCAGCAGAAAGAAAAACGGCACTGCATATAAAATATAATTCATTTCTACACCTAACTACGCTTATGACCAAGTAGTCCATACTAGCAACTTAAGCAGTTTATGCTGACTAACAAAAAGCGTCCAGCGCAATGTTAACAATACGTTAACGATTATCGATGGTGTTTTTTAAAAGACTTGGAAATAATTGGAACCAAATCTAAGTGAACTTGCCATATCATTTTGTAGTGATTTTAAGTAGTCTAGATATTCAATTTTTCAACAATTGAACATGAAAGGAGACATCATGGAAACCGAAAATGGTAAATCATTAGTACCTCATTTTGCGATTGGGGCGATTGTAATAGTTGTCATTTTAGTTGTTATTTTTTGGCCTTCTGAGCCAGAGCCAGTGATTTCTGAAGTGACGCCTCCCGCCATGGTGCAAGTCGAGCCCGAACGTCAGATTGAAGAAACGCCTCAAATAGTGACAGTTGATGACGAACCAGTCGTGCAGGAAGATGAACCCGAGCCATTGCCCATCCCTGAGCCAAAACCATTGGATACAAGTGACGGCACGGTAAAAACAAAATTGCTGCAATTATCTGACTATGATTCATTGGCCCGCTTAATTGTTGACGACGCTTTATTAAAAAGATTTGTTGTTATGACCTATACCTTAGCGGATGAAACGATAGCGGCGAACAATCGGGTTTTAGTTCAACCAGACAAGCCATTCCGAACCTTTCAACAAGCTGATAAACAATGGATCGATCCCGCTAGTTACAAGCGCTACACCCCTTATGTTGACGCTCTCACTTCAATAGACAGTACTTCACTATTGGAGTTGTACGCTGAATACAAACCGGCATTAGATAGTATTTTTGCTGAGATTAGCGGTCCATCAGAGAATTTTAACGATAAATTGGCCGAGGCCATTAACGTGTTACTCGATACGCCTGAGGTGCCAGTACCTGTTGAAGTATACAATGACAGCGTGATGTTAAAATTTGCTGATCCTCAGTTAGAGGCTTTAACAGCACCGCAAAAACAATTGTTGCGTACCGGGCCAGAAAATATGCGCAGAATAAAAGCAAAATTGCGAGAAATTAAAGAGGCACTGTAAAAATGGCTGATTTTGACCTTGCAAAGTTGCAACATGAAATAGCCACTCAGGATGCCAAATTGCCACCTGTAGAAAAATGGGATCCTCCCTTTTGTGGTGATATTGACATGGAAGTTAAGCATGACGGAAGCTGGCATTACATGGGAACACCTATTTCTCGACCCGCCTTAGTCAAAATGTTTGCCAGTGTGATAAAACGAGAAAACAACAATTATTTTCTCGTTACACCGGTTGAAAAAGTAGGTATTAAAGTTATTGATAGCCCATTTTTGATCACTCAATGGCAACAACAAAGTGGCGACATCATTTTTACCACAAATCTTGAAGACAGCTTTGTACTCGGGTCAAGTCATCCAATAAAACTAATGTACGATAGAGTCAATAACGAGCTTTTACCTTATGCACTGGTGAGAAGAAATTTATGGGCCAGATTACATCAAAACGTCTTTTACCAACTTGCTCAGTTGGGTAAAGAAACCCTCATCGACAACGATGTCCATTTAGTCATTGAAAGCGATGGACAATCCTTCAGTTTAGGGAAATGCACTTAGTCTGAACGGGAAGACATAAAAACAAAAACAGTTATTGATAATGATTCTCATTTGCGTTAGATTAAATTTAACCAAGGAGAACTATTATGACGACTCGCTTTTTATGCCCCAATCATCGCCACTGGCTGCAATCTAACCCGAAAGCTGCTATTGCACATTTGTCTGATACTCAAGATACTGGGCAGTGGTATCGAGAGCAGGGTTTGTGGTCACAAGCTCTACCTTACTTAGGCTGCGCTTTTGAAACCGCAGAAATAGTGCTAAATACATCAACTAAAAATCAAGCAACAGCAGTGATTACTTTTACTTCTTGCGCCGTTTTGTTAGGTGATACATGGCATAAATTAGGAGAACTTGGGCTGAGTCGGCAAGCTTTTCAGTCAGCCCAACAACGCTTAATTCCCGAGCTCAGCCTTTATCAGCAGCAGTCAGATATACAGGCTTGTATTACAGATTGTATTCAGGCTTTAGCGAAAGGTATGGAAGTATCTTCATCGCGCTTTAATCTAAGTTATGAGGCTCGCATGCGCCACTAACGTGCATATGGGGGATTGATCATGTCTACGTTGAACAACGCTCAGCAACTTGAGCAAGATGATTTTCTAGATATTCAAATTAAGGTTGCAGTGTTAGCCAAATTGCTTCAACAGCAAAAGCTATGCGCCGAAGATTTGCATTGTCAGAATCATCAACACAAACACATTTTACTTAACCTACTGTTAGAAGCGGTGAAGGTTTAGATAAAAGGCCGCTTAGCGACCTTTTTGAATAACATAACGGTAAGGACTTTGCTTGATATCGGTGGCAATTAGCTGATGTTCCATAAAACGGCAAAAACTCGGAACATCGCGGGTAGTTGAGTGATCATCGGCAATCACTAACAGCGTTTGTCCAACTGACATTTCACGAATTTTTAAGCGAACCATCATTACCGGCTCTGGGCAACGCAAGCCGGTAGCATCAAGTTGAAAATCTGTATTAGAAAACCTAGTATTTACTTCAAGCATAAAACTTAAATACCGTAGGTTTGGCGGTACTGTTTAATGTTAATTAAATGCTCATCCAAATCGGGACGGTCGGCTAAATAGCTAATCAAATCATCCAAACTTATAATACTCACCACTTTGGTTGCAAAGTCGCGCTCCACCTCTTGAATAGCAGATAACTCGCCCTGACCTCGCTCCTGACGGTCAAGAGCAATCAATACACCGGCTAGTTGAGCATTGTTTGCAGCAATGAGTTGCATAGACTCCCTAATCGCCGTACCCGCAGTGATGACATCATCCACCAGCATGATTTTACCCACCAATGGACTCCCAACTAAATTGCCACCTTCACCGTGAGTTTTCGCCTCTTTTCGATTGAAGCAGTAAGGAACATCAACACCATGCTTATCCGCCAAGGCCACTGCCGTTGTGGTGGCAATCGGAATACCTTTATATGCAGGGCCAAATAGTACGTCATATTCAATCCCTGAGCGCTGTAGAGCCTGAGCATAAAACTGACCAAGCTTGGCTAAATCTCCACCGGTATTAAACAGGCCAGCATTAAAAAAATAGGGGCTGGTTCGCCCAGACTTCAAAATAAATTGACCAAATTTTAAGACACTTCGCGCTACGGCAAATTCAATAAAATCGCGCTGATAATCCTGCATACCAACTCCTACTTTTAGTTCTCGTTCACTCAGTTAAGTGCAGACTTTTGCTCATCAAATAATTCACGCAAGCCTTGTTTAGCCAGCTCCAACATTTCTTGAAGTTCATCAAAACTAAAAGGTTCTGCTTCAGCCGTACCTTGCACTTCAATGAGTTTACCTGTGTCTGTCATCACGATATTCATGTCGGTTTCAGCATCTGAATCTTCGATATACTCAAGATCAGCCACCGCGTTACCTTTGTAGATACCTACCGAAAGTGCTGCGATCATATGTTTAATTGGATTGGTTTTAATAATACCTTTGCTGCGCATCCAAGTTAGTGCATCAACTAACGCAACACACGCACCGGTGATTGAAGCCGTACGAGTTCCACCGTCAGCCTGAATAACATCACAATCAACCACGATGGTGTTTTCACCTAATAGCTTCAGATCTACTGCAGCACGCAAAGAACGAGCGATTAAACGTTGGATTTCAAGGGTACGGCCACCTTGTTTGCCGCGGGCCGCCTCGCGATCTGAGCGGGTATGTGTGGCTCTTGGTAACATACTATATTCTGCAGTGACCCATCCCTTTCCTTGGCCTTTCATAAAACGCGGTACCCCTTCGGTTACAGAGGCATTGCACAAAACTTTAGTATTGCCAAACTCAATTAAAACAGAGCCTTCAGCGTGACAGGTGTAATGACGAGTGATGGTTACGGGACGAATTTGACTTGCTGTTCTGCCACTTGGACGCATGTGGAACTCCATTTAGATAATTAAGCGAATTATACCCATAAAGCGTCTTGGGTGGGTGAAAAAATACAGCCTTGAGTATTATTTGCTGCTAAAGCAAACAACAAGGTTATAATGCCACCATCTAAGTTGTAGGGAATTATCATGATTTATAGTATGACCGCTTTCGCTCGCCGAGAGTGCAAAGCAAAGTGGGGCACTGCCGTATGGGAAATCCGCTCTGTTAATCAACGATTTTTAGAAACCTTTTTCAGATTACCTGAACAATTCAAAAGCATGGAACCGCTGCTCCGAGAACGTTTCAGAGCAAAGCTCCAGCGCGGTAAAATAGAGTGTTCGCTCCGCTTTATCGCCAATGATGCCGCCGTTGGTAAGCTGAGTATTAACGAAGATCTAGCCAAACAAATTATGCAAGCAGCAGAATGGGTGCAAAATCAAGGGCAAACAAGTGGGGTTAACCCTGTGGACGTGCTGAGATGGCCTGGTGTTATAGCTGCAGAAGAAACCGATATGGATGCTATTCAAGCCGAAATATTGGCTGAATTTGATCTTACCTTGCAAGACTTTATTGCAAGCCGAGCGACTGAAGGTAGCAATCTAAAAGCCCTTATTGAACAGCGTTTAGACAATATCAGCGCTGAAGTCGTTAAAGTGACAGCTCACATGCCCGAGGTCATTAAATGGCAACGAGAAAAAATACTAACACGCTTTGAAGAAGCAAAAATTGATCTAGACCCTAGCCGGATAGAACAAGAGATGATTATGCTCGCGCAAAAAGTGGACGTTGCTGAAGAGCTCGACCGCTTAAATTCACACATAGGTGAAACCCATAAAATACTGAAAAAGGGCGGGGCGGTAGGCCGTCGCTTGGATTTTATGATGCAAGAATTTAATCGAGAATCTAACACTCTGGGTTCGAAATCAATCAATAGCGATATCACCCAATCAGCAGTTGAATTAAAAGTACTAATCGAACAAATGCGCGAGCAGATCGCAAATATTGAATAATAAAGGTTTATGGCGCTTCTAATTTAGAAGCGCCTGAATCTCCTACCAAAACATTTCGTTGGCAATGAATAAACCACCTCACTTGTCAAAGAATCTTACGATACAACAAGTACATTGAATGTTTTTTGTACACACCAACATCTAGTAATGAATTAAACGGCCGTCAGGATTGCTATATCTAACTAGCCAGTAAGTTTTACTAAGAACAATGTCAAAATAATTTACATGCAGCCAGTTTAAAAAGGCAATGTAATATTAATATGTTGAAATATATCAATTTAATTTTTTGGATTGATTTATGCAAGACCTGTTTAGTAAGTCTAGTTTTTTAGCTGTGGGAATAATTTCCTTGATGTTTAAGGTGATAATATGTCTTGTTTAACACGAAATTTGCAAAACCAACTTTGTCGTTATTTACAAAAAAACAGCGCTGAGTTTTTTAATCAGGATCCCGAGGGGGTCAGGGTCGCTTTGGTAAGTAAGGGAGTATGCCCCTCCGATGTGACAACGGATCAAGTTAGACTCATTTTAAAACAGGCAGAGAGCCGTTAAATAAAATTTGCTTAATGACGCTAACACCGATTTAAAAACGTAGTTTAATAAGCATCTCAGTCAGATTTGGTTGCCATTGAAAAACCTTGAGATTAACTCGGTAGTTTATAACGGCAAGATTTTCTTCAAGTAGCAAGTCGCGCTGAGTATCAGCATCAGAAGACCCCGAAGGAAAAGCAATTTGTCCGTTTGAGCGTAGAACTCGGTGCCAGTTTACTTTGAGATTTTTAGGTGCAAGTCCTAATGCTTTTCCCACCAAACGAGCGCTACCAGGTAAGCCTGCTAAATCAGCGATTTGCCCATAGGTCGCAACTGTACCAAAAGGAATACACTGCACCGTTAGCCATATTTTATTATATTTGCTGCTCGCGTTTACCATTTCGCCGCGTTACCTTCTGTAGATCAAGGGAAAAAACTTACTAATAACAATCAGTTAGATCAAACATTTTTTGCGATAATTTTTAGTATTTTGCGCTATTAATAACGCGGCGAATTAGGTAAGAAAAAATCTCTTATATTCTTTTTGAAATTAGCCTTGCTTATGGCATGCTTGAGCCATTATTTTGGATCCGCGTAGTTTTAACATAACTTTTCTGTGTTACACAAAAACAAGTTGTGGGTATAAACACTATAGCTAGACTGATGTTGGTGTTTTTTGACTTTTTTTCGCTTTTATTTTTTGGTTTTTTCGACTGTTTTTTTTAGTATTTTTACGGTTTGCTACGCTGGCAATCAATCTGTCCCCCACTTCAATTTATCTGAAATTGGGCAAACGGATATCAGTGATCGTTTACCTTTTTACAGTGTTAATTCTGAAAAACATTCAACACCCACATCACTACCAGAACTTAACAGATTACTCAGCCGATTAGAGCCACATAAAAAGACAAACGCTCTTGGGGATACTTATTTAACAGTATTTACATTAGTTAATGATGGCGACCAAACCGCTTGGTTCATTTACCCTTTTGGCTCAGTTGTTGAACACATAAACGTCTCTATTTTTAACCATTTCCCCTTCAATTCAGAGGCCCAAACAATCTCAACAGGGCAGCTTGAATTAAATTCACAAGATTTTCACTATGGCGTTCCTATTACCTTAGATAAGGGGCACAGCATAACCGTGCTCATGCTATTTAAAAGCGAGTATTTTTTTGCTCCTATCAAAATCCAAATCAGAGCTTTAAAGGAATTGAGTCAACAATTTAATATTGAAAACGTCATCATGTTGCTGTGTTTGGGCGTGTGTATGGCATTAGCAGTTTATAATTTTTTCATATTCTTTGTGGTAAGACAGTATCAATATCTCAACTACGCGCTTGCAACCTTTTGTTTTGCTCTCGGCTGGGCGAGTATTTTTGGTCTACCTGAGCATCTTGGCTTAGGCGTTTCAACCGCATTGCTGATGTCTAGTTTTATACTGGGAGCTGTTTTCTATAGTTTATTTTTTATTCAGTTACTCAAAATGCACGAAACCTCTGCTAAAACGGCATTTATATTGAAGGCCGTGGCATTACTTTGTATTCCAACAGTATTTATTGCCGCCTACAATCCAGGAATCGGATTATATTTAGCCTCTGTATCGACCTCTGTTGTTATGTTTATAGGCTTATATGTAGGGGCAATAGCCTGGTACAGAGGATCAATAACAGCGTGTTACTTTACCTGTGCTTTATTGGCTGTTTTAGCGCCTAATGCTGTTGGTAACTTTATCAACCTAGGCGTATTACCTTCATACAACTTAAATATCTATTTAATGGGTTTAATAGGAAATAGTCTTGAAACCTTGCTGTTTGCTTTTGCTATATCGGTAAAGGTAAGAGAAGTGGCTATTCAAAATTTAGACTTAACACTAAACCTTGAAAAAACAGTTGAACAAAGGACAAACGAACTTAAACAACTGAATAAGGAGCTTGAGCAAAGCAATATTGAATTAGTCGAGGCAAGTTTAGCCAAAGGACGTTTCTTGGCTTCAATGAGCCATGAGATACGTACCCCATTAACTTCAATCATTGGCTATTCAGATGGGATATTATTGGGCGATATTGATAAAGCCGAACAAGACAGGGTGATAAAGATTATTGGCGACAATGGCAGTCATTTACTCAGTGTTATCAATGATATTTTAGATCTCAGTAAAATTGAGGCTAATAAGTTAGACTTTGAATTTATTCCTACCTCGCTTTTTTCTATATTAGGACAAATAGAGTCGGTTGTAGGAACACGAGCTCGAGACAAAGGTTTAGCATTTCACATTGACTATCAGTTTCCACTTCCCTCGGAAATTTTGATCGATCCAACCCGGCTGAAGCAGATTTTATTTAATTTAACCAATAATGCGATAAAATTTACCGAGCATGGCTTCGTTGGTTTAACGGTAAAAACTGAAGAGCAAGCTTTAGTTATTATTATTAGTGATTCTGGGGAGGGTATAGCACCGTCACATTTAGATAAACTTTTTGAACCCTTTACCCAGGCTGATGTTTCGATTAATCGTCGTTTAGGTGGAACCGGCCTTGGTTTAAGTATATCTAAACGGCTGGCATTAGGCTTAGGGGGTGACATTCAGGTAAAAAGTGCACCTCGAAAAGGTTCTAGTTTTACCTTGTCGTTTACGCTACGTGAAACCCTAAATACCATATGGATTTCATCAGTAGGTGAAATTTGTCTCGCTAAGCCTGAGGGTAAGTCTGCTCCCGATAACTTACCTGACTTCAACGGCACACGAGTACTGTTAGCCGACGATCATGCTAATAATCGTGAGTTAATCACTATTATGTTAAAACGCATGAATATCAGTGTTGTTGATGTTGAAAATGGCGAACAAGTTCTAGAAGCACTTTTTCATCAAAAATTTGACCTTATTTTGTTAGATATCCATATGCCCAAAATGGACGGATTAGTTGCTCTTCAAAAAATCAAAGCATTGGGGAATATAACCCCAGTCGTAGCGTTAACTGCAAATAGTATGAATCATGAAGTTCAGTATTATTTGCGATTAGGTTTTAATGATCATTTAGCCAAGCCGATATCTAGAACGCAGTTTATCGACGTACTAAGTCGATATTTATCTATATCTAACTCAGTGCAACCTTTAATAAACCGCAATGACATGTTGGCGTTAACCCGAGATTATCAAAACGATTTAAGAATACAGTTAAGTAAGTTTGAGGCAGCTCGGAAAACAAAAGATATTAAAAAAATTCAGCTTTTGGCTCATAGAATAAGTGGTTCAGCCAGTTCTTTTGGCTTTGATTTACTCGGAAAAGAATACGCTGAATTGGAATATAGTGCTACACAAGAAGATGAGTTAGCTGTAACCCGAGAATTACCGAGAATTATGCGTTTAACTCGGCAATGTATTGATTTACCTTTAGTTGATATACCTCTTGGTATCACCAATCACAGTAACAGCATAGAGCAGCTCTTAAAGGCCTTAAGTCAATTGAGCAACGACATTGACAACTATCTCAGTCATTTTCAACTAAGCTTAACTGAGGGTGCTGTCAGCAGTACTTTAATAGCGATAACGGAACTCAAATATAAACTCGATCAATGTGGTTTGTATGCCGCGAAAGTCACCTTAGAAGAGTTAGAAACTCTATTAAAAAATGACATTGTCGATAATGCGAAATCCACCTTACTCGTTATCGAACTAGATAATCAATTCAGAGCACTAAGGAACTTCCTTGTTTCAACAAGTGCTAAAAATAGGACGTAATACTTAGGGTGTACAGTCTTTAACCAAGGTGACCACATGGTCTTTAACCCTGTCGTTCTCATCAAACTCGATCGACAATCGTATACATTGAGGTCGCTGATTGTCTGGGTGAAGCTTTTCTACATTTGCATGTAGTTCATCACCAGTATAAGTCGCTTCTTTATCAAGCGCATAAACCCACTCAAACACTTTGGTTTTATCAGGCCCAACCAAAATCATAATTTCAGCCTGCTTGTCCCAATAGTTTATCCTCTCGATTGTATGTTGGTCTGTTTTGGTACAGGAAAAAACACTAAGAATGCCGCTAAATATAATCAAGGTAGGAAAAGAGAAATATTTTATCTTCATAAAAGTACGTCCTGTCTGTTATGGCCTAGCTATTACCTTAAAGTAAATATCACAAATTTACTCTTAAATTTAGATAAAATTTGTTCTTATTAGGTCATTAATCTTCGCATACATGAGACATGTTTATTAATACCTAAGGGCAGAGAATTACCGTAAAAATTGTAAGTGAGCATTCGTTATGCTAGAAACAAAAAACCCGACATAAGTCGGGTTTCACATGAAACAATGTATGAGTAAGCTCAGTGACTTTAATTATTTACGTAGTTTTTGAATTAATCGTAACTGCGCGATTGCTTCAGCTAACTCAATAGCTGCCTCAGCATAATTAAAATCAGCACTTGGGTTAGCAATATGCTCTTCTGCACGTTTTTTAGCTTCGATAGCCGCTTGTTCGTCCAAGTCTTCAGCACGTATCGCGGTATCAGCTAATACAGTGATATGGCCAGGTTGAACTTCAAGCACACCACCAGCGATGTAGATCATTTCTTCTACACCGAATTGCTTTACTAAACGAACCATACCAGGTTTCAAGGTAGTTAATAAAGGTGCGTGGCCAGGATTTACTCCTAGTTCACCTTCACTACCAGTGACTTGAATAGACTCGACTAAGCCTGAAAAAATACTATCTTCAGCGCTTACTACATCTAGTTGTACTGTCATAGCGTCCATTGAACCTCCCGATCTGATTGAGTAAAAACGTATCTAAGGATACGTTTTACATCTTTTTCGCTTTTTCAGAGGCTTCTTCTATCGAACCTACCATGTAAAAAGCTTGTTCTGGAAGGTGATCATATGAACCTTCTAGAATGCCTTTAAAACCGTTGATAGTATCTTTCAAAGAGACATACTTACCAGGAGAACCAGTAAATACCTCGGCTACGAAGAAAGGTTGAGACAAGAACCGCTGAATTTTACGCGCTCTTGATACCGACAATCTGTCTTCTTCAGACAATTCATCCATTCCCAAAATCGCAATAATATCTTTAAGCTCTTTATAGCGTTGTAATACTGACTGTACACCACGTGCTGTACTATAATGCTCTTGTCCAATAACAAGTGGATCAAGTTGACGTGAAGTAGAAGCCAAAGGGTCAACCGCTGGATAAATACCTAAAGAGGCGATATCACGCGACAATACTACAGTTGCATCTAAGTGAGCAAAGGTCGTAGCAGGTGATGGATCCGTTAAGTCATCCGCTGGTACATATACCGCCTGAACAGAGGTAATTGAACCTGTTTTGGTTGATGCGATACGCTCTTGAAGTACACCCATCTCTTCTGCAAGAGTAGGCTGATACCCTACCGCTGACGGCATACGACCTAACAATGCTGATACTTCTGTTCCAGCGAGGGTATAACGGTAGATGTTATCTACGAAGAACAATACATCACGGCCTTCATCACGGAATTTCTCGGCCATGGTTAAACCAGTTAATGCTACGCGCAAACGGTTGCCAGGAGGCTCATTCATTTGACCATAAACCAATGATACTTTATCAAGTACGTTGGATTCGTTCATTTCATGATAGAAATCGTTACCTTCACGAGTACGCTCACCTACACCAGCAAATACAGAATAACCACTGTGTTCGATAGCGATGTTACGAATAAGCTCCATCATGTTTACGGTTTTACCCACACCGGCACCACCGAACAAGCCCACTTTACCACCCTTAGCGAACGGACAAACTAAGTCGATAACTTTGATGCCTGTTTCAAGTAGTTCAGTCGAGTTTGATTGCTCTTCATAAGTAGGCGCTGCTCGGTGAATAGACATACGCTCTTCTTCACCGATGGGACCTGCTTCATCAATAGGGTTACCTAATACGTCCATAATACGACCTAAGGTTGCTTTACCCACTGGAACCATAATTGATTCACCAGTGTTCACAACCGCAAGACCACGACGTAAACCATCAGTAGTACCCATGGCGATTGTTCTAACAACGCCACCACCTAGTTGTTGTTGCACTTCTAGGGTCAAACCTTGCAAATCACCTTCTGTGATACGCAATGCGTCATATATTTTTGGAACCGAATCCTGTGGAAATTCGATATCCACAACGGCGCCAATGATTTGGACGACCTTACCTTGACTCATGTTAATTCCTCTTAAATTCGTAAATCTTTGCCTACACCGCTGCCGCACCAGCAACAATTTCACTGATTTCTTGAGTGATTGCTGCTTGACGAGCTTTGTTATATATCAACTGCAAGTCTTCAATAATATCACCCGCATTATCTGTTGCAGCTTTCATAGCAACCATACGAGCGGCCTGCTCAGACGCAGAGTTTTCAACTACGCCCTGATATACTTGGGATTCTACGAAACGAACCAGTAATCTATCTAAAATAGGTTTTGGATCGGGCTCATAAATATAATCCCAACGATGTTGTAACGCTTTCTCATCTGATTTAGGCAAAGGCAACAATTGCTCAATCTGCGGCGCCTGGCTCATGGTATTTACAAATTTATTGAATACCAAAAACAAGCGATCGATTTTACCTTCGTTAAATGCCGACAACATGATTCGCACTAAGCCAATAATATCTTTGACTGTAGGAGCATCTCCAATACCAGATTCAGCAGCAACTACACTACCTCCAAATCGATTGAAAAAGGCACAAGCCTTAGAGCCTAGTGCTGCAAAATCTACCTGCACACCTTGATCACGCCATTTCTTTGCATCTTTAATAACCAATTTGAATTCATTGGTGTTTAATCCACCACACAATCCACGATCGGTTGAAATGACAATATAACCCACGCGTTTTACTTCGCGTTCTTCCAAGTAAGGATGGCGATATTCAAGGTTCGCATTGGCTAAGTGACCAATTACGCTGCGAATATTCTCAGCATAAGGACGACTTGAAGCCATCCGGTCTTGTGCCTTTTTCATTTTAGAAGCGGCAACCATTTCCATAGCGCTGGTGATCTTTTGCGTATTTTTAATACTGCCGATCTTACCTTTTATCTCTTTACCGCTGGCCATAGTTCTATCTCCGATTATTCAACTGAGTTGCTTCTGAGCTAGGCACAGAAGCAACAATTGACTACCACGTTTGCGTTGCTTTAAATTTAGTTAAAGCTTCACTTAATGTGGCTTCAATTTCACCATTGAAATTACCAGTTTTATTAAGATTTCCCATAAGCTCAGCATATTCACTGTTCATGTAAGAGTGTAAGGCAGCTTCAAAATCTAGGATTTTTCCTAGTTCGATATCCTTCAAATACCCTTTTTCAACAGCGAATAAAGAAACCCCCATATCACCCACCGAAAGTGGTGCGTATTGGTTTTGTTTCATTAATTCCATTACTCGCTCACCGTGTTCTAATTGAGCACGAGTAGCGTCATCAAGGTCAGAAGCGAACTGCGAGAAAGCTGCTAATTCACGATACTGAGCCAAGGCTAAACGTATACCGCCACCTAGTTTTTTGATGATTTTAGTTTGAGCTGCACCACCAACACGAGATACCGAAATACCTGCGTTAACTGCAGGACGAATGCCTGAGTTAAACAAGTCAGTTTCTAAGAAAATCTGACCGTCAGTGATAGATATTACGTTAGTGGGTACGAAAGCTGATACGTCACCGGCTTGTGTTTCAATAATAGGTAAGGCCGTTAAAGAACCAGTTTTACCTGTTACTTCACCTTTAGTGTAACGTTCTACGTATTTTTCATTAACACGTGCTGCACGCTCCAGTAAGCGAGAGTGTAAATAAAATACGTCACCAGGATACGCTTCACGACCTGGTGGACGACGTAATAGTAACGAGATCTGACGATAAGCAACTGCTTGCTTAGACAAATCATCATATACGATTAGCGCATCTTCACCACGATCGCGGAAGTATTCACCCATAGTACAACCAGAATAAGGCGCTAAGTATTGTAATGCGGCAGATTCTGAAGCAGATGCGGCAACAACAATAGTATGGGCTAGGGCACCATGCTCTTCTAATTTACGTACTACGTTAGCAATTGTTGACGCCTTTTGGCCTATTGCGACATAAATACATTTAACACCAGAATCTTTTTGATTGATGATGGCATCGATTGCTAAAGCAGTTTTACCTGTTTGGCGGTCACCGATAACTAACTCACGCTGACCACGACCAACAGGGATCATAGCATCAACAGATTTATAACCTGTCTGAATGGGTTGGTCTACAGATTGACGTTCGATAACGCCAGGTGCGATTTTTTCTACTGGTTCAAAACCATCTGCTTCAATCGCGCCTTTACCATCAATAGGGGCACCTAGTGTATTAACTACACGACCTAATAATTTAGGTCCTACAGGTACTTCTAATATGCGGCCTGAAGATTTAACTTTAGTGCCTTCTTGAAGATCCGCATAGGGACCCATAACTACCGCACCTACAGAATCTCTCTCTAGGTTTAATGCGATAGCGTAACGATTACCAGGAAGCTCAATCATTTCTCCTTGCATAACATCTGCAAGGCCATGAATACGGATGATACCGTCGGTTACACCAACAATGGTACCTTCATTACGAGCTTCACTTACTACTTGAAACTGATCAATTCGTTGTTTAATCAGTTCTGCAATTTCAGTGGAATTCAGTTGCATGCTCTTTCCCCGCTATGCTTGTAACGCGTCTGCGAGACGGTTTAATTTACTTCGTAGTGAACCATCAATAACTGTATCACCGGCTTTAATAATAGCACCGGCAATCAGTGTAGGATCCACGCTACAATTCAGCTTAACTTTACGTGCTAGACGTTTTTCTAATGCATTACCAATAGAAGTTTGTTGTGCTTTCAAAAGCTTTGTTGCTGACACAAGTTCAACATCAATTTCTTTATCTAGGTCAGCTTTGAGCTGATTAAACAATTCAAATATTTCTGGTAACGCATCTAGACGTCTGTTTTCAGCCAAAACTTGAATTAAGTTTTGACCCTGTTTGTCGAGTTGTTCGCCACATACGCCATTAAATATTTCAGCCAATTTCTGAGCAGCAACTGCACCGGTCAACAGACCCTTGATGCTTTCGTCTTTAGCTACTTCAGAGGCAAACATAAGCATGTCTTGCCAATGACTTACCGCCTTGTGTTCAACGGCATATTCAAACGCTGCTTGGGCATAAGGGCGAGCAATGGTAGTCAATTCAGACATAGCTCATGTACCCCTTATAGCTCAGCGACAAGTTTTTCAACTATGTCACTTTGTGCTGCTGCATCAATTTCACGCTCTAAGATTCGTTCTGCTCCGGCAATCGCTAACAAACCAACTTGCTTGCGCAAATCTTCTTTAACACGATTACGTTCCGCTTCTACCTCAGAGTATCCTTGCGCGATAATTTTTTCGCGTTCGGAGTGACCACGTTGCGTTTCTTCGTCAACAATTTGTGACCCACGCTTTTTGGCCTGCTCAATAATTTCAGCCGCTTGCACTTTGGCTTCTTTTAACTGTTCAGCCGCTTTATGCTGTGCTAGTTCGAGATCTTGTTCACCTCGTTCTGACGCAGCTAAGCCGTCTGCTATTTTTTGTTGGCGTTCTTCAATAGCGCCCATAATGGGAGGCCATACAAACTTCATGCAGAACCACACGAAGAATATAAATGCTATTAATTCGCCAAGTAGAGTGGCATTGATATTCAAAACCGCTCCTCCTCTATTCGTTAATGGGTAGTAAGGTGCTTATACAGCAAACTTGGCGCTTTCAACGAATAATAGGAAAAGGGCAATAGCCACACCGATCATCGCGATAGCGTCAATAAGACCCGCTACGATAAACATCTTTACTTGTAGGGTAGGAGCAAGTTCTGGTTGACGAGCAGCAGATTCAAGGAACTTGCCACCTAGTATACCAAATCCGATTGCCGGACCTAGTGCACATAGACCAATCAAAATGCCTACTGCGATATATAAATTACCTAAGATTTCCATAGATTTTCACCTTTGAGTTGAAGTTAAAGTTAAAGTTTAAAAAATAACACGTAAAAAAGTTTGCAAGGCGTCCGTGCCGACCCTCAAACAGCCAGTATTTGAGGTGACTCTTGTCATATAAATTAAATGGTAATTAGTGTTCTTCACTAGCAAGACTTAGATACACGATAGTCAACATCATGAATATAAAGGCTTGTAAAGGAATAACCAGTAAGTGGAACGCTGCCCAAATAAAGTGTAAAGGCAATTGCCATAAACCAATGGTGCCTGCGATAAGAATAAATATAAGTTCGCCAGCATACAGGTTACCGAATAAACGCAAAGACAAAGACAAGGGTTTAGCAATTAGAGAAACAAGCTCTAGTATAAAGTTAAACCAATACAACCATGGTGTATTGAAAGGGTGGGCGTACAACTCTTTCATGAAGCCGCCAAAGCCTTTAATTTTTATTGAGTAAAAAATCATTAACGCGAATACGCCTAAAGACAGAGCAAATGTCATGTTAACGTCAGTGGTCGGTACTACTTTCATGTATACATGAGATTGACCAGAGGCAATTGTTTCCATCGACTCACCAGCAATTAGCGCTGCAGCAGTTGGTAGAAAATCAACCGGGATTAAGTCCATCAAGTTCATTAGCAAAACCCAAACAAAAATGGTTAACGCTAAAGGGGCTATTAATGCACTTTTGCCGTGGTAAGTACTCTTAACGGTGTTGTCAACAAATTCAACCACTAGCTCAACGCAAGCTTGCCATTTACTTGGCACACCCGTTGTTGCTTTTTTTGCTACTGCGCGAAAGCTCAGTATAAATACAAATCCCAAAATCACAGACCAAGCCAGCGTGTCAATGTGAAAAGTCCAAAAACCTTCACCGACAGCAGCATTAGTCAAGTGATGCTGAATATAACCACTAATGGTTTGTTCGCCACTTGTTCCTGCCATTTTTCCATCCAAATTTTAAAGTTAAAAAACGGTACTTCGGTCTCGTTATCGCTCAACTACTCGTGTTTTTTTAACGCGACTTACTAAAATAATAATGGGCCATTGCCCTAATAATACGATGGTGAAGCTCACCATGAGAGCCATAATATCGACATTTTGCCATCGATAAATAAAAACAAATAAAACAATGGTTAAGATAAATTTTATTTTGCTACCTTTGTTAAAACTCCGCACTACTAGTTTATTTTGTCTAGCACCGGCATATCTGAAGGCAAAGTATGCATAAATCATACTGGGTAAAATAACCGAAACAGCACCATAAGCTGCTGATAAACCGCTATTTTTACCACCATAAAAGGTAAAAAAAAGAGCTATAACTATGGCTAGAATACTTTGATAAATAATGACTTTTCTAGCAAGCTTCTGCCCTTCTAGGACCAAACTAACTGCCATTTGATCCCTCTTAACAAATAAACCTTAACAAAAAGCGCCAAAAGTATACTTTACTGGCGCCAATTTACAACATCTATACCTGTTTTGTTAGGGTGATTGGATAATTACTAAGCAACTTACAACTTAACTTAGCTTAAGGAAAACTTAAATTGAGTCACTTTTTATTTTATGTGGCTTAAAATACCATCAAGTTGATCTAAACTTGAGAAGTTAATCACCAGTTTACCCTTTCCTTTAGCATTATGAGCAATGCTCACTGGAGCCCCTAGGTTTTCTGATAAGCTAGTTTCTAAACGCTGAACATCAGGATCCGGTTTTGTCTGCTCTTTCGGTTTGACCGGTTCAAGAAGTCGCCTAACCAAATTTTCAGTATCTCTAACGGTCAATCCTTTACCAGACACAATTTGCGCAGCTTCATTTTGCTGTTCACCTTGCAAAGACAACAGCGCACGGGCATGGCCCATCTCAATATCACCATGTTCAAGCAATAACTTTACATCTTCATTTAAATTATTGAGTCGTAGTAAATTGGTTACCGTGGTTCGAGATTTTCCTACCGCAGTTGCCACTTCTTGATGAGTTAATTCAAATTCAACCATCAAACGGTCTAATGCTTGTGCTTCTTCCATCGCATTTAGGTCTTCTCGCTGTATATTTTCGATCAATGCGATAGCGACGGCAGCTTCATCAGGAACATCTTTAATTAAACAAGGGATCACATCTAGACGTGCTATTTGTGATGCACGCCAGCGACGCTCTCCAGCGATAATTTCATACTTTTGCTCACTGATTTGCCGCACAACAATCGGTTGAATAACACCTTGTGAACGAATCGAGGCAGCTAAATCCTCTAAGGCGTCTGAAGACATATCCTTTCGGGGTTGATATTTTCCTGGCTGTAAAAATTCTACAGGGATCTTACGTAATTCACCTTCTTGTTCAGGGGATTGATTATTAGATGATTGACTGGTTGCTAATAGCGCATCAAGGCCACGACCTAAACCTCGTTTTTTAACCGACATAGATTCCTCTATTCTATTTATTGACAACTTAGCAGCTAAATTAGCTTACCTTTGTTGATACATTTGCTTTACTACGACGAAGAATCTCACCGGCTAAAGCTAAGTAGGCTTTAGCACCTGTTGATGATTTGTCATAGTACATGGCGGGAGTCCCAAAGCTAGGCGCTTCGGCCAATCTGACATTACGTGGAATAACAGTTCGATATACTTGTTCACCAAAATGTCGCTTAAGTTGCTCAGATACGTCATTGGCCAATCGATTACGAGGATCATACATGGTTCGTAGTACACCTTCGATTTTTAATTCGGGATTTACCACAGACGCCAACTTTTTAATGGTATCCATTAAGGCCGTAAGTCCCTCAAGCGCATAGTATTCACATTGCATTGGAACCAAAACAGAGTCTGCTGCCGCCATAGCATTAACCGTTAGTTGATTTAATGAGGGTGGGCAGTCAATAAAAATAAAGTCATAATAATTTTTAACGCAAGCCAATGCATTTCTTAATCGAACTTCTCGTGCAAAGACTTCCATCAATTTAATTTCAGCAGCGGTGATATCACTATTACCTGCGATTAAGTGATATTTACCAGAGGTTTCTTTAATTAACACTTCTTCGATGGGTTTTTCTTCAATCAGCAGCTCGTAACAGGTGTTTTCGACGGCATACTTATCAATACCGCTCCCCATGGTCGCATTGCCTTGAGGGTCTAAATCAATAAGCAAAACTTTGCGTTTAGTTGCAGCCATAGACGCGGCAACATTCACAGCGGTCGTGGTTTTACCAACCCCACCTTTTTGATTAGCAATTGCAATGATTTTACCCAAAATAGTTTTCCACTAACTTTTTAATTAACTACAACGTTGACTGATAAACTTAAAATAAAACCGATGAGATTATTTTTTTTGAATTTTTATAATATGCCGCTCGCCTACTAAATTCGGTACGCTTAATGCGATAATCTCCGTGATGTTAAAATCATCACCAATTTCTTTAAGCTCGTCCCTCGGTAATTGCCCTTTAAGAGCTAAAAATACACCTTGCGAATCTACCAGATGCTGACACCAGTGCAACATATCTTTTAATGAAGCGAAAGCTCTGCTGATTACACCTTGTATGTGTATAAGGGGTTGATAATCTTCTACTCGACTTTGAATTGGCTCAATATTATTTAACTTAAGTTCATAGGCAACCTGTTTCATAAAACGCACTCGTTTACCTAAGCTATCAAGTAACACAAAATATTTTTCAGGACACATAATGGCTAATGGAATACCGGGTAAACCTGGTCCTGTACCAACATCAATATAATTGTCTTCGGTCAAGAAGGGGGCAACCACAATAGAATCGACGATATGTTTGATTAACATTTGCTCAGGCTCTCGAACAGAGGTGAGGTTATAAGCCTTATTCCATTTATGCATCAGCAATACATAAGCAACTAACTTTTCGACTTGTTCAACATTTGGCTGAATGTCGCTGTCTTTTAACACAGTATTGAGTTGTGCTATTAAATGTTCTTTTAACACTTCCATTAGGCTGAAATTCTACTTTTACTGTTTAAACTGCCAACAAGTAGGCCGTGTTTTTTCAAATACACAAGCAACAAAGAAACGGCTGCTGGGGTAACGCCAGATATACGTCCTGCTTTGCCGATGGTCTCTGGTCTAGCGTTTGTTAATTTTGCCACGACTTCGTTACTTAAACCTGATATTACTTTATAGTCAAAATCTAAGGGAATGAGGGTATCTTCATTTCGTAGCGTCTTAGCAATTTCTTCTTTTTGACGTTCGATATATCCCGCATATTTAATTTGAATTTCAACTTGTTCAGCGGCTTGAATATTGGCTATTTGTGGACCCAAAGATTCGATTTCCATTAAACGTTGATACGTCATTTCAGGACGTCGAATTAAATCTTCCAAGGTATTCTCACGAGTAACCGGGTTTTTCAATACTTGGTTTAATTCATTGACAGCTGGATGATGAGGGTGGATCCAAGTTGATCGCAAACGCTGGCTTTCTAATTCTATTGCTTCAAGTTTTTCATTAAATACTTGCCAGCGATGATCATCAACTAAACCTATTTTGCGACCTAACGCCGTCAAACGCATGTCAGCATTGTCTTCACGAAGCAATAAACGATATTCAGCACGGCTAGTGAACATTCGATAAGGCTCTTTGGTCCCCATGGTGGCCAGATCATCGATTAATACGCCCATGTAAGCTTCATCACGGCGTAAAGTGAACGAATCTTTATCCTGACTTGATAAAGCTGCGTTAGCACCGGCTACGAGGCCCTGAGCGCCTGCTTCTTCATAACCTGTTGTTCCATTGATTTGTCCCGCAAAAAATAAACCTTTGATAAACTTGGTCTCTAAACTCTGTTTCAGATCCCGAGGATCAAAGAAATCATATTCGATCGCATAACCTGGGCGAATGATGTGCGCATTTTCAAAACCTTTGATTGACCGAACCAAATTCATTTGAACATCAAAGGGGAGACTAGTTGAAATTCCATTTGGGTAAATTTCAATGCTATCTAAACCTTCTGGTTCAACAAATATTTGATGAGAATCTTTGTCTGCAAAACGGTGAATTTTATCTTCAATTGACGGACAGTACCGTGGGCCTATTCCCTCGATAACACCGGTATACATGGGAGAACGGTCAAGACCGCCACGAATTATTTCATGAGTACGTTCGTTTGTATAAGTAATATAACAAGGCACTTGTCGTGGATGATCACTGGTTTTTCCTAAAAATGAAAAAACCGGGATGGGGTCATCGCCATGTTGTTCTTGCATAGCAGTAAAATCTAAAGTTCTTGCGTCTAATCTTGCAGGGGTGCCTGTTTTCAAACGATCAACCCGAAAGGGTAGAGCACGTAAACGATCTGCGAGTGCGATCGAAGGTGGATCACCTGCTCTACCTCCCTTGTAATTATTCATTCCAATATGAATTGTTCCACCAAGAAAGGTTCCCACGGTAAGCACTACTGACTTCGCCTTAAACTTAAGGCCCATCTGGGTAACAACGCCAACAACCTGATCATTTTCCACAATCAGATCATCACAAGACTGCTGAAACAAGGTGAGATTAGCTTGATTTTCTAACATGTGTCTGATGCTTTTTCGGTACAAAGCCCGATCTGCTTGAGCTCGAGTTGCTCTTACTGCAGGCCCTTTACTTGAATTTAAAGTACGAAATTGGATCCCAGCCTGATCCGTCGCCAGTGCCATTGCACCACCTAAAGCATCAATTTCTTTGACTAAATGCCCTTTGCCGATCCCACCAATTGCTGGATTACATGACATTTGTCCTAATGTTTCAATATTGTGGGTTAACAATAATGTACTGACACCCATGCGAGCAGATGCTAACGCAGCTTCAGTGCCTGCGTGGCCTCCACCTACAACGATGACGTCAAATTGTTGCTGATAAAACATGATATGCCTCTTGGTAATATTCACCCACTCAAAACGGGCGCGTATTCTATATGTAAAAAGTCTTTTTTGAAATGCTTAAAAAATATTCAAAGTAACGATCCGATCATCTTTAATCTTTATATGATCTATTTGATCTTTACTTATTACTACTACTATTAGTAAAGCGATTTTCTGTGGATAAGACATTATATGTTTTTAAAATCAATTACTTAATTAGCATGTAAGTGTGTGTGTAAAGCTTGATCAACGCGGTATACACTGGGTGTAACCAGTAGTTTTATCCACAATGAAGATTATAAGTAATTGTATTAAGTGTATATGTACTGCTTATTAAGGTGTTATACATACTTTTATACACATAATTTTATAAGCGGTGATCTAGCTGTGAGTAAACTGTGATCGTCTGATCAAATTTGCTGATGTAGTATTAAAAGTATGATCGCAGTTCACACGACTGTAAAGCCTTATGACAGCGAGGTTTGACTTAAAAAATTTAAGGAGGGTGCATGTAACTGAAGGGATCAGTGATCAGTATTAGCTAGCATACTAGCGTGTTAACAGTGATCACCGATCATTATCTTACTTGATTGGGTCTGTATCCACTGTAAGCTGGTTTAGATTCTACTTGGGTAGGTATAATCTCTTTTCGACGGCTGGGACCAGAAAACTTAACTTTGTAAGTATCATATTCTTTAATTGATTCGAAACAATAACTGCCTAAGGCTTGTTCTAATTCAGCTAAGTTATGGTTGGTAATTAATATGCAATTTTTGTGATTAGCAAGTCTTTGTCGTAACAAATTACCAAGCCAACTTTGCGCATTTTTTTTCAGTGTGGTTTCATTTACACAAACTTCATCGAGTATTAATAAGTCAACGTCCAAGAGTTCTTGGTTAATTTCTCGAAATTTTTGTGCAACATTATCTTGTGCATTGTAGTCATATGAAAAAAAGCGCATTTCTAGGATGCTTGATAGCTGTCGATACAATACAGATATCTCGAACTTTTCTATGAGTTCGTGAGCAATGGCTCCTGCAGTATGAGATTTTCCACGGCCGTAGTCGCCATAAAATATCATCATATGCGAACCACTTCTTCGCCAATTGATGTCCTCATGAGCAGCAATAAAAGACTTGGCAATGCTAACGGCTTCAATAACGTCTTCACTGTCTTCAATTAGATTTGCAAAGGTCCAACTGGAGTTTAAATCTGAGCGTCCCTGAATAGACTGGATACGATGCTTTTTACTTTCTTGTTGCATTAACCTAACATCTCGATTGGCTAACGCTTCGTACTCTGTCCGCAAAGATTGGTAGTCGGTATATTTATCAGGGATATACTGACGGCCTAATGCTTTACCTAATTGCTGAATTTTATTCTTGATATTATCCACAGAATTTACAATCCAAAATTTAATGGGTTAAAAGGGCATTTAGTTAGATTTTATATTGCTAGTTTTACTGTATTTTTCAACTAACTTCTTGGCATTGTCGTCGGCCACTATTCCAGCTTTCACTGGTACCAATTGCTGACCTACTTTATGCACATTTTTAGTCCCATGGGCTAAACGTTTTCGCTTTAAATTAAAAACAAACTTTTGCGTCCATTGAAATTGGCTAAAATGACTTTCAGGCCGACTTAGCCAATAGGAGATAAACTCGCCTAATTCTTCTTCAGAATAGCGATAATCAATAATACCCATTAACTTAGCTAAGTCAGCGAGTAAATTTTCATTTGGTTGCCAACTAGTATGCATGCTTTGCCATTCAATGTGCATTTTTGCATAATCATCTGGTGCTATTAACATCAAAGGTAGCAACAGTACTTTACCATTGAAGCTATGATTTAACTCTACTTCGCTTTTGAAGCTGACAAGGCCGACATTGAGTAATTCTTTTATTAAACTATTTATTTGCCGACCAAGGGTAAATTTTTCTTCTTTTGCATTCAGCAGTTTTATTAAATTTTTATAATTTAGAGCTTGAGTTATTCCGGTTTTATTATTTACAGAACCCTTCAAGCCCAATAAATATAGCACTCTGGCTTCATTACTGAGTGCTTGCTCTAAAGCACTTTGTTCAGCTTGGTTAATATTCATTGCGTAATTATAATGTGCATTAGGACAATGCTAGTGAAGGCAACATATTATTTAACCACTCAATAGCGACTTCCTCAGGAATGGGATGGGTTAAAACATCAATATGCAGTGCAGGAATAAGTAATTTGGCACCTGATTGAATTAATGTTTGTTCAAGCGTGTAAGCGCCATTGCAAAAAGTATCGTAACTACTATCGCCTAAACCAACCACCAAAAAGGAGAGCCCGTTTAAATCTTGCTCACTGATTTGTGTAGCAAAATGCTGGATATTATCGGGTAAGTCACCAGCTCCATGCGTAGAGGTACAAATTAACCAAATGCTGTCTTTAGCAATATCCGCATAATTTGGGACGAGATGGATGAGTGAACTGTGACTGTGCTCTTTTAATGTCTCAGCCAAGGCATCAGCGACATATTCGCTAGCACCTAATACACTCCCTACAATGATGTCAAACCTTGCCATTATTTTGTCTTCTTACACTCTGTTTGGTTAATTGTACCTTGCTTGAAGTGCAGGCACTATGTTGGTGTAGATATAATTACTTGCCGATACAAAAAGAAGAAAAAATCTTACCTAACAAATCATCTGAGCTAAATTCTCCGGTGATTTGATTAAGCTGATCTTGAGTTAAGCGCAATTCTTCTGCTAATAGTTCACCCGCTAGATGTTCCTCAAGCTGCTGTTTTCCAAGGTACAAATGCTCTGCTGCTCGCTCAATGGCATCTAAGTGGCGACGTCGAGCGATAAACTGTCCTTCATTGTTGCTGTTAAAACCCATACAGGCTTTTAGGTGTCCTGTGAGTAACGAAATTCCATTACCATCATTTGCTGAAATCGATATGACCGGATACTCGCCTTCTTCGTTAATACCTACCGCTTCACCGGTTAAATCAATTTTATTACGAATGACAGTAAGTCCAATATTGCTAGGAATTTTTTGAAAAAATTCTGGCCAAATTAACTGTGGATGAGTGTGGAGGGTATCCGTACTATCGAGCATAAACAGAACACGATCTGCCTGTTCTATTTCAAGCCACGCCCTTTCAATGCCTATTTTTTCAACCTTATCAGGGCTATCACGTAAACCTGCGGTATCAATAATATGAAGGGGCATACCATCTATATGTATGTGTTCTTTAAGTACATCTCGAGTTGTGCCTGCGATATCTGTAACAATTGCTGCTTCACGGCCGGCGAGGGCATTAAGTAAACTAGATTTTCCGGCATTAGGCTTACCAGCAATAACGACCCGCATGCCTTCTCGTAATAAGGTGCCTTGTTTCGTTTGCCGTCTTAATTGTTCGAATGAACTAATAATGGCAGATAAATCAGCCTGAATTTTGCCATCACTTAAAAAATCAATTTCTTCTTCAGGAAAATCAATAGCAGCTTCTACGTACATGCGTAAATGAATGACTTGTTCAACAAGTTGATGAATTTGTTGTGAAAATTGGCCTTGCAATGATCGTAATGCACCCTTTGCTGCTTGCTCAGAGCTGGCATCTATTAAATCGGCTATCGCTTCAGCTTGTGCCAAGTCCAGTTTGTCATTTAAGAAGGCTCTTTCGCTGAACTCACCCGGTCTGGCAATACGAATATTGCCTAATTTAAGGATTGCTTGTAATAACATATCGAGCACAACTTGACCGCCATGGCCTTGCAATTCAAGTACGTCTTCGCCAGTGAACGAATTAGGGGCTTTAAAAAACAAGGCTATGCCTTGATCGATGAGTTGACCATCCTGATCTTTGAAACTCAAATATTCAGCTTTTCTTGTTTCTGGTAGTTTACCCAATACATGTTGGGCTACTGATTTAGCAAGATGTCCTGATATTCTTAGTATCCCCACTCCTCCTCGTCCTGGGGCCGTCGCTTGGGCAACAATGGTCTCTGTATCGAAAGCTGTAGTTGAGTTAGGCACGACTTAAATCAATCTCTAAAGTTGGTAAATTGCACGGGTTGATCTAAGTCTGCACCCTTAGCTAAAGCCATCACCTGTTGAAGATCATCTCGTTTTTTACCTGTGACTCTAACTTGTTCACCTTGAATTGAAGCTTGAACCTTTATTTTCGCTTCTTTAATCAGTTTGATTATTTTCTTACTTGTTGCTTGCTCAATTCCCTGTTTAAAAGCGATGGCTTGTTTGTATATTCTACCAATGTGTTGCACGTCTTTTTCTTCAAAAGCGGCCGTATCTACACCCCTTTTTACACAGGTACCACGCAAAATATCCAACATTTGACGCAATTGAAAATCATTGTCAGCTACCATAGTTACGATACTTTCTTTAAGTTCGAAGCTAGCATCAACGCCTCTAAAATCGAAGCGTGTTGTAATTTCTCTGTTTGCATTATCAACCGCGTTTTTTAATTCAACGAGATCTATTTCTGAAACGATGTCAAAAGAGGGCATACTTGGTCCTATTGATTAAAGATACAGTACGCTTATTGTAAGCAAAAAAAAGCCCGTTTTATATCTTATTAATCGATATGCAACGGGCCTGATAATATTTATTTATCTATTTCTTATTTAGTTTGTAAGCCTCGTTTTTCCATTGAGGCATAAATAAACTTAGCTTGAACTAAAGTAATGACGTTACTGATTAACCAGTACAGAACTAAACCTGCTGGGAAAATAAAGAAGAATAAGCTCATGGCTACGGGCATAAACTGCATTATTTTTTGTTGCATAGGGTCTGTCATTGTCATTGGCTGAAGTTTTTGCAATAAGTACATTGATATGCCCGTTAAAATTGGCAAAACAAAGTAGGGGTCTTTTGCACTTAAGTCAGTGATCCAAAAAATAAAGTCTGCGTGACGTAACTCTACACTTTCTAATAATACCCAGTACAAGGCTAAGAATATTGGCATTTGGAGCAACAAAGGTAAGCAACCGCCCATAGGATTTACTTTATCTTTTTTATACAGCTCCATCATGGCTTGCTGCATTTTCTGCCTGTCATCACCAAAGCGTTCTTTTAAGGCATCCATTTTAGGTTTAAGTGCACGCATTTTTGCCATTGATTCGTATTGCTTTTTAGTCAGCCAGTACATGCTGCCCTTAACAATAATGGTAATAATGATGATGGCATAGCCCCAGTTGCCAACGATGTTATGGATAATTTGCAGTAACGCAAAAAGGTACTTTGATATCATCCATAAAAAGCCATAATCAACAGTTAAATCTAAACCGCGGGCAATGCCAGCTAAGGTATCTTGATCTTTTGGACCAAGGTATAAAATACTACTGATTTCAGTCGTTTGGCCTGGCTCTATTGTTGTTACTTGTCCGGTAAAACCAATTACGGCATTCGTATTTTGCCTAACAGCACTGTAAAGCGAATTTGTTTCATCTTGAGGGGGTACCCAGGCTGACACAAAATAATGTTCAATCATGGCGGCCCAACCAGCTTTTGTGGTTTTGTTTAATTTTTTGTCTGTAATATCATCAAAAGAATACTTTTTATATTGGTCTTCTTCTGTTGAATACGCGCCGCCTCGGTAGGTCGGCATAAACATACTGCCTTCACCTTCAACCATGCTCTGTTTTAATTGGCCAAACTGTTGGACCTGTTTGCTAGACGATGTATTGTTGGTAATACCATAACTTACATGTATCTGATGACTACCTTTAATAAAACTAAAGGTTTTAACAACCGTCATGCCATCTGGTGTAGTGTAAGTAAGTGGTATTGTTAAACTATCACCAGTTAAGGTGTAGCTGTCTTGTTCAGCGGAGTAAACTGGACGTGTTTTACTGTCAGTACCATCACGACCGACTAAACCACTTTGAGCAACATATAAATGCTCACCACTTGGCCTAAGTAAGCTGTAGGATTCAGAAGAGCCTTGGGTCAGTGGGAAATCGGCTAAATTAGCAGAAATCACGTCTCCACCTTTGGTATCAATTTCAAGTAATAAGGTGTCGGTAGTCACTGAAATGACTTTTTCGCTGATAGTCGTCGTATTTGCAACACCCATTTGTTCTGGTGAAGTTACTTGAGGGGCGTCACTGTTTGTGACTACTGCACCGTTACCATCGGTTTGAACCGTAGAAGGGGTCGTTTGTTCAACAGGTTTAGGGCCGTAATCAATTTGCCACTGTTGCCACAATAGAAAGCTGACCATTGCTAGGCCAATTAACAAAAAGCTGCGTTGGGATTCCATAAAGTACTCTAATTAACTACTCATTGATATTTGTGACTTTTTAAAAACAAACCACGTCGAATTAAATTTAAAATTAACCTTCCTTTAATAAGGGCAGTTTATTATTTATCACTATTTTTTTTGGGCACGGGATCGTACCCGCCATCATTCATAGGATGACATCTAGAAATTCTTTTCATGCTTAGCCAGATACCGTTAACCATTCCATGTTCATTTATTGCTTCAATAGCATAATGTGAACAACTAGGATGGAATCTACAATGAGGACCAAGCATTGGAGAAATTAAAAGCTGATAACTTTTAATTAGCCCTATTGGTATTACGCGCAACGCTGTGCTAATTTTTTCCATAACTTATTCAGTAAAGAAAACAGCTCTTGATTAGATAGTTTATCTAATCCACTCTTACCTACCACCACTATATCAATACTTGGTAACGATTGTCTCTGCAGTCTGAAGCTTTCTCTAATAATCCGCTTAAGTCTATTTCTGTCATGCGCTAGCTTGACGCGTTTTTTGGATATAGTAATGCCTAAACGAGGTACTGCACTTTCATTTTTGCGAGCGAGTAAAGTAAGTTGGGGTGAAACAGAGGGAATAGCGTTGTTGAACACATATTCAAAGTGGGTGGGAGTAAGTAGTCTTAGCTCCCGAGAAAAATGATTTTCACCCACCTTGGATAATTAAATTAAGCAGATAAACGAGCACGGCCTTTAGCACGGCGATTAGCTATAACCTTGCGGCCATTTTTAGTCGCCATACGGGCACGAAAACCGTGTGAACGCTTACGCTTTAAGTTGCTTGGTTGAAAAGTTCTTTTCATGGCCTAGTCCTGATACATAAGGTTGATGTAAATTCGAACACACACAGTGTAGTGCTCAAAAATGACGCTGAATAATAGAGATCACTTATACCTTTGTCAATCAAACATTGAGTATTTAATGAGTTAATGAGGGCTTAACATTTTGAAGCTTTTGAAAAAACGTCATAAATGACTGAAAAAGCGATAATTATCCACAGACTAATACTAATTATTTAAGTAATTTTATATATGTTGCCGTTTTTTAATTTACAGCGGGTTTAAATTTGTTTTATTGATTCGTTAATTTTGGTCTGAAAAAAGCATAAAAAAGATATACTAAACAGAGTGTTATACCACAGTGTTTTTATATTCTATTAAATTTTGAATTCTTTGTTGCGCTTGGTGTATGAATAGCGGGATAATTCACAGCTTATTAGTCGCCGATGCAATTAGCGCTTAAAAAACAAACGACAAGATTTTTTTCTTTTTTATCACGATATTCGTATCTCTTTTAAATAGTCCACGTATTTATTGGGCTGGGGTCTTTTTTTAGATGTCACTATGGAATCAATGCCTAGAAAGGCTGCAGCAAGATTTACCTATTCAACAATTCAGTATGTGGATAAGACCACTTCAAGCAGAGCAAAAAGATTCTCATTTGACGCTGTTTGCACCAAACCGTTTTGTGCTTGATTGGGTTAGAGATAAATATTTTACTCAAATTAATTCTTTGTTTACTGAATTTTGTGGGGGTGATGCTCCACAGCTGCGTTTTGAGGTTAAGCGTAGTGACAGTGCTTTCACCCGAGGTACTAGTTCGGCATTTGTACGTAATGATGATATGGGCAATAAACCAAATAACGCTTATAACAATGTTCAAAGTAAAGAAATACAGCCAGCAGCAGTACAAGCCAATGTACATAAAAGTAATGTTAATCTAACTTATAAATTTGAAAATTTTGTAGAAGGTAAGTCTAACCAGTTAGCTAGAGCTGCGGCACAACAAGTAGCTGATAATCCCGGTGGTGCTTACAACCCATTATTTATTTATGGCGGCACAGGTTTAGGTAAAACACATTTATTACATGCTGTAGGTAATGGCATCATCGATAAAAAGAAAGATGCGACGGTTGTATACATGCATTCAGAGCGTTTTGTCCAAGATATGGTTAAAGCATTGCAGAACAATGCGATAGAAGAATTTAAACGTTATTACCGTTCTGTTGATGCATTACTAATTGATGACATTCAATTTTTTGCGAATAAAGAGCGTTCTCAAGAAGAGTTTTTCCATACTTTTAATGCCTTACTTGAAGGTAATCAGCAAATTATTTTAACCTCTGACCGATATCCTAAAGAAATAGTAGGTGTTGAAGACCGATTAAAGTCTCGGTTCGGTTGGGGATTAACCATCGCTATTGAGCCTCCAGAATTAGAAACTCGAGTGGCAATACTTAAAAGAAAAGCGGTCGAAAATAAAATATTTTTACCAGATGAAGTTGCCTTCTTTATTGCTAAACGTTTACGTTCAAATGTAAGAGAATTAGAAGGTGCTTTAAATCGTGTAATAGCAAATGCGAACTTTACAGGTAGACCAATTACTATTGATTTTGTAAGAGAAGCCTTACGAGATTTGTTAGCCTTACAAGAAAAATTAGTCACAATAGATAATATTCAGAAAACAGTTGCTGAGTATTACAAAATTAAAATGGCTGATATATTGTCTAAGCGACGTAATAGAAGTGTGGCTCGGCCTAGACAGATGGCGATGGCGTTATCAAAAGAATTAACCAATCATAGTTTGCCTGAAATAGGTGATGCTTTTGGCGGAAGAGACCACACGACAGTCTTACATGCGTGTCGTAAAATAGTTCAGCTACGCGAAGAAAGTCATGATATAAAAGAAGACTATCAAAATCTAATTCGTACATTATCTTCATAAAAATTCACGAGTAATAAGATGAAATTTAGCATCAGCAGGGAAAACTTCTTACAGCCTCTACAACTGGTATCCGGTGCAGTAGAGCGTCGCCATACGTTACCTATATTATCAAATATACTAATTAAAGTTAGTGATAGTTCACTTTGGCTAACGGGTACGGATTTAGAGGTAGAGTTAATTTCAAATGTCACGTTAACAGGTGATTTTTCAGAGGGTGAAATAACTGTACCAGCTAAAAAGCTAGTCGATATATGCAAGGGTTTGTCTGACAATTGCGAGATTGAATTTATTGTAGAGGGCAACAAAGCACTAATTCGCTCTGGGCGAAGTAAATACAGCTTATCTACCCTTTCTGCTGCTGACTATCCGAATTTAGAAGATTGGCAAGGTGAGCTTGAGTTTGAGATCTCTCAAAGTTCTTTAAAACGCTTAATTGACAGTACTCATTTTTGTATGGCTCAACAGGATGTCCGTTATTATTTAAACGGTATGTCCTTGGAAACTGAAGGTACAGTTATTCGTACTGTGGCAACTGATGGTCATCGCCTCGCATTATGCCGTTTAGAATACACGAGCTCACCACTTCAAAATAGACAAGTAATCATTCCTCGCAAAGGTGTATTAGAAATTTCGCGACTTATCGAAGACAGTGATAAACGCGTTAAGGTTCAAGTTGGTTCAAATCACATTCGCATTTTCTCTACTGATTTTATATTCACCAGTAAGTTGGTTGACGGTCGTTTTCCTGATTACAGAAGGGTACTGCCTAAAGACGGTGATAAAAATATCGAAGCGAGCAAGGACGTTTTAAAACATGCTTTTTCCAGAGCTGCTATTTTGTCTAATGAAAAGTTTAAGGGTGTACGATTAAATCTGTCTAGTAGTGAACTTAAGATTACTGCCAATAACCCAGAGCAAGAAGAGGCTGAAGAAATTGTTGATGTTGATTACGACGGGGATAAGTTGGAAATAGGTTTCAATGTAGCTTATCTTATTGACGTAATGAATGGTTTAACTAATTGTAATCAGGTAAAAATTACCTTAGCAGATTCTAATAGCAGTGCTTTGATCGAAGATGCAAATGATGACTCTGCATTGTATGTCATTATGCCGATGAGGCTGTAATCTAAAAGTGATGGTAAGTAAAAGTTTATGAAGCTGGACTTAGTCCAGGTAAACAGCTTTCGTAATATAAACGAACTTTCTATTGTCCCTGCAGAAAATTTAAATGTATTTTTCGGTGCGAATGGTAGTGGTAAGTCTTCTGTTTTAGAAGCGATTCATTATCTTGGTTTTGCCCGTTCTTTTAGAACCAATACACATAAAAATGTTATTCAACAGGGCAGTGAGGGATTCACTGTCTTCGGTATAGTGAGTGCAAAGGAGAGCATTTATAAGCTCGGTCTGAGTAGAAAATTAGACAATTCTTGTACTGTTAGTATTGATGGTGCAAAAACAAAATCAGCTGTTGAATTAGTTAGTTTATTGCCTGTACAAATATTCACTCCACAAAGCTCAGAGCTAATTATCGGTTCTCCTAAACTGAGAAGAAAATATCTTGATTGGGTATTGTTTCACGTGGAACCTGGTTTTGCTAAAGAGTTTGCCATTTATCGCAGATGTCTTTTACAACTCAATGCCATATTAAAAGATAAGCGATACTCAGAGAACCTTAATACTGAACAGGATTATTGGATTGAACAGTTATGCCTTGTAGGTGAAAGACTAAGTTCTTTGCGCACAGAGTTGATGTCAGGTGAATTTCTTTCTTTTATTCAGTATAATTTACGAGAATTTTTGCCCGAATTTATCTTTGATTTTTCTTACTATAAAGGCTGGGAGAAAGACTTAAGTCTAAAAGAATCAATTTACAAAAATAGAGAAAGAGACAAAAGAACTGGTTTCGTCAGTTCTGGTTTTCATAAAGCCGACATAAGAATAAAAATAAATAGTGTAGCCGCAAACGAAGTGTTATCTCGCGGTCAATTGAGAATGTTAGTAGCGGCCATGCAGATAGCCCAGGCTCAGTATCTGTTCTCAAAAAACGAGAAGTCAGTTGTTTTTTTGCTAGATGATGTGGGTGCCGAATTAGACACAGATAAACAACAACTATTTATTAATAGCTTAATTAATACTGGTTCTCAATTGTTTGTTACTGCAATAGATAAAAATCAATTGGGCTATTTAGCTCAATACAGAGATAAAAAATTGTTTCACGTGGAACATGGCCAAGTGATAGAGGAGATTTAATCAAATGGCGCAAGAAAATGTTTATGATTCATCAAGTATAAAAGTTTTAAAAGGACTTGATGCAGTTAGAAAAAGACCAGGTATGTATATCGGCGATACAGATGATGGAACTGGTCTGCATCATATGGTATTCGAGGTTGTAGATAACTCAATTGATGAAGCGCTTGCCGGACATTGTAAAAACATAAATGTCAAAATCCATACCGATGGCTCCGTTTCAGTTAGAGATGATGGTAGGGGCATACCCACAGAAATGCATGAAGAAGAAGGTGTTTCTGCTGCGGAAGTTATCATGACAGTGTTACATGCTGGCGGTAAGTTTGATGATAACTCTTATAAAGTTTCTGGGGGTCTACACGGTGTAGGAGTTTCAGTTGTAAACGCTCTTTCAAAGAAATTGATGTTACAAATTCGTCGCGCGGGCAAATTGCATGAACAAGAATATCAACATGGTATCCCGCAAAAACCATTAACTATAATTGGTGACTCACAAAGCAACGGAACGAGTGTTAGGTTTTGGCCGAGTGAAAATACCTTTACTAACGTTCTATTTCATTACGATATATTGGCAAAAAGATTAAGAGAGCTATCTTTCTTAAATTCAGGCATTTGTATTATTTTAGAAGATGAACGCGATGGTAAAAAAGACAAGTTTGAATATGAAGGCGGTATACGAGCCTTTGTTGAATACTTAAATCAGAACAAAACACCCATTCATCAAAAAGTATTTCATTTTAACTCTGAAAGAGATGATGGCATAACCGTTGAAGTTGCCATGCAATGGAATGATAGCTTCCAAGAAAATGTATTTTGTTTTACCAATAACATTCCTCAACGTGATGGTGGTAGCCATTTAGCAGGATTTAGAGGTGCGTTAACGAGAACTCTAAATACCTACATGGAAAAAGAAGCTATTGCGAAAAAAGCAAAAACAACGACAACTGGCGATGATGCTAGAGAAGGTTTAACTGCAGTAGTTTCGGTTAAAGTCCCTGATCCTAAATTTTCTTCGCAGACCAAAGATAAATTAGTATCTTCTGAAGTCAGGCCTGCTGTAGAAACAGTTATGGGTGAAAAACTTCAAGAATTTCTTTTAGAAAATCCTACTGAAAGTAAAATTATAGTGGGTAAAATAATTGACGCAGCACGGGCTAGGGAAGCCGCGCGTAAAGCAAGAGAGATGACTCGCAGAAAAGGTGCCTTAGACTTAGCTGGTCTACCCGGAAAGCTCGCTGACTGCCAAGAAAAAGATCCTGCTTTGTCTGAATTATATATCGTGGAAGGTGACTCAGCCGGTGGATCGGCTAAACAAGGGCGCAACCGTAAGAACCAAGCTATATTGCCATTAAAAGGTAAAATTCTTAACGTTGAAAAAGCTCGTTTTGATAAAATGTTGTCTTCTCAAGAAGTAGCAACATTAATTACTGCATTAGGTTGTGGTATAGGTCGAGACGAATATAACCCCGATAAACTACGTTATCACAAAATTATCATAATGACGGATGCCGATGTTGATGGTTCGCATATTAGAACCTTGTTACTGACTTTCTTTTATCGTCAAATGCCTGAGCTAATTGAGCGCGGATATATCTATATCGCACAACCTCCTTTATATAAGGCTAAAAAAGGTAAACAAGAGCAGTATTTGAAAGATGATGAATCACTAACTAAGTATTTGACTTCAATTGCACTCGACGATGCTTCTATTCATGTTAATGATCACGCGCCATCTATTACTGGTGTCGCTTTAGAAAAATTAGTCGCTCAATATCAAACAGCAGTCATCATGATTACACGGATGAGCCGATTAATTCCTAAAGTAATTCTCAATAAATTAGTTTACAGCGGTGTATTAGATATTGAAGACCTATCGAATCAAAGTAAATTAACGACTTTTGCTGAAGAATTTGTAAGTAGCTTAACCTCAGATGAAATAGATGGTGCTACGTATTCTTTTGAAATTAGGCATAACAGTGAAAGAAATAATTATTACCTCACCATCATCATTCGTTTACATGGTATTGATACAGAGTACGTGCTTGACCAGGAATTTGTAGACTCTACAGAATACAAACGTATTAAGGAGTTAAACATATCGATAAATGGGCTCATTGAAGAGGGCGGTTATGTTAAGCGCGGTGAAAAAACCAAATCAATAAGTTCATTTGTTGATGCGATAGACTGGTTAATGGCTGAGTCTAAGCGTGGCCAATATATTCAACGCTATAAAGGACTGGGAGAGATGAATCCAAGTCAGTTGTGGGAAACCACAATGGATCCTATGAATCGTCGTATGTTACAAGTTACTGTTGAAGATGCCATAGGCGCCGACCTCTTGTTTACCACTTTAATGGGAGATCATGTTGAACCTAGAAGAGCATTTATTGAAGAAAATGCTCTAAAGGTAGCTAACTTAGACGTATAGTTTTAGTTCTCTATTTAAATTGGTTAAAGAAGGCGCTATAAAATATAGCGCCTTTTTTTATATATGCCCCATCTTAAAACACGTTGACAGAAAGAGGATTTCTTTATGGAAACATCAAGCATTAGAAGCGCTTGACGCTCACAACGAACTTACTTTTTAGGCTTTAAATTGAGAGTCGTAGAGCTCTTATCATTAAGCAAGCTTAAAAACACTTTGGAATAGAAGGATGAAGTATTGTTTTAATCTGCCTTAGGAAACATGGAAAATTGGTCTGCTCGAAGCCATTTCAGCATCCACTTATGACTAAATCAACAGAAACTCCCGCCCGAAAAATTAAGCGTGTAGAGCGTGAACTCCAACATGAAAAATTAAAAAACCAAGTGCTTGATATCATGGACAAAGAATAATATGGAGCGGGCTTAAGAAAAAATTCTTATCTGATACGTTTGGCAAACCAAGCAAAAAATGACATAAGCTTGGCTTCAGCGTGCCGGCTATCCGACTTTTCTCGACAATCTGTTTATCAAACGACATCAAGAATGGATGTTAAGTGAGTAATATTAAGCCCTATTAAAGAGTGAGTCATGAATTGACGTCAATACATGCCTCAAGTGGGTACACAAAACTGTATTAATTCATCAGCCCAAATTAATGGAGCACGACATCAAGCTAGGTAGAGATGGACTGTTCACTTATTTAGGTTAGGAAAGCCTGTTGGTGGAGCCTATGAAGAATTATCTTAAAACCACGTCAGTTAACATTGGATGAAAAATACCCTAACTTACTCAAAAATAAACGGCCTATCAAACCTGACGAAGTCTTCGTCAGCGATATAACTCATGTGCAATCAAATGAAGGTGACAGATGTGTTTAAGGCGCGGCATATGGCAATCGAAAATAGACTCTATGACCATGGTGCAATTGACCATTCTGACCGAGGATTGCAATACTTTTCAGCATTATATCAATCAGTCCTTGAGGCAAATAATACTAAGCCGTCAATAACAGATGGATATGATTGCAGTCAAAATGAACTAGTCGAAAGAATAAACGGGATACTTAAACAGGAGTTCTTACTCTATCAATGCAATACTTTTAGTGAGTTACAAATATTGGTTAGAGAATCGATAAGTAACTAAAATGAGAAGAGGCCGAACTTGAGTTTAGAGATGAAAACACCTAGCGAAGTGCATATAATAAAAAGCCAGCGAAAAACGCTGGCTTAAAACCGTCAACTTATTACAGGGCGAGCCAATAAAAGATTAATTTAGCTCATAGCTACACAAGCCTGACATTCTACTTTAATTATCCTTCAGTGAAATTTGTACAATAGGTGAACCATACCCGCTAAAATCAATACTGAATTGATATAATCCCGTTTCTGTAGGGGTGAATCTAAAGTTTTCATCTTTAGATTCGCAATTAGCTTTAACGCTTTGTCCAAGCTTAACTATCTGATCTGAATTCGCTTTTAAATACCCACAATTCAGATTTGGTGACCAATTACTATCAGCAAACCTAAAGTCATAAGGTTGACCGTCAGCAATTAATCTAATCGATGTTGCGTACTTGTTGTTACTGATTTCAACCAATTTATATTTTTCATCAGCTTCCCACCAAGTGAAGACACCCCGCAAATATAAACTGCTGTAATCGGGTGTATCACTAAATGTCGGAATAACATTGGAAGCACAACCTGACAACATCAAGCCGACTACCGCAAGCTTTAGATAACGATGAATAATCCTCATGACTAACACTCCTGTATATTTTCTAACTGAGTAATGAAATATCACCGCATGTTAAAAATAAGCTCCTGAGCTTTAATAAAATACTCAGTCTATTCATACGTACTGCCGGGTCATCAACCATAACCATTACACTATCGAAAAAGCTATCAATAGGCCCTCTAAGCGTCGCTAAGACATTTAATGCATTGGTATAGTCAGATGCATCTGTAAAACCTTCGACTTCTGTCTGAGCGGTATTGAGCGCCTCAACTAAGCGAACTTCAGCATCTTCAGTCAACAAATCAATATTTATTGTATTGGCTGCGGAAATAGGGTTTTTAGCTAAAATATTAGCAACCCTCTTATTCGCTGCTGCTAACGCTTCTGCAGCGTCATTTGTCTTAAATTGATTAATTGCTTCAATTCTAGCTGCAAATTCTGCTGGATAAGTAGGACGAATTTCTAAAACCGCCTGAATAACATCAACACCGATACCTTGTTCTAAATACAATGCCTTAAATCGAGCTAGAATAAAATCAACAACGTTTGTTTTCAAATCTTGCGTTTTAACCTTATCGCCAAATGCTGCAATAGAATTCTCTACTAGGTCATTCAGATCTAGGGCTAACTTGCTTTCGATAATTATCCTCAAAACACCTATCGCGGCGCGGCGAAGAGCAAACGGATCTTTGTCGCCTTTGGGTATCTGGCCAATACCAAAAATACCCACTAAGGTGTCGATTTTATCGGCCAACGCTACCGCTATGCTGATTGGTGTTAAGGGAAGTGAATCACCAGAAAAACGAGGTTTATATTGTTCATTTAGGGCATTAGCTACTTCAACTGATTCCCCATCTAGTTTCGCGTAGTACATACCCATGATGCCTTGTACATCAGGGAACTCCATCACCATATTAGTCATTAAATCTGTTTTACTGAGTAAACCAGCGCGACTTGCAGATACTTCATCTTGATGTAAGGTTTTAGCTATTAAGCCGGATAAGGTCGATATACGTTTCGACTTATCGAGTAAGGTGCCGAGTTGCTTTTGAAACAAGATAGTATCTAAGCTCGCCAATCTAGATTCTAACGTGTGTTTTTTATCAGACGCATAAAAAAACTGCGCATCAGCAAGGCGAGGGCGAATTACTTTTTCATTACCACTAACAATTAAGTCAGGATACTTGGTTTCAATATTACTAATAAATATAAAACGAGCAAGCAATAATCCATTATCGTCAATTAACGGAAAATATTTTTGATCACCTTTCATGGTATATATCAGAGCTTCTTTAGGCACTTCCAAGAATGATTCATCAAAACTTGCTGTCATTGCTACAGGCCACTCAACTAAGGCTGTTACTTCATCAAGCAAGTCTTCGTTCATATCTGCAGTTGCGTTTTCTGACGCGGCGAGCGCGTTAACTTCCTTACGAATATACTCTTTTCGTTCTACATAATCTGCTAGTACGAAATGACGTTTTAGTTGCGTTAAGTACTCATCAGCGTGTGCCAACGAAAAGCGCTTATCACCTAAAAAGCGGTGGCCTAAGACCATACGAGAAGAGTCAATGCCAAACACATTACCTGCTACGAGTTCAGAACCAAATAACATCGTAATAGTATGAATTGGCCTAATAAATTGAATGCTATTACTGCCCCAACGCATTGGTTTAGGGATGGGTAGACTAATGAGTGCTGCTTCTACAATGCCTGGTAATAACTGAGTAATCGATTGGCCTTTCTCAGAACCTTGATAAAATAACCATTCACCTTTGTCTGTCTTTAAACGACCCACGTCTTCAATATTTACATTATTAGATCTTGCCCATCCTAATGCCGCAGGCGTTGCGTTACCTTCACTGTCAAACGCTGCTGTTACCGCTGGTCCCCGTTTTTCAATCAATCTGTCTTTTTGCATTGAAGCTAGCTGCTTAACATTCACAGCTAATCGGCGAGGAGTTGCAAACCAAATGACGTCGGAATAATCAATGTCAGCTTCTTTGAGTGAACTTTCAATCCCTTGTGCAAAATTACTTGCTAATTTAATCAACGACTTAGGAGGTAACTCTTCGGTACCTATTTCGATCAGTAGATTTTCAAAATTCATTACTAATTGTCCTTTTTGCACAATGGGAAACCTAAAGATTCTCGTGCCTTAAAATAGGATTCTGCACAAGCTTTAGAAAGGGCTCTGACCCTTAATATATACCGTTGACGTTCTGTTACTGAAATGGCATGTCTAGCGTCAAGTAGATTAAAGACGTGAGACGCTTTCATAACCTGTTCATAGGCAGGTAAGGGAAGATTTTCTGCAATCAGCTGTTGACTGGCTTTTTCATATTGATCGAAATTTGCAAACATTGCTTCTACATCAGCGTGTTCAAAATTGTAGGTTGATTGCTCTATTTCATTTTGTAAAAAGATATCACCATAGGTCACTGTGCCCATCGGTCCGTTTGTCCAGATAAGATCGTAAATACTATCGACCCCTTGGATATACATAGCTAAGCGTTCTAAACCGTAAGTTATTTCACCTGTGACAGGAGAGCACTCGATTCCACCAACTTGTTGAAAATAGGTAAATTGGGTGATTTCCATACCATTTAACCAAACTTCCCAGCCCAAGCCCCACGCACCTAAAGTAGGGGACTCCCAGTTGTCTTCAACAAAGCGGATATCATTTACCAAAGGATCAAATCCCAATTCTTCAAGAGATTTTAAATACAGGTCTTGAATATTATCCGGAGAGGGTTTGAGCATAACTTGAAATTGGTAGTAATGTTGAAGGCGGTTAGGGTTCTCACCATAGCGGCCATCAGTAGGTCGGCGACATGGTTGCACATAAGCACTGCTCATCGGTTCCGGGCCAATAGAGCGCAAAAATGTCATAGGATGAAACGTACCCGCTCCAACCTCCATATCTAATGGTTGAATAATGACACAACCTTGCCTTGCCCAATAATCCTGAAGGGCTAAAATTAGGCCCTGAAACGTTTTACAGTCAAATTTCTGCATCTTCCTCTGCCAATCTCTATCTAAACTAAAAAATGGCGATAAGTATACCTTCTGTATATTCTCGAATGTAGGTCATTAGCTTAATTAACTGACAAATTATAGGAAATTTACTTAAAAACTAAGATTCTAATGACTGCAAAGTCAGACAATATAAAGAAAAAGAACAACTAGAAAGTGCTGTCGAAGTTCTGAACGATGAGCAAAAGAGCCAGGTGTTCATTTACTCATATAGAAAATTGTTTTAGTTGAGCGACATCTTTTAAGATAGTTGTTTCTAACCTCGCTTCACACTCTTCCCTGAACGTGTCCTGCACTTTGCGTTCGTCTGTTGATAGTTGCTTTCTTTCCTCATGAGAAGGCAAGTCTTTCACTTGTTCAAACAAGGCATAAACGCCGGTGTAAATGTCTGCGTAATTCGGTTTATTTAAAACGGGTAGGGCTTCAAGTAAGTGATATAACCTGATACTACCTTCTGATAAATTACATTGTTGTTGAGCCATAGCGGCGGCAATTGTATTTATGCTTTCAATTATATTGGTAAGCCGTTCTTTTCTTCTTGCCTCTTTTAATTTGTTCTGCGCACGCAGCTTATAAAGCAAACGGCCTGCATAAAATGCCATAGCCGTTACAATAACAAGCATTAAAATTAATATTAAAAAGGTCATCACTGAAACACTTACTACTTAAAAATTATTGAGTTTATTTACATCTATTTTTTCGAACATATCATAGAGAACATCTTCGTCAAACGGCAAAGTTGCCCGCTCTACATCACTCTCATCTTCATCGATACCTAAAATCTTACATAACTCTTTATGCCTAGTAAGATTTACATTGACGTAGGCTTGTTCCGACTTTTCTAAAATTTTTCCGGCATCGAGTTCGTTAATAAGCTGCGCCAGTTTTTCATCACTTTCAATTTGAGCCAGTTCGCTCTCAGGTGAAAAATGACGGATAACCGGTTTAGCTTTAATTCTGGTAATTTCTTCTGCAGAGGCATAAAGGTCCACTGGTTTCTTGCTACCAAGACGGGGATCTCTATTAGCTTTTATTTTGTTGGAGTCTTTTGCAGGATCAACCAAACTGTTACGGTTTCCTGCTGGTTTACCGAGGGATTTTTTAATACGTTTGTCTTTTTCTACTCGTTTAAAATCAGGGGTTTTTCGAACACCTATTTGCCCAATCTTACGAGATTTCTTTTTTCTAGCCATAGAACTTAACCACAGTATATTTAATGCCGCTATTCTAACCTAAAATTTACGTTGCTGCGCCTATATAGTCGTATGAGTACTTGATAATTAGAAAAAAGGCGATGGTTTTTATACCATCGCCTTTTTTTGATAATAGTGTCAGCTGACACATCTCCCAATAATAATTCATTAAGGTAGTTAATGAATTCGACTGCGCTTTACTTTTTATTATAATTAACAAAGTTATCAGTCTTTTAAGGTCTTCCTGACTCTTTATTAGTAGTCCCTGTAACTCCCTGGAGGAGGTAGCAAATCCGAATGGTCTTTGACCATTTCTGTTTTCTTCCGTGACAAACGAAATCGTTTGTTGTCCCTGTTGTTTTAATCGTCCAGCAGAATACAGTATTAACAAAAAATTACAATCTATTTACAATTGAAAGTTTACATAATGACATTCAAGAAATATTTAGATATTAAAAAAAGCGACTCTTAGTCGCTTTTTTTAATATCACCTTTTACGTTTAATATAGTCCAGCAATATACTTCGACAATACTTCAATATCTTGATCGGTTAAACGTTTTGCTATGTCACCCATCATTCCGTTGTGTGAATTGTTTCTCTCTCCTGAACGGAAATACTCTAACTGAGTTTTTAGATAAGTAGCATGCTGGCCGCTAATATCAGGAAACCCGGCCAAACTCATCCCATCTCCGCGCGGGCCGTGGCACGCAATACAAGCCGTTACTCCACGTGCAGTGTCACCGCCACGATAAAGCTTTTGACCAGCTTCTATCACGTCTTCAGGCGCTTCTCCTGGCGTTGCTTTTTGGCTAGAAAAATAAGCAGCAATATCATACATGTCTTGCTCACTTAAGGCGGCAGCCATTCCGTTCATAACTGCGTTGTTGCGGCCTTCTTTACCGCCAGTTTGACTGGCCAACTTGAACTCTTTTAATTGTTTCACTAAATAGTCGGCATGCTGTCCTGCTAACTTAGGGTTCATATCAATCATGCTATTGCCATCAGCTCCATGGCAAGCACCGCATGCCACTGACTTGTTTTTACCTTCCTCAGCACTACCTTGCGCTAGTGATGCACCACTGACACCAAATACCAAACAGATTAGCAGACTTAGTTGTTTCATAATTTTCTCATTAAGCTTTTGATTAGCTGGCTATTCTTTTTTAACATGGCCTTATTTTACACATTTACAGCGCCAGTAAAATAACTTCCACAATTTAAGTTAGATTAAATGTGCCGCTACAGACAAAGAATATCTTAGTTTTACTGATATACTTTCAAAAATTTCAAAGTTATTACGTATAAGTACCAATAGGGATCGCGTTGTGAGCCATTATAGTCATGCAAAATTTAGTATCAGTGCACCTGATATTCGACATCTAGGCAAAGATGAAGGAATTGAAGTCGCATTTGCAGGTAGATCAAATGCCGGTAAATCAAGCGCGTTAAACAGGTTAACTCGCCAAAAAGCACTGGCAAGAACAAGTAAAACCCCAGGAAGAACGCAATTAATTAATGTTTTTGAATTAGACGAAAATAGGAGACTAATAGATTTACCTGGGTACGGTTACGCCAAAGTACCGATGGCAATAAAAGAAAAATGGCAACAATCCCTAGGAGAATATTTGCAAAAACGAGAAAGCCTAAAAGGCATTATTGTTTTGATGGATATCCGTCATCCTTTTAAAGACTCTGATCAAGATCTTATACACTGGGCAGTTGCTGCTCAAATTCCCGTGTTGGCATTATTAACTAAAGCAGACAAACTTAAGTCTGGAAATCGTAAAAATCAGCTCTTGATGGTTCGAGAAGCCGCTCTGGCATTTTGTGGTGATGTAAGTGTTGAAGTATTTTCATCACTCAATGGAATTGGTTTGGAAACCTTAGAAAACAAGTTAAATGATTGGTTTGCTTATCCAGCCAAAATACAGGTCCCGCAATAATTGCGCTCAAAAAAAGCCCCGCAAAAGTGCAGGGCTAAGGGACTTTGAGAAAACACATAAAACCATTAATTCAGAGTGTGCTAAAAGTAAAAGGTTCAAGATTTTTATTTTTTATTCATTAAAAGTGTTGAACAAAAAAAAGCCCCATAAAATATGGGGCAAAACACATAGGGACACACATAAACTAATTAATCAGAGTACTTGATTTGCAATAAGTTCAACTGCATCACAAATTTTTAACAAAAAAAACCTCGGCAATTTGCCGAGGTCAAATCAAAGGATTGGAAACTCCAACCTCTGTACCCTACAGAGCGAAGTTTATTCAAATATGAAACCAATTCCAATGTTTTTTTGTAATTTAATTACAAAAAAGAGGGTCAGTTACCAATTTTCATAACCAACCGCTAATGTGCCTCATCCCAGTTTTCACCTATACCAGCTTCTACAGTTAATGGCACATCTAAGACTACTGCTTGTTCCATTAGCTCGATTATTTTTGTCCGATACATTTCTAATTCTTGTTGTTTTATTTCAAAAACGAGTTCGTCGTGTACTTGCATAATCATTCTTACTTCGTCTTTAGCTAAGGTACTAATCCATTTATCAACACAAAGCATCGCTTTTTTTATTACATCCGCGGCTGTACCCTGCATCGGTGCATTGATCGCTGCACGTTCCGCCCCTTTTCGTTGCATCACATTGCTTGAGTTGATTTCAGGAAGATACAAGCGTCTACCGAAAACTGTTTCGACATAACCTTGCTCTTTAGCGACCAGCCTCGTTTCATCCATGTATTTCAATACACCCGGATATCGCTCAAAATATAGGTTCATGTATTTTTGTGCGTCTTGACGAGAAATATTTAACTGACGGGATAGGCCAAATGCTGACATCCCATATATCAAACCAAAATTAATGGCTTTAGCATTACGTCGTTGCTCTGTTGTAACTTTTTCTAATGGCACACTAAAAACTTCAGCTGCAGTAGCAGAATGTATATCTGTACCTGCGGCGAATGCACTAATTAACCCTGAGTCTTTAGACAAATGCGCCATTATTCTTAATTCGATTTGTGAATAATCTGCAGCGACTATTTTGTAGCCGGGACGCGCGATGAAAGCTTGTCTTACGCGACGACCTTCTTCTGTTCTGATGGGTATGTTCTGTAAGTTAGGCTCAGTGGATGATAAACGGCCTGTAGCAGCAACTGCTTGATGGTAAGATGTATGCACTCTACCTGTTCTGGCATTAATCATTTTAGGTAACTTATCTGTATAGGTGTTCTTCAACTTTGTTAAGCCGCGAAACTCCATCAATAATTTCGGTAAAGGATAATCTAGGGCGAGCTCTTGAAGTACTTCTTCCGAAGTTGAAGGGGCTCCTTTTGGTGTTTTCTTCAGAACGGGTAAATTCATTTTAGTATACAAGATTTCTTGTAGCTGCTTAGTTGAGCCAAGGTTGAATGATTGCCCCGCCAGTTCGTGTACTTCTTTTTCTAATTGTATAATTCGAGTCGCTAAGTCTTGAGTTTGCTGACCTAACTTTTGACTATCTATTAAAACACCAAACTGCTCCATCTTAGCTAACACCGATAGTAGGGGGATCTCTACTTTTTCTAACACTTCCACCAATGAAGTTTCGGCAGATAACTTCTTCCACAATACGTTGTGAAGTCGCAATGTTACGTCGGCGTCTTCTGCAGCGTAAGGCGAGGCTTGCTCTAAATTAACGAGATTAAAACCAATCTGCTTCGCGCCTTTCCCGGCAATATCTTCAAAATGCACGGTTTGATGATCTAGGTATTTAGCTGCGAGGGTGTCCATGTCATGCCTAGAACCCACACTATTGAGCACGTAGGATTCCAACATTGTATCAAAAGCAATACCTGCTAATTCAATGTCGTAATTTGCCAACACGTTTTTATCATACTTAAGATGTTGACCTACTTTTTTGATAGTAGGATTTTCTAACAAGGGTTTAAAAAGCGCTAATACTTCTTGTAGGTCTAGCTGCTCCGGTGCATCAGGATAATTGTGCGCTAATGGCAAATAGGCGGCTTCTCCTTCTTCAATACAAAAAGACATGCCGACTAATTCAGCCTCCATATAATTCAAGCTAGTTGTCTCGGTATCGAATGCGAATAATTCACAACTGTTCAGTTTATCTAGCCATGCTTTAAGTGCTGACATCGATAAAATGGTCTGGTACTTGTCTTTGCTGACATTTGTTTCTGGGGGTAATTCTTCGGTGTTTAATACACTGTCGGTCTTATCATTTGAAGTGTTGCTGGGCCGTTGTACATCATTTAATAAGCGTTTTAACTCGTATTGCGTACTGAGTGCTATCAAGGATTCAGTATCCTGAGGTGCAGCACATAGCTCATCGGCCAAAAAGGGCAGTTCTACATCTAATTTTATGGTAGCTAACTCGTAGGATAGTGGCAGTTTATCTGCTGCAGCTCGCAAATTTTCACCTACTTTGCCTTTCACTAAATCAGCGTTGTTGATGACATTTTGTAAGTTGCCAAATTCAATCAGCCACTTGACCGCTGTTTTGGGCCCACATTTGTCGACGCCAGGAATATTGTCGACTTTGTCGCCCATTAACGCTAAGTAGTCGATAATTTGATTTGGAGCAACGCCGAACTTTTCTACTACACCCGCTTCATCAAGTTTTTGATTTGTCATGGTATTAATTAGTGTGACGTGTGGGCTCACTAATTGAGCCATGTCTTTATCACCGGTAGAAATAATGGTTTCTATTGATTGCTGAGTGGCTTGGTTTGCTAATGTGCCTATGACGTCATCCGCCTCTACGCCATCAATGACTAACAGTGGAAGTCCCATAGCTTTTATGATGTTATGCAATGGTTCGATTTGTGACCTGAGGTCATCAGGCATTGGCGGACGATTGGCCTTATATTCGGGGTACAAATCATTTCTGAAGGTTTTTCCTTTGGCATCAAATACAACAACGACATTTCCGTTTGGATAATCTTTTTGCAAACTTTTTATCATATTTAAAACACCAGTAATGGCTCCAGTGGGTTGGCCATAGGATGTTTTTAAAGCTTGCAAATATGGAACGTGATAAGCCCGAAATAAATAGGATGAGCCGTCCACTAGAATAAGTGGAGAGCGCTTAGGTAAGATTTGTTCTGATGCCATTTTAGGTATGCTCGAAGTGATTGTAATGCCTGAATATAGTGTGCCACAAGGAGGCGTGATCATCTATGCTGCGTTTCAGCTTGCTTGTGGATAACTCTGTTTATTAATGCGATTCGAAATGAAAATTACGCTGAAAAATCTTATTTTATTAGCAGTTCAGACCTTTAAAAATAAAGGTTTGTTTATTTTTATTGAAGGTCAAGTTTTATTTGACTGATTTGTGGATAACTTTACGAGGAAAATAACTAAGTTAAAAATCAGGTTGATGAAGATACACACAAAAGAGGATTAGTTAAAGTACTTTTTTCATACAAATTTATAATAAACTTTAGTTGTTATACCTGTAAAAAGTATAAGTCATTTTCGGTGCAGGCTGCAGCTAGGTTTGAACCAAGATTTTTTAAAACTCAGATCAGAAGACCGATTTTTAAATTGCCTACATAAAAAAGTGGCCACAATAATTATGGCCACGTTGACAAATATTACTTAGGGGATTTATCAAATTTAATATCGATTTGACTAACATTTCCGTAGCGATTTAACTGATCTTTTAGCAATTCTGCTTTGCCAATGACAACAAACTGCAAATGATCTTTTGGAAAGTACTGAGAGATAATTTGTCTACTACGCTCTGGAGTGAGCAGGTTAACTTGTTGAGCAAAGGTATTGATGTAATCCTCATTAAAGTCGTAAACAAACATTTCTGCCAACAGCATAGCTAAATCACGTGATGTCTCATAACGGGGTGGAAACTGACCCTTTACGTAAGATTTAGCTGACTCTAGGGTTTTAAGGTCAATTCCTTTTTCCCACAATCGAGCGTAAGTACTTAAGGCCAAATCAATTGCTTCTAAAGTTGTACTTGTTTTGGTAAACGTAGAAATGGCAAAACTGCCACCTTGTGAAAGGGTATCGAAGCGGCTTCTTGCCCCATATGTCAATCCACTGTTGACGCGAAGCTCGTCATTTAACCAACTCGTAAATCGTCCTCCTAAAACGGTATTAACCACTGAGATAGCTACAAAGTCTTTATTGTCACGCGGTATACCAAGGCCACCAATCATAAATGTGCTTTCGGTTGCATCGTCCTTGTTAACCAGCAATACATTTGCGCGAGTGGGTGGGGTAAGTGTAAACGTAGTAGCTATTTCTTTATGGGTTCCTCGCCATTGGCCAAATAGTCCCGTTAAGACCTTTACCATTTCTTGCGTTTGAAAATCACCAGCAACAACAATCGCAGTGTTGTTAGGCGTGTACCAATCTTTATGAAATTGCCGCAAGTCTGATACCTTCATTTGTTCGATTGAAAGTGGGTCTCCGTCAACATCGTTTGCATAAGGCGTATTGTTGAATAGTAACGCATTAAAATAGCCACCAATTACTGCTCTAGGACTTTCTTTTTTGCGCTCTAAATTCGATATTAGCCGTTCCTTTTGAGCTATAAATTCGTTGTCATTAAAAGCCGGGGCTAAAAGTGCATCTTTTAATAAGGGCATAATTAAGTTTTGGTCTGTCTTGGCCATTGAAGCACTAATAAATGAATATTCTTGATACGCCCCAGAATCAATTTGAGTACCAACAAATTCAACTTTTTGCTCAAACTCAGAGCGAGATAGGTTGTTTGTGCCAAGCAACAAGTTTTCTGCGGTAACTATTGCCAAACCCGGCTTTGTATCGACTGTAGCGCCTGCCTTTACTACCATGTAAACGTCGATCAAAGGAACTTCATGTTGCTCCATCAAATAAATAGTTAAGCCATTTTTTAACACAACTTTCTGGTATTTAGGCAGGATGAATTCAGCTGAAAATGCTGTTGCATTGAATACAGTAAAAACGGTTAGGAGAATGGATTTAAAGGTCATTTTCACTGCTATCTTCCTCTGATGCTAATATGCCTGTTGTACGGTTAGCTTTTGTCAAATACTTGGCTGCGACTCGTTGTATATCTTCAACGCTCACTTTGGATAACTGCGCAGGTACATCGAAAAGCTTTTTATAATCGCCAAAATAAAAGTCATAGCTACCTATGGTATTGGCTTTACCGTTTATGGTTGCCATTTCTCTATAAAAATCAACTAAGGCTTGGTTTTTCACCTTTTGTAATTCTTGCTCACTTATTCCTTTTTTGATGACAGTATTGATTTCATTGATCAACACTTTTTCTAATTCACTGCTTGATACTCCCGGCGCTGCCACTGCACTCACGTAAAATAAATTAGGATCTATTGACATAGGTAAGTAAGTGAACACTTCGCTTGCAACTTTTGAATTATATACTAGAGATGCAACTAAGCGAGAGCTGTTCCCACCACTTAGAATGCTATTTAGAATGGATAGGGGATAATAGTCGGGGTTTTGCGTCTCTGGAACATGATAAACTAATACTATATTTGGCGTTGAAACCGATGATTTTTGCACGTAAACCCTTCTCTCTCCTGTTTGTTGAGGTTCAACAGTATGAACTTCTCGAGGAGGTGTTTGTGCAGGAATTGGTTCAAAATATTGTTTAGCCAATTTTTCGACTTCACTAAGCTTAACCGCTCCTACAACCACAACCGTAGCGTTGTTTGGCGCATAATATGTTTTGTGGTAATTCACCAGATCTTGTAATTTCCAATTTGCGATATCGGACTCATGACCAATAACTGACCAGCTATAAGGGTGCGCTCTAAACGCAGCCGCTTTTACTTGTTCGCTTATTACTCGAAAATTTGAATTTTCTAAGCCAGTTGAGCGCTCAGAAGTTACTACACCTCTTTCACTTTCAACAACGTCAGCATCAATACTTAAATTTTCTATGCGATCTGCTTCTAAATCAAACATCAACTCCATTGATTCACTTGGAAACCAGTTCGTATAGACCGTTGAGTTTTCTGTGGTATATGCGTTGTTAGCACCGCCGGCGGCTTCCATGGCTTGATCAAACTGTTTGGGGCCATATTTTTTAGCCCCATTGAACATCATATGTTCAAAAAAGTGTGATAGTCCGGTAATGCCTGGGTATTCATTGCGTGAGCCTACTCGCCAAAAAAGATACATATTAGCATTAGGGATCGATTGGTCCTCTAAGACAATAATTTTCATACCGTTTTTCAGGGTAAATTGTTGTACGTCTTCAACTTGCGTAATCGCGCTACTTGAGAGCGAGTAAAATATGAGTGAGCATAAAAACCCCTGTACCATGTTTTTCATTTGAAATTCTCTTTTTTATCCATGGGGCAGTGTAGCTATTTAGTGTGTGTACACAAAGAAACTCCTAAGATAAACGCGGACAAATATGTTTCAAATTATTTGACCTATCCTTACCCATAAAAGAACAGCATAAAACAGCGTTGTATATGCATGATGTTGTATAAGGTTAAGCTTATTTAATAATATGATGAATAAATCAATGATTTACAGATGCTTTAGCAATAAACTCTCTTTACTTGTTCGTTCATAGTATTGAAATACAGCTGTGGGTTTAATTTAAACTATGCAATACCGCACCATTGTCAGAATTCTTGGCTTATTAGTCGCACTGTTCAGTGTGACGATGATACCGCCGGCTATCGTTTCTTTAATATTTCAAGATGGTAGTGGTCTGCCTTTTTTACTGGCGTTTGTATTGTGCTTAGTGACAGGCTTATTAATTTGGTATCCTAACCGCCGCTACCGTAAAGATCTTAGGGCAAAGGAAGGATTCTTAATTGTTGTATTATTTTGGACCGTGCTGGCTAGCTTTGGTGCTTTACCGTTTTTATTACTAGAACAACCAGAAATGACAATTACCGATGCATTTTTCGAGGCATTTTCTGGCTTGACCACTACAGGTGCAACGGTCATTGAGGGCATTGATTATTTGCCCAAAGCGGTACAGTTTTATCGACAACAGTTGCAGTGGTTTGGAGGAATGGGGATCATTGTACTAGCCGTCGCGATTCTACCCATTTTAGGTGTTGGTGGTATGCAGTTATATCGAGCTGAAACCCCAGGGCCCGTTAAAGATTCAAAGATGACGCCAAGGATAGCTGATACCGCTAAGCATCTTTGGTATATCTATTTTTCAATCACCGTTGCATGTGCCATTGCTTATTGGTTTGCAGGCATGGATTGGTTTGATGCCATCTGCCACTCTTTTTCAACGGTCGCCATTGGCGGTTTCTCAACCTATGATGCCAGCTTAGGCTATTTTGACAGTGTTGCGGTTAACATTGTATGCGTTGTTTTTTTGTGGATTGCCGCATTAAATTTCGCTCTACATTATGCTGCAGTAAGCGGGCGCACGCTTAAGGGCTATTTGTACGACCCAGAGCTTAAAGTTTTTTTTATCTTACAAATTAGCTTGGTATTAATTTGTTTCATAACTTTGATTGAATACTCTTGGTTTGAAGATGCGGGAACCACCCTAGACCAAGCCCTGATTCAAGCTGTGTCCTTTAGTGTTACGGCCGGCTTCGCCACAACTGACTTTGCGCATTGGCCGGCATTTTTACCCATTCTTTTGATATTTTCTAGTTTTGTTGGAGGCTGTGCAGGGTCAACCGGTGGTGGCTTGAAAGTCATCCGAGTGTTTTTGTTATTTCTGCAAGGAAAGCGTGAAGTGAACAGGCTTATTCATCCCAAAGCGATTTATTCAGTCAAGGTCGGTGGAAGAGCGTTACCAGATAGAGTGGTAGAAGCCGTTTGGGGCTTTTTCTCTGCTTATGCCATGATTTTTGTCATCATTATGGTGTGTTTAATAGGCACGGGAATGGATGATGTGTCAGCTTTTACTGCAACGGCTGCCACATTAAATAATTTAGGCCCAGGTTTGGGCTCAGTGGCAGGAACCTACGCTGATGTAACCGATAGTGGTAAGTGGTTATTAATTTTAGCCATGTTATTTGGCCGTTTAGAGGTTTTCTCACTGCTTGTTTTATTCTCTCCTACCTTTTGGCGCAGTTAATACTGTAGCTTAGTAATAACTTGGACTAAGCTACGTATGACATTACTCGCTTAAAAACGACTCCTTTTCGATAAGGCTTATACTTTTTAAAGAGTGTTTAAACGATGGATCAATAGCCTCGTTTTCTAGTGCTAAGGCTCGGTATTTTTCAAATAATTTACTATGTGATTCAATACGTTTGCCCATTGCATCCCATGCTTTTTTTCTCATTTCTAATGGCCACGCCTCCAATTCGATCTTATGGGATTCTAAGGAGCTTGATAACAAGGTAAACAAGGATTGGTAATTAAAGCCTTTTGCTGAATTTTGTTTGATTTGTTCTGATGTCACCATACCGATCGTATTCATCATTGGCGCATAATTTTTAAGCCACTTGTAATAGTCATTTAATGCATCTTCGTCATATTCTTCAGAAATATTAAAATTTTGGCTACTTCTAGTAACGGTTTTTCGTTCCGCTACAACAGGGGCTCTCACAACCACAACTGGATAAGCCCAGTATCGACCATAAACATGGTAGTAATACATGCAGTCTCGATAATCGATATATGACCGTTGCTCGAGTTGGGCGCAGGTGTATCCAGTTGTCCAATAGCCAGGAGGGTTTTCTCTGGGGCGGATATTGTTTTGTTGAGCATTGCTTATGTAAATTTCTAATTCTGAGCGTTGTGGTACAGGGGCTTGATTCATCCCAAATACATCGGCATTTAGCTTACGTTGTGCCTCTGCCATCATCTCTTCGTCAGACTGTTGTGCAATTGATGTTATTGATGTGAGGATTGGAAATATTGCAGCAACGAAGATCACACGTTTCTTAATATAGCGTCCGTTAGTCTCCACTTTGACTCTCCCATTTGCTTTTTTGAAGAAGTGATAGAGCAACCTAAGACGCAGTAGATTGTGCCCTAGGTTGTTTCATAATGGCTAAAAAAATGAGGCCATAGCATAAGCCGTTTTATCGAACATGGTAGGCTGTGCTTCTTCAAGTTCTAAGTTAGCTTTGTTAGCTGTTGTCACTACACGGGTGCGGTATTCTTTTTGATTAGTTGCTTCAGAATAGGTTTGAGTGGTGGCTCCATCATCGGAGATTTGCGTATTAATTTTAGAATCTCTACGCACCAATACGCCTTTTCGAGCGCGCTCTTTAATTTGGATATCAGCAACTAATAAGTACGTAACATCTTTAACAAAGGCATTCGCAGCAGTAGAAACCAAGCCGCCAATAATACCCCCAGCAGCGGCATCTCTATAACTACCACCTGCCACATACCCAACTGCAGTTCCTGCTGCAACGCCTTCATAACCTGTTCTTAAATAACCCTCTGCAGCAGTGGGCGATGCTTTTTCAAGATTACGTACGAATACACTCATGGTGTACTGTGAGTCTTCAGGGCTATCAACTATTGTATAACCGTTCCCGCTTGTCGTTATTTGGCTTACTAATGCATCTCTAAATGCATTTCGGTCAAACTCCATTACGGCTGATCTCACTTCTAAATATATTTTCCTTTTTTCTGGGGCTACGGGGTCAACAAAAATTGAGGTGCTGAGCTTAGTTTGTACATCCAAATCCTTCTTAGCTATTGAAGTATGAACGGCTGCACATCCTGATAGAGTAAGTGCAGCAAAAGCAAAGATAAGGGCATTTAAAGAGCGGTTCCTTGAAAACATGGTGTTTTTCCTATTTTGTTTTTTGGCGACTGCTCAACTGCCAGTGGGGTTTAGAGTGTTTTAGTTTAATAATATCTTCCGTAATACTGGTAGTAGTAACGGCAATTGCGATATTCGGTCCAGTTGTAGCGCAGGAGGTCTCGACAGGTATAGCCTGGTCGCCAGTACGTACCTTGGTATGGCTCAGGTTTAACTTTTTTTTCAATCATACTTTTTATGTATGCATCAACTTCTTGAGGTTTTTCAGCCAAAAAGGGTTTAGATAGGACATTTGCATTAAGTTGAGCTTGCATTCTAGCCAACTCTTCTTCTTCAGATTCTTGTGCAAGTACATTACACGCAAGCGCTATAGGAAAGGCTAAAGCGAGCAATCTTTTAGTGTTATTTGCGAAAGGGTTGAATATACAACTCTTCATAACTTTCCTCCTTAAAAGTGCATAAATGTATGCGGCATTGGATGCTGCATACTGAGCGTAAGTCTAATGTAGCTTAAAAAAACAGCGATGTTAAGTTTTGATTGTATAAAAATTGATCAGTTCGGGGAGGGGGATTTACGGCGTTTGTCGACTTAATGTAGACGTTTTAACGATAGATAGATAAAGGTGTATAAGTATCAATTCGACAGGCTCTGCAAATGACTAACGCGACTTATACAAACCGCGTTTGAAAGCTTAAGTTTGCTCACTTTTGTTAACCAAAAAAGAAGGCGCTGGGTTGAAATAGTTTTTCAACATCACCGATAAACTTTTTATCAACTAAAAACAAAATAACATGATCATTCGCTTCAATTTTTGTGGTGCTGTGAGCAATAATGACTTCTTCTCGTCTAACCACAGCTCCGATTGTCGTGCCAGGTGGAAGCTTAATCTGTCTTATTTCTCTGCCCACTACTTTCGAGGTGTTTTCGTCTCCATGAGCAATTGCTTCAATAGCCTCAGCAGCCCCACGGCGCAGAGAATAAACATTAACTATATCACCACGCCTGATATGTGTGAGTAAAGCTGAAATAGTGGCTTGCTGCGGTGAAAAGGCTATGTCTATCTCACCACCTTGTACCAAATCTACATAGGCGCCACGCTGAATAAGCACCATGGCTTTTTGGGCGCCAAGTCGCTTAGCGAGCATGGCTGACATGATATTCGCTTCATCGTCATTGGTGACCGCAATGAAAGCATCAACTTGCTGCACGTTTTCTTCGGTTAATAATTCGTGATCGGAAGCATCACCACAAAAAACGATGGTTTTATCAAGATGGGCTGAAAGATATTTTGCTCGTTCCTGATTATATTCAATTAGTTTAACGTTGTGATTGTGTTCTAGTAATTTAGCTAAACCTGCACCGATGAGGCCGCCACCCGCAATCATAATGCGTTTGTAGCTTGATTCTAGTTTCTGCAACTCGCTCATTACTGTACGAATGTGTTTAGTTGCAGCAATAAAAAACACTTCATCGTCCGCTTCTATAATGGTCGTACCCAAGGGACGTATTGGCCTACCACGGCGATAAATTGCGGCAACTCGCGTATCAACGTTCGGAATATGACTTTTTAATGTAGAAAGAGCATGACCAACCAGTAACCCGCCGTAGTAAGCCTTTACCGCCACTAAGCTGGCCCGGCCATTAGAAAATTCTACAACCTGTAAAGCACCAGGATAGTCAATAAGTCGTTTAATGGCTTTTGTGACAAGTTGTTCTGGTGCGATGAGATGATCAACGGGTACATCTTGATGCTTAAAAAGTTGTTCTTGATAAATGATGTATTGCTCAGAGCGAACGCGAGCAATTTTGGTGGGCGTTTTAAACAAACTGTAAGCTACTTGGCAAGCCATCATGTTACTTTCATCACTATTGGTCACAGCGATTAACATGTCGGCATCTTCAGCACCAGCCTTTTTAAGCACATCAGGGTGAGACCCAACACCATGTACTACTCGCAAATCTAATCTGTCTTGGAGGTTTCTTAGGGTATCAGCGTCTGAATCGATAACGGTTATTTCGTTCTTTTCACCCACTAAATTTTCAGCAAGTGTCGCTCCAACCTGTCCTGCGCCAAGAATGATAATTTTCATATTTTTCCGAATATAACGAGTTGGAATTTAGCCAAGATTTTCACCAGACTTTATCAATCTGCAATAATAAAAACCATCCATTTGCTGTTCACCTGGCAGAATTTGTCGGCCTGGCTGGTGTGCGTCATGTTTGAAGCTGGTATCTAGTCGCGCATTAGCTGTGCGGGCTAAAAAAGCAGCCATTTGTTGATGGTTCTCTTCAGGTAAAATTGAGCATGTAGCATACAGTAATATGCCTCCTTCTTTTAACAGAGGCCAAAGCGCATCCAATATATCATGTTGTATTGTAACTAGAGCTTGAATATCAGAGGCTTTGCGTAACCACTTTATATCTGGATGACGTCTAATGATGCCAGTAGCTGAGCAAGGCGCATCAAGTAGAATGCGATCATATTGTTTACCATCCCACCAGGTCTGGGGCTGACTTGCATCACCAATCAACAATGTGGCTTGATGCCCCAAACGCGCTAAGTTCTCTTCAATTTTGCTGGCTCTTTGCATATCAATTTCTAGGGCTGTTAGTACTAGATCATGAGTAACTTCCAATAAATGTCCGGTTTTACCTCCAGGAGCCGCACAACAATCTAAAATGTTGTCGTGTGTTTGCGGTTCCAAATAAGCGGCTGCCAACTGTGCTGCTCCATCCTGAACGGCAAACCAGCCTAATTCGAAGCCTGGTAAGCTGGTCACATCAACGCTTTTGTTGAGTATAAGGGCGTGTGGATGTTGGGGAGACAAGGTATATTCGATACCTTTTTGACTGAGCTCTTGCTGAAAATCACGAGATGATATTTTTTTTGCGTTAACCCTCAGCCAAATGGGGGCTTTATTTTCTATTTGCTGGATTAAGTCTGTTAATGATTGTGGGTAAGCAACAGCCAACCTTTTATACAACCATTTAGGTAAACCTGAGTTAATTTGTTCATCGCTAGGTGTCTGTTGGCTGGTTTCATTTCGTATAAAATTGCGCAATATACCGTTGACTAAACCACGCATAGATTCAACCCGAAGTGACCTGCAAGCCTCAACGGTCTCAGACACTGCAGCGTGTTGGCTGACTCGACTGAAAGCCAATTGGTAAAAACCGAGCAAAATCAGATGTTCGGTAATTTTAAACTTATTTTTTAAAGGGGTTTCTAATAAGGCTCTTAACCAATACTGCAAAAGGGGTAATTGCCTTAACACCCCGTAAACCATTTCTTGTAACCATGCTTTGTCTTGATCTTTATGCAACTCTTGCATAGCGGGCAGACACTCGCGTGCGCTTTGACCTTTCTCAAGAATAGTAAAGATAACCGTTGCTGCGTCGGCTCGCAAATTTCGTTGTGTTCTTTTATTGGGGTTTGCTTTCATTAAGACACTAGCGATCCAACAGAGAATAAGTCAGCGCGGCCATTTAGAATGTCTGCAATGTTCATTGGTTTTTTACCCGGCAGCTGTAACTTTTTTAACAGCAAACAGTCTTTTCCTGTTTGAACTAAAAGACCTTGTTTACTAACTGTTAATATCTCGCCTATTTGATGATGCTCATTCTTAGTTTGCGCCACAACATCACACTCCCATACTTTTATCGTTAATTCGCCGATTTCGAAAAAACTCATGGGCCAGGGGTTAAAAGCGCGGCTATTTCGTTCAAGCTGTTCAGCACTCAATTGCCAATCTATCTTTGCTTCTTCTTTACTGAGCTTTTTAGCGTAGTTTGCCTGCTCATTATCTTGGACTTTTGACTGCTGTGAATGAATATCATCTAAACACGTCACTAGTGCCTGAGGGCCGCATTCAGCTAATTTTTGGTAAAGGCTCGCGCTGGTTTCTTTGGCATCAATGGTAACAATACTTTTATGCAACATGGGGCCGGTATCTAAACCCACATCCATTTGCATTATAGTTATACCTGTTTCTCTGTCGCCTGCCCAAATTGCTCGCTGTATAGGGGCTGCGCCTCGCCATCTTGGTAATAAGGAGCCATGTACATTCAAACAACCGAGTTTAGGTATATTTAAAACCGCTTGCGGCAACAAAAGCCCGTAGGCGACTACCACCATAATGTCAGCATTGAGCGCATCAAGTTGCTCTTGTACCTCGGTATTTTTTAATGAAGATGGTTGAAAAACCGGTATGTTGTGATGCACAGCCAGTTGTTTAACGGCACTGGCTTGCAGTTTATTGCCTCTGCCTGCAGGGCGGTCTGGTTGACTATAGACTGCAATGATCTCGTGCTGAGAATCAATTAAAGCTTGAAGATGGATTGCCGCGAATTCTGGTGTGCCAGCAAATATAACCTTTAAAGGAGTATTCAATACTTTTCTTAGCCTCTTGCTTCTAAACGAGCTTCTTTTTCAAGTTTAGTTTTAATCCGCTGGCGTTTTAGAGGAGATAAATAATCCACAAATAACTTGCCTTTAAGATGGTCTAATTCATGTTGAATACAAATTGCCAACAATCCATTCGCATCTAGGGTGAATTCCTTTGCATTTTTATCTAACGCTTTGACTGAAATATTCTCGGCACGCTCAACTTTTGCATAGTTATTCGGAACGGATAGGCAGCCCTCTTCACTAATGGTAAGCCCATCTTTGTGGGTTATCACGGGATTAATTAATATTAATGGTTCGTTTTGTTTTTCCGACACATCAATTACAACAACCTGTTTATGAACGTTAACTTGAGTAGCGGCTAAGCCAATTCCTTTTTCGTCTAACATGGTTTCTAACATGTCATCGATCAGTGAAATGATAGTTTTATCTACTTGTTCAACGGGGCTTGCTACGGTTCGCAAACGCTCGTCGGGAAAACGTAATACTTCTAATATGGCCATAATACTTTCTACTAATAAGGGTTCATTCGTTTGTGCTGAACCATGTTTTAACGGCTTTCCATTTTTAGCTAAAAATGGATCAAATATTTGTATTGCATGTATTGTTAACTATACGTGCAAATAGAATTGACTATTTAATATCGTCATCTTTGGGCTATTCTAGCCTAAATGGATCCAAAACATAATAGTGCTAGTGCCAAGGCTTAGATAATGATGAGCAAAAAAATACTGACTTTTTTTACGGTTTTAATGCTAGTACCCATCCTATGTTGGGCCGATGTTATTAATATCAAACACGACGCGCCACAAAAATATATTGTGCAAAAAGGCGATACGCTTTGGGATATTTCCAAAATGTATTTAGACAAGCCGTGGCTGTGGCCCGAATTGTGGCGAACCAACACCCATATTACGAATCCACATCTTATTTATCCCGGTGATGAACTGAGCTTAAGCAAAAACGAGCAAGGAGAAACGGTGATTGAGTTAGTTCGTCAGCCTAGCAAAGCGGAAATAAAAATGTCTCCGCAAGGCAATAAAACAGTTAAAAAGCCCGATCCTATTCCGGCTTTGCCATGGTCAACTATTCGGCCCTTTATTGAAAATGATCAGATTATGCAGCAAGTAGAATATGACCGTCATCCCTACATTTTGGGCAATCAAGACGGTTCAGTGTTATTTGCCAGTAATAACATTACGCTAAGTAAAGCATCTCGTTCGCGACAAAAAAATTATAATGTACTGCATAAGCAAAATGAAATTTACGATATGTCGGGTAATTTTATTGGCTTGCAAGTTAGGCATGTGGCGAATGCCGAAGTGATCGATTCCGATATTAAAGGTCAACGACTCGTTAAGATAGAGGATGCTAATCATGAAGTGCAACGTGGCGACAGATTAGCCCCTCAGCAAGAAAATGAGCCTACCACTATTATTTTGAGTGCAGCTAAAGAGCAGCGAGGGTTCATTATTGACGACTTAGAGCAACATCGTCTTTTAGGTAAATACAACGTCGTCATTATTGATTTAGGCAGTGACCTAGTCTCTGCAGGCACAGTGATGGGTATTTATACGCAAGGCCCTAATATCATTGATGATGTCTCGCCCAAATACAAAGGCGAGAGTGACCCGCTTGCCAATGCCTTTATTCTCGACAGCGATATTGTTCAGCCCGCGTTAAAAGTGGGTGAATTGGTTGTATTTAAAGTTTTTGACAAGGCTAGTTATGCACTTATCACACGTTCATCTACAGTGATAAGGAGGGGAGCGATTGTAGCTAAACCCTAAAACACATGAGGTGGGGGATGCAACAGGACGTTGACAGTGAACAATACCACGATGAGGAAATTGCAAAATGGCTGCAACTATCGTCCATCCCCAACTTCGGTGTTGCAAGTCTGAATAAGCTAAAGAGAAAGTTGATGTGCCAAGCGACTGATATTCTCTCTATGAGGCCAAACGATCTGCACGAGATAGGATTTAAACCTCAGCAAATTGACGCTATTCAACAGGCAGATGAGCCAAGCATTCAAAGAACCTTATCCTGGCTTCACAGTGACCCAAGGCACTTTATTCTTTTTTTTGAACATGCACTTTATCCGGCTTTACTAACTGAAATATCCAGTCCTCCGATGCTTCTCTTTGGTATTGGTGATGCCAAAAAATTAGCTAATCTGCAAATAGCCATGGTAGGAAGTCGTAATCCCAGTATTGCGGGTAAGGCTAACGCTAAGGCGTTTGCTGAGGGCTTGAGCTTGTCAGGTTGGACAGTGACAAGTGGCCTAGCGTTGGGTATCGATGGGTTTTCTCATGAAGGGGCGCTAGCGGCTAAGGGTATCACTATCGCTGTCTTAGGTACTGGGATAGATACTGTCTATCCTAAAAGGCACCTCAGGTTAGCTGAGAATATTATTGCCGCTGGTGGCGTAATCCTCTCTGAGTTCCCGCCTGCAACGCCAGCTAAACCAGAAAACTTTCCCAGACGTAATAGAATTATAAGCGGTCTGTCACTTGGAACTTTAGTGGTAGAGGCGGCTCTAAAAAGTGGATCGCTTATTACCGCACGGTATGCAGTAGAACAAAACCGTGACGTATTTGCCATTCCTGGCAATATTAATAACCCCTTATCTAAAGGCTGCCACTATTTGATACAACAAGGAGCAAAATTAGTTGCTGATGTTGCCGATATAAATGAAGAGTTTGCTGAACGTGAATTTAACAAAAATAATACAAGTGAAATTAAATCACAAAAAAACTGCACTGAAAGCTTGGCAACAGACCGTTTGTTAGATAGTGTAGATTTTGAAGCCACACCACTAGATATGGTGGTTGAGCGCAGCGGCATGCCGGCGTCAGAGGTTATGTCACAATTATTAGAATATGAGTTGCGTGGTTTAGTGGTTGCTGTTTCCGGCGGCTACATCAAATTGGGGGAAAAATAACATGTTCGATATCCTCATGTATCTATTTGAAAACTTCATTCACAGTGAAACTGAAATTCGCGTCGACCAAGATGAGCTCACAGATGAACTTATTCGCGCGGGTTTTCACCATGATGAGATTTATAAGGCTTTATCTTGGTTAGAGAAGTTGGCTGCCCTTCAAGAGACAGATATTAATCCATATCTTGTTAAAGGCACTGCAACATATTCCACCCGCATTTACACTCATGACGAAGAAATGCGTCTTGATGTTGAGTGTCGTGGCTTTTTGATGTTTTTAGAGCAGATTAACGTGCTCGATTCATCTACTCGAGAAATGGTTATTGACCGAGTCATGGAAATCGAATCGAAAGAATTCTGCCTTGAAGACATGAAATGGGTAGTGTTAATGGTGTTATTTAATGTACCCGGAAAAGAAAATGCTTATGCACAAATGGAAGACTTATTGTTTGAAGAGCCTGAAGGACCTTTACACTAGTTTTGTCATATGTGTATTTCAACGAGTGCTAGATAATGTCTAAAATCGACCACTCGTTGTTCAATGCCAACGAACATGCTTTGGAACAGGTCACGGACTTGTGTCCAAAGTGTCAATCATCGTTGAAAATAAAGCACGGTAAATCCGGTGCGTTCATCGGCTGTAGTCAATACCCCGAGTGTGATTTTTCTAAGCCTCTTCATGAGTATGAAACGGCAGATGTAAAAGTTATTGAAGGGTCGCAGTGTCCCGTTTGTGATGCAAATCTTGTCATTAAAAAAGGCCGTTTTGGCTTGTTTATTGGTTGCAGTACTTTTCCTGCTTGTACTTACATTGAGTCCAGCAAGCAATCAAACGACAACAAGATTAAATGTCCCAGTTGCAGTGTTGGCTACTTGACCAAACGGGCCAACAAATTCGGTAAACAGTTTTATCCCTGTGATAATTACCCTAAATGCAAATATGTGCTTAACTCCACTCCAGTCGCTATTTCATGCGCAGCGTGCGAATGGCCTGTCATGATTGAGAAAAAAACAGCGCAAGGTCTTGTTCTTCAGTGCCCGCAGCGAGCCTGTGGATATAAGCAAGAACAATAATTAGCGCTTATTATCTTTATAGAGGGTGCGCGGTGCTTTACACTTCCACATCTACAATTACAGTTATTTGAATTCATGTTAGACAAACGATACGCAGAATCTCTGCGAGTAAAATTTACCCAGGGGCAGATATTTGCTTATCCCACAGAAGCAGTATTCGGGTTGGGGTGTGATCCCGACAACGAGTCTGCGGTTATGGCCTTGTTGAAGTTGAAGCAGCGAGATATCGCTAAAGGGCTAATTTTAGTCGCTAACGATTACCAGCAGTTGTTACCTTACGTCGAAGATAAAGCCATCCCTGAAAGAAACAAACAAGAGATATTTACAAGTTGGCCAGGGCCTAATACTTGGCTTTTGCCTGCAAAGTTAACTGCGCCAATTTGGGTCACTGGTGGGTCAGAACTTATCGCAGTTAGAGTTTCTGCACATCCTTTAGTCAAAGAATTGTGTGAGCTATTTCAAAAACCGATGATTTCAACTAGTGCCAATGTGTCTGGTTTGCCAGCGGCCATGTCCACAAACGAGGTTGTCGAACAGTTTGCTAGTCAAGTAACAATAATTGAAGGTGAGCTTGGAGGGGCATCAAATCCTAGCATGATCCGCCACGGTATCAGCGGACAGGTAATAAGGGGAAGTTAAACCATGTCGTCCAATACAAACATTGATTTAGAAAAAGTTAAGCGCTACTTACTTAAGCTTCAAGACAACATTTGCCAAACATTAGAGTTAGCAGATGGTCGTGGTGAGTTTATCGAAGACAATTGGGAGCGCGAGCAAGGCGGAGGTGGCCGCACTAGAGTATTAACCAGTGGTGCTGTTATTGAGCAAGGCGGTGTTAATTTCTCCCATGTTTATGGTGGCACATTACCGCCATCCGCTACGGCAGCGAGACCTGAGTTGGCAGGTCGCAGTTTTCAAGCCGTGGGGGTATCACTAGTTATTCATCCCCACAATCCTAAAATACCCACAACTCACGCTAATGTAAGGTTTTTTATTGCTGAAAAAGACGGTGAAGAACCCGTCTGGTGGTTCGGTGGTGGGTTCGATCTTACTCCATTTTATCCTATCGAAGAAGATGTCATGCATTGGCACAACGTTGCTCATAAGTTGTGTGAGCCTTTTGGAAATGACGTGTATACCCGTTACAAAAGTTGGTGTGATGATTATTTTTATTTAAAGCACCGCAATGAAACCCGGGGAGTAGGGGGCTTGTTTTTTGATGATCTTAATGAATGGGGTTTTGAACGTTCGTTTAAGTTTATGCAAGCTGTCGGCGATGGTTTTTTGGATGCCTACATCCCTATTATGGAAAAACGCAAAGAATTAACCTACACCCCACAAGAGCGAGACTTTCAGCTATATCGAAGAGGTCGATATGTGGAATTCAACCTTGTTTACGACCGCGGTACACTTTTTGGGTTACAAAGTGGTGGACGCACTGAGTCAATTTTAATGTCTATGCCCCCTTTAGCTAAGTGGCAATATGATTACCAACCACTGCCAGGTAGCGCTGAAGAAGTTTTGTATAAAGACTACTTGCATCCACGCACTTGGATTAAATAACACACTGTTAGTAACTGCGCCTTAAGGCAAAGGGCTTGCCCTATTTGCTTTAAGGTTGTTGAGCAAAATTTATCACTCCGCTTTTAAACTTGAGCCAGATCAATGTTTTTTTAATTCGTGGCCTTACACTTGCGTCATTAATTTAACGGAGTGCAATAATGATAAAAGTAACAAGTGTTTTAAAAACGGTATTAATGGCTGGTTTGTTAAGTGCGGGTAGTTCATGGGCCTACGAGCACGGCGACATCATTGTGAGAGGAGGTTTAACGACAGTTGTGCCAAATGACGACAGCAGCGCCGTGACTGTTGACGGTGTTGGCAATGTGGGCATGGCCGCAGAGGTTAACAATAACACCCAGCTAGGCTTAAATTTTGTGTATATGCTTGACGCAAATTTAGCCATTGAGGTGTTAGCTGCAACGCCCTTTTCTCATGACATCAAATTAGTCAACACCACAGATAACGCCTTAGGTCTAGGAGATGGAAAGTTAGCCAATACTAAGCATCTGCCCCCAACAATTAGTCTATTGTATTACTTTGATACTGCTACAGCCCTAAAGCCATACCTAGGAGCTGGCTTAAACTACACAGTATTTTTTGATGAAAAGTTTGCAGCACCCAGACAAGTACAGTCGTTTTCTAACTTAAGTTTAGATAACTCTTGGGGCTTAGCAGTGCAGGTTGGCTTTGATTACGAATTGGACAAAAATTGGTTATTAAATACATCATTGCGTTATATTGACATCGATACTGAAGCGAAATTTGATGTACTTAATACGACTGGCAAAGTCGCTGTGGATATTGACCCTTGGGTTTTCTCACTGATGATTGGTTACAAGTACTAAACTCTTTGGCCATTGTGACTGCGTTTTGTGCCTTACAATGGCCACATTAGTATAAGAATTTCTCTTAAACATGAGTTCAGTCTTGTTCTTAAATCAGTTAACCTTGCTTTATTGTTTTAAAAGACTTAACTAAGTACTCATGGATCACTACGCCGTTTTTGGTAACCCAATAAGCCAAAGCAAATCACCATTAATACATACCTTATTTGCAGCGCAAACCGAGCAGGCTCTCGATTACATAAGAATTGAGCCTCCCGTCAATGGATTTGAAGCTGCAATTTCCCATTTTTTCTCTCAAGGCGGTAGCGGCGCGAATGTGACAGCACCGTTTAAGATAGCGGCCTTTGAGTTTGCAAATGAGCGTTCAACTAGGGCAACAATTGCAGGCGCAGTCAACACCTTACAATTGCGAAAAGATGGTAGTGTCTTTGGTGATAACACTGATGGCCCAGGCTTGGTAAAAGACCTCCTTCGCTTAGCTATTCCACTTAACAATAAACGCATATTAATATTAGGTGCGGGTGGTGCCGCTCGCGGCGTATTACAACCTTTGATGGAACAAAAACCCGCAACGTTAATGATAGCGAATCGCACCCCATCGAAAGCTGCGCAACTAGCATCCATTATTCAACATGCCAATTTACAAAGCTGTGGTTTTGATGACTTACAATGCAATGATGCGTCTTTTGATCTCATAATTAATTCTACTTCTGCCAGTTTAAGTGCTGAACTGCCAGCGGTTTCATCCGATATTATTGCTGCTGCTAGTTTTGTCTATGACATGAGCTATGCAGATAGGGCAACAGTGTTTATGCAACATGCCAGTAATTTAGGCGTCAAACACGTATATGACGGCTTAGGTATGCTGGTGGGGCAAGCAGCAGAAAGCTTTTATGTTTGGAGAGGTGTAAGGCCTTCCGTTGATCCGGTGATCCATAAACTCAGAGAGGCATTATGAATCAACTCATCCAAATATTGGATGGTGCACTCTATGTGCAAGAATCTCAAAGTATAAAAATAGATGCGTTATCCCAAGGCCAGTTGATTCACTGCTTTATTACTGGAGCTGATGAAATGTCTTTGACCGCATTTTATATCAGCCACCAGTTTGATATTGAAGAATATTTGGAGTTTATGATCAAAGATGAAAAGACCAATTCTGCTGGTGAAGTTCATCTTCATATAGATCTGCTGCGCTAGTTAACTTCGTTAATATATTCATCTTTAAGCTTTACGTAGTTTAATGCAGATTGTTTCAAAAAAGCTGATTCGCTTTCTTTCAACAGTCTAACTTGTTTTACAGGATTACCCACGTACAGATAGCCTGACACTAATGTTTTATTGGGTGGCACCAAACTACCAGCACCAATGAATACATCATCTTCTACTACAACCCCATCCATAATGATGGCGCCCATGCCCACTAATATTCGATTACCTAATGTGCAACCATGCAACATACATTTATGCCCAACAGTCACGTCCTCACCAATAACTAGAGGAAACCCAAGAGGATTAACTTCGCTGGCTCGACTTACATGCAAAACGGTACCATCCTGAATATTAGAGCGGGCCCCAATTTTGATGTAATTCACATCACCTCTTGCTGCAACCAAAGGCCAAATGCTGACATCTGACTTACACTCAACATCACCAACCAGCACCGCAGAACTGTCTATATAACAACTTTCATCTATCGAGGGATAAATCTTTTTGTAACGGCGTAATGTCATACCTAACCCTATTTAAAGTTTGCAACTTGATAAAGGTTACCAAAATCACTATCAATATTGCTGCATTTAAAAGCAAAAAACCGTATTTTGTTGGAATAATAACCACTTAAACAATTATTTTAAAAAAGGTGTTGCAAGTGGTGATAGCTTCTCTATAATGCGCCTCCTCGCTTCGGGACAGACTTTAAAACGCTGAAACGAGCAAGGCTTAGGCCTAAAGTGAGAAAGATTCCAGGTAGCGATTTAAGATGGTTACCTTAACTACTCAGCGATGAGTTGTTTAAACGTTCTTTAACAATTAATAACAAGACAATCTGTGTGGGCACTCACTTGATGAGTGTCTACCAAAAAAATTCATGTTTTAT